>DASQFK010000217.1:0-21704 GCA_035633175.1 Methylotenera sp.
GGTCATGGTATCCAAGCCATCTATTGGCGTTTCAAGCTTAGCTGCACCTAAACGATATTGATAAAAAGCCCAAGCAGGGCAAATCGCCTGCGTAGCAAATAACTTCACGCCACCACGTATCTTTTCACCTGACTCCACTGCTGGCGCAATATGGTCATCCAGCATTTGCATGGCTGCAGGTAGCGCCAAGCTTTCTGCAAGCGTTTGAATGGTTGCAATCGGCTCAATAGAATCCGCCATTTGATTCACCGCCAATAATGGTGATGGCCTCAGTTCGCGATCATCTTCTTTTAATGCATAAGAAAATACCACTTCCGGTGCGCACTGTATTAAACGATGTTGCACCAAAGCGGCAAACTCACTTTGCACACTGCCGCTTGCATTTGGAGTACCGCGACTACGCTGCAATTCAGCTGGTAATAATGGATTCGGTTTCACCGGTGGAGGCCAATGCTGATCATTCATATTCAATGCCCACACCGCATCTAATTGCATGGCCGGGGTTTCTAAAAGCCCAAGGATTTGTATACGAATATCCCCTGTCGCTTCAGCTTGAAACATCGTAGCACTACATAATTCATGTGTTTTTTGTACCGCTTCATTAACGGGGATATTGCCAAGGATGGCGTCTAAAGTACTTAACTCTTTTAAACATTTGAAAAATGCTTGCTGTGCCTGATATTCATGGCTGGATAACGGACGCGTCTTTGCCCAGTTAAGCGTATTCAATAAACTTAAAAATGCAGTGGCCCATTGCGAGGGCAATTGGCGATGACTGCCAGCTTTATTCGATTGTTTAACAGGTTGATTCTGAAACTGAATCATCGCATCTAAGTGCTCAATCAACACTTCTAAGCTTATGCCATTCGTTTGGAATCTGAGCGCCTGTTTTAATAAAGTATCCAAGTTATAACTGGCATTAAGATTTTTACGCAAGTAAGCGTCTAATTGCGCTTTAGCATCCAATTCTGTTTGGCTACCCCAATGTACATCTTGCAAAATTGGCGTCACTTCATCAAAACTTATCATGGCTTTACTGGCCGACAGTCGTAACAATTGCAATGCACTATGCACAATCAGGTATTCAGTCAGCGCTAACCCTAATGAGAAATCATAGCAGCGTGGATGCTCATATTGGCTGGCCTGTAATGTTTCAGGATGAAATATATCGTCCAGCAAATCCCTTAACTCACGCCGTATATTGCCTAATGCGGGGCTGATAATCGCCAATTGAGCTTGCGGATTCTCTGCCAGCTTTTGCTTTGCCCATGCTACCGCAGCGCGACATTCAGCATGACTGTCATTCAATGCAAAATGCTCGATTTTTACATCTTCAACCGCATGCGTCGCCATTATCTCAATCTGGACACCGCAGGCTTTTAAATATTCAAATAACCGGTTTTCTAACGGCGTGATGCGATCAAACCCTGCTAACTGCAACTGTGTGGGAAATGCGATGTGCGTGGATAAAGCGAGGTTATATTGCTCCAGCAGCCCTATTTGTACTGCAGTTAGCCGAGCTGCTTCTATTGCATTCTGCTGTCTGCACAATGCTTCAAAAGTATGGCGCCAACGTAAAAACTGGCGCGTTTCCTGGTTAATAAAATGCGTATTAATATCCGCTTCGCTGATTTGCCAATTCCACATGAGATTATTCGCTTCAATAGCAGATTTTGCCATTGCCCGAATATCAAACAAAGCTGCGGCTTCATGTTTCTCAAGGCAAGTGGTAATCGCCTGTTCCCACAAAAAAGCTTCTGCTACAGCACTTAAGGTAATTGTAGGCAGCGCATCACTAGGCAAGAGCCCGAGCAGGCTCGCATTCGTCATCACGCCATCTAGCCACTGCTGCAGGGTATAAACTTCACAAGCCTGCCACTGTGCAGCGCCAATTTTGAGTTGCTGCTGCTCATGTCGCAAAAGAACACCGCGCACGAGCCGTGCTGTTGAGCAAATTGTGATGGTTTGATTTGATAACGACATGGCATGATTGTAGCGTTTAGCGAGAAACTTATAGCTGTTTTTAATGCAAGAGCGATAAAAATTAGTCGCAATACAAAATATTTGTTAAATTGTGAGCTGTATATTTTTATAGTGAAAGACTATGCCATGCCAGCCAATTCAAAAGGTCTATTAAAATACCTTGTATTGCTCATTTTTATTCCGATAATATTGTTTAGCTTGTATACATGGGCAAGCATCACTTGGGTATATTCATCTGGCGAGCGTGTAGGTTACGTACAAAAATTTTCACTCAAAGGTTACGTTTGCAAGACTTGGGAAGGTGAAATCGTCTTAGTTTCTATGCCGGGGACGCAGGCTGAGAAATTCTTTTTTACAGTGAAAGATGATGCTATTGCTAAAAAAGTAAATAACTCACTAGGTAAACGAGTAAAACTTCATTACGAAGAACACAAAGGTGTGCCATCGTCATGTTTTGGGGAAACACCATTTTATGTAAATGATATCAAAGTATTAGAAACTCAATAATTGGTTAGAGAACAATCATCTGAATTCTCAATCTAATAAGCTAGCAATTATTCACGTATTAAATAAGTATGGCAGACGAAAAAAACTATATCACCCCGGAAGGTCACGCCCGCATTGAAGCAGAATTCCAACAACTACTAAAAGTAGAGCGTCCCGAAGTAGTCAGGGTCGTTTCATGGGCAGCAGGGAATGGCGACAGAAGCGAAAATGGTGACTATATCTACGGTAAGAAACGTTTGCGGCAAATAGATGGCCGGTTACGCTTCTTAATGCAACGCATGGATTTAGCAGTGATCGTTGACCCGGCTACCCAGCAAGGTCTAGAGAAAATATTTTTTGGTGCTTGGGTCACATTATTTTCACTTAAAGATGACGCTGAACACACCTATCGTATCGTCGGTACCGATGAACTTGAGCCTTCTTTAGGTTATATCAGCTGGGTTTCCCCTTTAGCGCGTGCGATGCTCGGTAAACAAGTGGGGGATATAGTGAGAGTCATCACACCTGCAGGTGAAGAGGAATATGAAGTAATCGCTATCCAGTATCAGCAGCCTACATGATTAATCACATGAGCGTTAAAGAAATGCAGCCCCGCTGGGATATCTTCTGCCGCATTGTTGATAATTTTGGTGATATTGGTATCTGCTGGCGTCTGAGTCGGCAGTTAGCCCATGAGCATGGCTTAAAAGTACGTTTATTTATTGATGACTTTCCCACCGCCAGTAAGATCATTTTAGGGCTAGATACTAACCAAACGATACAAACAATCCATGGCGTAGAGGTGAACAGCTGGACTATTGCCGAAACCGCGGCCGCGCCTGCCGATGTAGTGATAGAGAATTTTAGCTGTGGCTTACCCGACGCTTACATTAATCAATTGCATTTACAGAAAATAAATACTCCAGAAAGTACCTCCAATCACACCATCTGGATCAATTTAGATTATCTCTCGGCAGAGTTATGGGTCAATGATTTTCATGCCAAGCCTTCACGGCACCCTTCACTTCCACTGACCAAGCACTTTTTCTTTCCAGGCTTTACCGTTGAAACCGGCGGTTTAATTCGCGAGAAAAACTTGATTAAAGCACGAGAGGAATTTTTAAACTCGCCAGCCTTGCAAAAAACCTTTTGGCAAAAACTTGAGATAGCTGAAACTATTCCATCCCCAATTAAAATATCGCTCTTCTTTTATCCTGAAGCACAAATCAACGCTTTGTTTTTGGCATTGGCAGAAAACAGCCAGCCCGTTAAAGTTTTTTTACCATTTAATGGCGATATCACCGAATTAAACACCATATTGACCGATTTTAAGCTAACAATTGACGAAGTCTTTCAAAGTGGAAACCTAACCATACACCTCATGCCCTTCTTATCACAGCCAGATTATGACTATTTACTGGCGGCATGCGATTTGAATTTTGTACGCGGCGAAGACAGTTGGATACGTGCAATTTGGGCGGGAAAACCCTTTATTTGGCAACCTTATATACAAACTGAAGATACCCATATCATCAAGCTAAAAGCTTTTCTAGAGGTTTATACCCAAGGTACTGATAATGAGGAAAATGTGGTCATAAAAACAATGTTGTATAACGCCAACTTGCTGTGGTCAGGTAAAACTCAAACCAACCGTATCACGCTAGAAAATAATGCATCACAAATCCAGCTTTGGCAGGATTTGATGAGCCATTTACCTGACTTGCAAACTTACGCCATGCAACGCGCGGATTCATTCATCGCCCAACAAGATCTTGCCACTAAGCTCGTGATTTTTAGTGAAAATCTGATGAAAAATAAGGTATAATTCGCATTTTTAGCGAGCTAAATCATCTTAAATTAGCTCGTATTGTTTTAAATATTTAAACTAAACCCTAATTTAGCTAGGCATCCCATGAAAACAGCACAAGAACTCCGCGCCGGAAACGTGATTATGATTGGTAGCGATCCACTCGTTATCGTTAAAGCAGAATACAACAAATCTGGCCGCACCTCAGCAGTCGTCAAAATGAAGTTCAAAAACTTATTGACTGAAGCACCAAGCGAAAGCATCTATAGCGCTGGCGATAAATTCGAAGTCGTTGTATTAGAGAAAAAAGAAGTGACTTACTCATACTTTGCTGACCCTGCTTATGTGTTTATGGATGCGGATTATAACCAGTATGATGTTGATGGTGAGTACATGGAAGACGCGCTTCCTTACCTTGAAGACGGCATGCCGGTGGACATTCGTTTCTACAATGAAAAACCGATTTCAGTTGAAGTACCTAACTCTGTGATACGTGAAATCACTTACACTGAGCCAGCAGTTAAAGGCGACACCTCAGGCAAAGTGATGAAACCAGCAAAAATCGCATCTGGCTTTGAAATTCCAGTACCGCTATTTTGCAGCACTGGCGACAAAATTGAAATTGATACACGTACAGGTGAATATAGAAACCGTGTACTTAAGTAAACTTAAGAAAACAAACCTGAATTAAACTTTGTTGATATCAATAAAGTCAAAAAAGGGAGCTAATAGCTCCCTTTTTTTATGCCTTAAATGCCTGAATAGCGTTAATATAGCCTTATAAGAAATCTACTTCAAAGTAGTAATGCTGGTTGGAGAATACAAATGAACGACAAACAATTAGTCGCTTTACATGCGGCAAAATATGTAAAAAATGGCATGCTTGTTGGTTTAGGTACAGGCTCAACTGCCAATTATTTTATTGATGAACTCGCCAGACTGCAGCGCGATGAAGGTCTTAAAATCACTACTGTAGCCAGTTCTACGGTAAGCGCACAAAAAGCCCAGTCTTTGCATCTACCTATCGTCGCACTAGAACACATTAGCAGTATTGATTTATATGTAGATGGTGCCGATGAAATCACCCCTGAAATGACCTTGCTCAAAGGCCGTGGCAGCGATTTAGTCAAAGAAAAATTATTAGCTAAAGCAGCAACTCAATTTATTGTGGTGGCAGATGAAAGTAAATTAGTGCGCCACATTGGCCAAAACTTTGTCATCCCGATTGAGGTTATTCCTTTTGCATGGCAGCTCACTAAACATAGCCTTGAAGCGATTGGTGCTCAAGGTGATTTACGTCCCAATGCAGCTAAGGATGGTTTTTGGGTAACCTCACATGGTAGCTACGTGCTTGATATGAAGTTTAATGAAGATATTCAAGCTGAAACATTGAACGACCTGCTAAGCAACACCCCAGGCGTGGTAGAACATGGTATTTTTTATGGCTTGACCGATGCAGTGCTGATTGCTGCTGATGGTGTAGTTAGCGAGCGCTGGGCTTAGTTCAATATTGCCTAGATTGATGCGTTTACTTTATGTTTTTTTCATATCGATTGCTGCTGTGGCCTGCACGCCGCCTGATAATCAATCAAAAAACAAACCTGTAGTTAATGCAAAAAAAGAACTCATTTTTGTCACGCATAATGGGCCCAGCACTTATTTTGTGAATGGTGACGATCAGGTAACAGGAATTGAATATGATTTAGCCACACTATTTGTAAAAGACTACGCACCAGAGTATCAAATTAAATTTTTATTAGTCGACAGCATTAGCGAAGTCATTCCCACGCTACTCAAAGGCAAAGCACATATCGCCGCGGCAAATTTATCGGTAACACATCTTAGAAAACAACTCGTTCAATTTACTAAGCCTTACCAAGAAACCCAACAGCAACTTATCTATAATAATGAAGTCGATAAAAGGCCTAAAAACTTAACTGCTATTAGCCATAAAAAAATCGGCGTGCCTTCAGGTACTAGTTTCTCCGAACGCCTAAGTCAAATACAAAAAGAGCAACCTACACTGCGCTGGCAAGCGATAGAAAAAACAAACTCAGAATCGTTATTGGATGAAGTAGCCAGCGGCATTTTAGATTTCACTGTGGCAGATAGTCACTTAGTATCAGTGATGCAAAATTATTACCCCAATTTAGCCGTCGCGATGCCGCTAGGTAATTCAGAAAAAATCGCATGGGCGCTGCCTAAAAATGCGGACCGCCAGCTTGTAAGAAAAGTGAATATATTTTTTGAGCAGATTCACAAAGATGGCACCTTACGCAACTTAATTGACCGTTACTACGGCAATGCCAAGCGACTTAATACGCTGGACATCACTAATTTTTTAAAGCTAAGCAACTCACTGTTACCCAAATATAAACACTTATTTAAGCAAGCTCAGGACTTGACTGGACTTGATTGGCGCTTACTGGCTGCAGTGAGTTATAGGGAATCGCATTGGGATACATTTAGCACCTCGCCGACGAATGTTCGCGGACTGATGATGCTGACCGAAAGCACCGCTGACTTGATGGGAGTGACAGACAGGTTAGACCCTAAACAAAGCATTCCTGCAGGGGCTAAATATATTGTCAAACTCAAAGAGACGATTCCAGATGACATCCCAGAACCTGATCGTACCTACATGGCATTAGCTGCCTACAACATTGGCTATGCGCATCTAGAAGATGCTCGCGTGCTGGCAGAGCGCTTTAAACTTAACCCCGATAGCTGGGCAGATGTTAAGAAAACACTGGTCATGTTAAACAACCCTGAGTATTACACAACGGTGAAATACGGTTACGCAAGTGGCGGTGCGCCCGTCATTTTTGTGGAATCTATACGAAGTTATTACCGTATTTTAGAGCGCTACCAACCTAGCCATAATCCAGAATTGGATAGATACAAGATTGCGCGAATGGATTAAATTGATTGAATAACTGTCATCGCGCTTTGTTCGCAATGACAGTAATGAATCGATCTACTTTAAAAGCTCTAAGAGTTTAAGTAAGGCTAAGCTTCTCTAAGCCCTTCATGTAAGGCCTAAGCACTTCTGGTACAGTCACGCTACCATCGGAATTTTGATAGTTTTCCAGCACTGCAACCAGCGTACGCCCTACTGCCAAGCCAGAGCCATTCAGCGTGTGCACAAACTCCATTTTACCTTGAGCGTTTTTGAAGCGTGCTTGCAAACGACGTGCTTGAAAAGCTTCACAATTAGACACTGATGAAATTTCACGGTAAGTATTTTGTGCAGGGAGCCAAACTTCTAAATCATACGTTTTAGCTGCACCAAAGCCCATATCACCCATGCAAAGTGACACTACTCGATACGGCAAACCTAGCGCCTTTAAAATATTCTCCGCATGACCAACCATTTCTTCCAGTGCTGCATAGCTGGCATCTGGATGTACGATTTGCACCATCTCCACTTTATCAAACTGATGCTGACGTATCATGCCTTTGGTATCGCGTCCATAAGAGCCAGCCTCAGAACGGAAGCATGGTGTATGCGCAGTAAGCTTAAGCGGTAATGATTCTAAAGGTACGATTTCATCGCGAACGGTGTTGGTGAGTGTCACTTCGGAAGTTGGAATCAAGTACAACTTGCTATCGTTATGGGCTAAAGAAAATAAATCTTCTTCGAATTTTGGCAACTGCCCCGTTCCTTTAAGTGTCTCGGCATTGACCAAATAAGGGGTATAGCACTCTTCATAACCATGCTTTTCAGTTTGCGTATCCACCATAAACTGCGCTAAAGCTCTGTGTAACTTGGCAATCTGTCCGCGCATAAAAGTAAATCGTGTGCCTGAAAGCTTAATGCCAGTATCAAAATCCAGCCCTAATGGTGTACCCACGTCTGTATGATCTTTGATTTCAAAATCAAAAGTACGTGGTGTACCCACTTTGCGCACCTCAATATTATCTGCTTCAGATTTACCTGCAGGCACACTTTCATGCGGCAAGTTAGGCACGTTCAATAGAAGGTTTTGTAAATCAGTTTGCAGTTCTATAAGTCGGACTTCATCCGCTTTCAGTTGGTCACCCAAACCTGCAACCTCAGCCAAAATTGCACTGACATCTTCACCTTTAGATTTAGCAATGCCAATCTGTTTAGACGTATTGTTACGCTTCGCTTGCAGGTCTTGCGTACGCGTTTGTACAGTTTTTCGCTGTTGTTCTAATGAAGAAAATTGCGCTGCGTCAAAATCAAAACCACGTTTTTTTAACAGGTTAACTACACCATCTAAATCATTTCTTAAGGCTTGTATATCTAACATCTATTTTCCTAGGGTTTTGTCATTCCGTGCTCGATACGGAATCCAGCGTCTTTAAAGTCACTAGATTCCGACTTTCGTCGGAATGACATATTTATTTTAATAATACTTAACTGCAATATTCTATTTTTTAGCTTTTTTATCTAATTGACGTTTGTCTAGTTCGCGCAAGTGCGCTAATTTTTCCGTAATTTTACCTTCTAAGCCGCGTGGTGTGGGCATATAAAATTGAGGTGGCGTTAAATCATCCGGAAAATAATCCACACCCGCGGCGTAAGCCTCAGGCTCATTATGTGCATAACGATATTCTTTGCCGTAATCTAAGGCCTTCATTAGCTTAGTTGGCGCGTTTCTTAAATGTAATGGCACAGGGCGCGATTTATCCTGCGCGACAAATGCTTTGGCTTGATTATAGGCGGTATATGATGCGTTACTTTTTGGCGCTACAGCCAAGTAAATTACAGCATTAGAAAGCGCTAACTCGCCTTCGGGAGAACCTAAGCGTTCATAGATTTGGCAAGCTTCAAGCGCCATGCTTTGCGCGCGGGGGTCAGCTAAACCGATATCCTCGATTGCCATGCGCATGATGCGTCTACCCAAATATAATGGGTCTGCGCCACCGTCTATCATCCTGAGAAACCAGTATAAAGCCGCATCGGGGTTTGAACCACGCACCGATTTATGTAATGCGGAAATTTGGTCATAAAACGCTTCGCCACCTTTATCAAATCGGCGTAACTTACTTGCCATGGTCGTTTGCAGAAAAGCTTCGTCTATCTCAGTGACTTTTTCATCTTCGGCCGCATTAAACAAACTTTCTACAAAGTTCAGTAAGCGCCTTGCATCGCCATCAGCGTAAGCCAATATTTGTTCGCGTACATCGTCAGATAAAGTAATATTTTCAGCCACCAGTTGCTGTGCGCGATTAAGCAATAGCGACAACTCTGGTTCAGAAAGTGCATTCAAGACAAAGACTTGGGCACGGCTTAATAAAGCACTATTGACTTCAAAGGATGGGTTTTCAGTCGTAGCACCAATAAAAGTGATGAGACCGCTTTCGACAAACGGTAAAAACGCATCTTGCTGACCTTTGTTAAACCGATGCACTTCATCAACAAATAAAATGGTTTTGCGGCCATGCTGCTGCAAGGTCAATTCAGCACGTTCTACTGCTTCGCGAATATCTTTAATGCCTGATAACACAGCAGAAATCGGGATAAATTCAGCGTCTGCGGTATTGGCAATCAAGCGTGCTAATGTGGTTTTACCGACGCCAGGTGGCCCCCATAGAATCATGGAAGGCAACTTACCGGATTGAAAAGCTAATCTTAACGGCTTGCTTGGGCCTAATAAATGCGACTGCCCTACTACTTCATCCAATGTTTTAGGGCGGAGTCTTTCAGCGAGTGGCGCTGCTGGGCTAGTGGTTTGAAACAAACTATTCAAAATATGCGCTATCTCTTTAGGTGACTAATATTAGCGATGCCACTTAATTAGTTTTGCCAACTAAATGAGGGATGCCAGCTAAATATTTTCAATTAACCTGCATATTAACAGGTGTCAAACCATGGCAATAGCCTTGCCATATCATTTCGCCATGCAGCTTACTACTCACCTACTACATCCACCCCTTTAGGCGGTTTAAATAGAAATGTTTTGGTCTCAATGACTGGGTTTTGTATTTGCTTGCTGAACACTATTTTTGTTTGATGACCAAAAGTATCGACCAGATTCATTTCTTGCAATAAATCATCTTTAAATCCCAGGGCAATTTTCTCAAAACCTGAATCGGTGTCATTAGGGTTTGCGCTCACCCAATCAAGGTTATCTTTAGCCGGCAAATTCACCAGCTTAAAGTTTTTTTCCAAGCTATCACCGCCCGCCAATAATGCCGCAGGGCTAGAACCTAGCGCTTTGCTCAAGGCACGTACCGTAACTTGCGCTAGCTCTGTGTCATAAAGCCACACTTGTTTACCATCACTGATAATTTGCTGTTCAAACGGTTTGTTGTAATCCCATCTAAACATATTAGGTCTTTTTAATTGCATCTCACCATTTACTTCTTGTATTTTACGGCCTTGCTTATCTGTCACCACTTGATAAAAATCAGCACGCATGGCATTGGTTTTTGCATAGAAGTTTTTCAAGCTGGTAATGCCATCCGCGTGCGCCAGTGGCGTTGCTATTGCCAGCGGCAGCACTAAAGCCAAAATTGCAGTTTTTATTTTATTCATTCAAATCCTTCAAATTTATTCGCATGAAGTTAATCATTTAAACTTCATGATGTGGCGCTAATACTTCGCGATTGCCATTACTTTGCATGGCAGACACCAAACCTGCGCGTTCCATATCTTCTATCAAACGTGCGGCACGGTTATAACCTATGCGTAACTGACGCTGTACCGCTGAAATACTGGCACGACGAGTTTTCAACACGATGCCAACCGCTTCATCGTACAACGGATCGACTTCAGCACCATTAGCACCGGAACTGCTACCCGCCATAAAGTCGCCGCCGCCCTCTTCAGCTTCATTACTTAGTATGCCTTCAATGTAATTAGGTTCACCTTGTGCTTTTAGGTAATTCACAACCTTATGTACTTCCTGGTCAGACACAAATGCCCCATGAATACGCACCGGGTAACCAGTGCCAGGCGGCATATACAACATATCACCTTGACCTAATAACGCTTCAGCGCCCATTTGGTCTAATATCGTACGAGAATCAATTTTGCTCGATACTTGGAACGAAACACGGGTAGGTATGTTGGCTTTAATTAACCCTGTAATTACATCTACTGATGGGCGCTGTGTTGCCAGCACCAAATGGATGCCGGAAGCACGCGCTTTTTGAGCTAAGCGGGCGATTAACTCTTCCACTTTTTTACCCACCACCATCATTAAGTCAGCCAATTCATCAATCACCACCACAATCAATGGCATTTCCATCAATGGCTCCGGTTCATCTGGCGTTAAGCTGAACGGATGTGGTATTTTTTCGCCTGCTTTATCCGCTTCTCTAATTTTTTGGTTATACCCAGCTAAGTTACGCACCCCTAACATAGACATCAATTTATAGCGGCGCTCCATCTCGGCCACACACCAGTTCAGCGCATTGGCTGCTTGGCGCATATCTGTCACTACCGGCGCTAACAAATGCGGAATACCTTCATATACTGAAAGCTCAAGCATTTTCGGGTCTATCAAAATCATGCGCACTTGGCTGGCATCGGCTTTATAAAGCAAACTCAAAATCAGCGCATTGATGGCGACTGACTTACCAGAGCCAGTTGTACCTGCGACTAACACGTGTGGCATTTTTGCTAAATCTGCCACCGCTGGTTTACCTGCAATATCTTTACCTAAACAAATAGTGAGTGGCGAATGAACATCCGCATAAGCTTGGCTACCCATGATTTCAGATAGATAAACGATTTGTCGTTTAGGGTTTGGAATCTCCAATCCCATGCAGGTTTTACCAGGGATCGTTTCTACAACACGCACGCTAACTACCGATAGTGCGCGAGCTAAGTCCTTTACCAAGTTCGTCACTTGGCTACCTTTAACGCCAGCCGAGGGTTCAAGTTCGTAACGCGTGATTACTGGTCCCGGTAGCGCAGTCAGTACTTTGACTTCAATACCAAAATCCATCAATTTTCGTTCAATGAGTCGCGAAGTAAAGTCTAACGTTTCTGCAGACTGTAACGGTACCGTACCGGATGGCACATCTAATAAATGCAACGGCGGCAATGGCGTATCTGGTAATGCCTCAAACAATGGCGCTTGTTTTTCTTTTAGCACACGCACGCTTTGTGCAATCTCTAGCGTTGGTGTTTCAATCATTACAGGTTCGCGGTTTTCTACACGTTTACGCTCACTATGCACGTATTCAGCACGTTCTGACTCAACTACTTTACCGGCTTTTCTATCTTGCCAATCTTGCCATTTAAATTTAATAAACTCATAACTGTTGATCAAGCCTGCACCGAATTTTTCGGTAATCATGATCCATGACCAGCCTGTAAATAAACTAAAACCTACAACAAACATCAACAGCAATAACATGCTAGAACCAGTGTAACCAAACATACTACGTAACAGGCTATCGACAGAAGTACCTAGCATACCGCCTGGTGCTAGTGGCAATGAAGCTGGCAAGCTAATCAGATGACCTGCTTCCAAAGTGCAGGATGCAATGAGCAGTATTCCAAAACCGATAAAATTAAACAGTAAAAATGGTTTTTCACTTAAGTGACCTGCTTCTAACTTTACGGCTTCCAGCTTTAAATATACAAACCACATGGCGTAAAAAGCCAGCACCGCCCACCACCATGCGGAAAAGCCAAATAAATATAACAGCATGTCTGACAGCCAAGCCCCTACACTGCCTCCACTATTATGAATCACTGCATTATCAGCCGCCATGTGTGACCAAGAAGGGTCTTCCCGATGATAGGTGACCAAAATCACTGCGATATATAAGCCAATGAGTACTAACACTAGCCACCAGGCTTCTTTTAGCAACGTAGCACTGATGGCATGTGACCTCGTTACTTGGGCTTCGCGACGCGCATTGACTGGCTTTGATTTTTTGAAAAACAAGATAGTGAAACCTTACAAATTTATCGTTAATTTAATTATAGCAGTATCAAAGTAGCTAGGTAGCTAATACAATATCAATCTACTTTTAAACACTTTAATACATCGGAATTCATTATGGATATTGGCATTAAAGAGCAAGATAGAAAAGACATTGCACAAGGTTTATCTCACTTATTAGCCGATACTTACACGCTTTACCTCAAAACGCATTATTTTCATTGGAACGTGACTGGCCCAATGTTTAATACGCTACATTTAATGTTTGAAGGTCAATATACCGAATTAGCATTAGCGGTAGATTTAGTAGCCGAGCGTATTCGCTCGCTAGATATTTACGCACCGGGGACCTATCGTGACTTTGTCAAATTATCATCCATCAAAGAGTCTGAATCTGTACCAAAAACACAAGATATGATTGCAGAACTGGTCGCAGGCCATGAAGCGGTATGCCGCACAGCACGTAGCGTGTTCCCTGCTGCTGAAGCTGCAGCCGATGAAGCAACTAAAGATTTATTTGACACAACGTCTGCAATTGCACGAAAAAACCGGTTGGATGTTACGTAGTTTGCTTGAAAAATAATTAAGTAAATCCAAAGTAGCAAGTAAAATAAATTAACGCTTCAAGCTACTTGTAAAACCAAACAATCGCATCACATTACCCAGTATTAGTTTTATAAATTTAGATTTTATTTAAAGGTTTAATCATGGCAACACGTCACGTCCATCTTCTTATTTTGGGCTCGGGTCCTGCTGGCTACTCAGCAGCAGTATATGCAGCTCGCGCTAACCTCAACCCAGTACTTATTACTGGTATCGCTCAAGGTGGTCAGTTGATGACAACCACAGACGTTGATAACTGGCCAGCAGATGCAGATGGTGTGCAAGGGCCTGAATTAATGGAGCGTTTTCAAAAACACGCTGAGCGCTTTAACACTGAAATGATTTTCGACCATATCCACACTACACATTTGAATGAAAAACCCATTCGTTTAGTGGGTGATAGTGGTGAATACACTTGTGATGCATTGATTATTGCAACAGGTGCCTCTGCTAAATATCTAGGTCTTCCAAGTGAAGAGAAATTTTCAGGTAAAGGCGTTTCAGCTTGTGCGACTTGTGACGGTTTTTTCTACCGTAATCAAGAGGTTGCAGTCATCGGTGGTGGCAATACCGCTGTGGAAGAAGCACTTTACTTGGCTAACATTGCGAGTAAAGTAACACTAGTGCATCGCCGCGACAAGTTTAAAGCAGAAGCGATTTTAGTAGACAAGCTGAATGCACGCGTGGCCGAAGGTAAAATCGTTTTAGAGACTTTTCATACACTGGATGAAGTACTGGGTGATGACGGCGGCGTGACTGGCATGCGTATTAAAAACGTCAATGATGGTACAACAAAAGACATTCCATTAATGGGCGTGTTTATTGCGATTGGCCATAAGCCAAATACTGACATCTTTGCAGGCCAACTTGAGATGGAAAACGGTTATATCATTACGCAATCTGGTCGCGGCGGCAATTTTACCGCCACCAGTGTGCCTGGTGTATTTGCCGCAGGAGATGTGCAAGACCACATCTACCGTCAAGCTGTGACCAGCGCTGGTACAGGTTGTATGGCTGCGCTGGATGCTGAGCGTTATTTAGATAAATAACGTTCTGGATTAATTAAACTTTAGAGAATGCTGTGGTGGCGCGAAAAAAGACTGAGCAGGAAGTTTCCTCACCAATCAATGAAGAAACTGAGAACGATCTAAATCTGTTTCGCGAAGCAGTGAAAGACGCCAGGCCTTTCACTGCGCCACTTGTGCATTCATACAAACTAAAACCAAAACCTATTCCTAGGCAATTTATTCGCGATGAACAGCAAGCACTTGCTGATTCGTTGTCGGATCATTTCATTCCCGCACATGAGTTAGAAACTGGTGAAGAACTGCTTTACCTGCGTGATGGTCATTCCCCCGATATTTTAAGTAAACTCCGCCGCGGTCATTGGGTGGTGCAAGCCGCCATAGACTTGCATGGACTTGTCAGTGATGAAGCGCGCCTTTATGTATCAACATTTATAAGTGACTGTAAAAAGAATGGTATACGTTGTGTGCGTATCGTGCATGGTAAAGGGCTAGGCTCACGCAATCGTGAACCCGTGCTTAAACACAAATTGCGTGGTTGGTTAATGCAAAAAGATGAAGTAATTGCATACGCAGAAGCACGCAGGCAAGATGGCGGCAGTGGCGCAGTAATCGTGCTACTTAAAGCGTAAAAGCAGATTTACTACAATCCTAAATCACTTAAGCTGGCATGATCATCAGGCCTGCGACCTAAAGGCCAAAAGAACTTACGTTCCCTTTCTTTGATGGGTAAATCGTTAATACTGGCATAACGCAATTCCATCAAGCCATTAGCATCAAATTGCCAATTTTCATTTCCGTACGACCTAAACCAGTTGCCTGAAGCATCGTGCCATTCATAGGCAAATCGTACTGCTATACGGTTTTCAGTAAATGCCCATAGCTCTTTAATGAGTCGGTAATCTAGTTCTCTTGCCCATTTATTTGTTAAAAATTGTACGATTTCTGCACGTCCGCGCGGAAAATCAATACGGTTACGCCATTGACTGTCTGGTGTGTAAACCATAGAAACGCGTTGTGGATCTCGGCTATTCCAGCCATCTTCAGCCATGCGCACTTTTTGTATGGCAGTTTCACGTGTAAAAGGCGGTGTAGGCGGACGAACTTCTGTCGCTGTTGTCATTGATTTTCTCCTAACTTATTCAAAATAAGGTAAATAAAGCATTATTCACCCAAAAACCCGCCACTTTGATGTGCCCACAATGAAGCGTACAAACCACCTAATTTGAGTAGCGTTTTATGGTCGCCCTCTTCAATAATACACCCTTCATCCAACACGATTAACCTATCCATTGCTGCAATGGTAGATAATCGATGTGCAATAGCCACCACGGTTTTACCTTGCATTAGGTTGTATAAGCTTGCCTGTATTGCTTGCTCCACCTCAGAATCCAGCGCACTTGTTGCTTCATCTAGCAATAATATCGGTGCATCTTTTAGCATTACGCGAGCAATAGCAATGCGTTGACGTTGTCCGCCGGAAAGTTTTACACCGCGCTCGCCTACATGCGCGTCATAACCGGTACGACCTTTTGCATCTGCTAACCCTAAAATAAAGTCATGGGCTTCAGCCCGCTTGGCGGCTGCGATCATGGCTTCGTCCGAAGCGCCCGGCCGACCATATAAAATATTATCTCGCACGCTTCTATGCAATAACGATGTATCTTGCGTGACCATGCCAATATGTTCACGCAAGCTATTTTGTGTGACTGAATTAACGTTTTGACTATCAATCAGAATCTGACCAGATTCAACTTCGTAAAATCGTAACAACAGATTCACTATGGTTGATTTCCCTGCACCAGAACGGCCTACTAGGCCTACTTTTTCTCCAGGTTTGATATGTAGATTGAGTGATTTTAATACTCGCCTTTGACCACCGTAGTTAAAATCAACCGAATCGAATTTAATTTCACCTTGCTGGACTTTTAGAGGTTTAGCATCAATCGCATCTTTGATTTTATTATGCGTTGTCAACGTATTGATACCGTCTTGTACCGTACCAATTTGCTCATAGAGCGAAGTCATTTCCCACATCACCCAATGCGAGATACCGTTCAATCGCAATGACATCGCAGTTGCGGCTGCCAACCCGCCTACGGTCACTTCGCCTTTACTCCAAAGCCATAGCGCGGTGAAACCAGTCGCAATAATCAATATCACATTGAGCATATGATTTACTACTTCCACTTGAGTAACCAAACGCATCTGGCTATTCACTGCACCTAAAAATTCATGCATCGCAAACCTTGCGTAGCCAGCCTCTCGCCCTGCGTGGGAAAACAATTTAACCGTGCTGATATTAGTGTAAGCATCCGTAATTCGGCCGGTCATCATTGAACGGGCATCGGCTTGATTTTGGGCAACTTTGCTGAGTTTGGGGACAAAATAACTCATTGAAGTAATATATGCGGCCAACCATACTAAAAATGGCAGCGCAATCAATGGGTTGAAATAAGCAACTATCGTGACCATCGTGCCGAAGTAAATCAGCACATACACCATAATATCAGCCAGAATAAACCATACATCGCGCACGGCTAAAGCAGTTTGCATCACTTTTGCTGCAATCCTGCCGGCAAATTCATCCTGGTAAAAGCTCATGCTCTGGTTGAGCATCAAACGATGAAAATTCCAGCGCAAACGCATGGGGAAATTACCCGCCAGCGTTTGGTGCTTCAGCAAAGTTTGCATCAAAATAAATGTAACACTGAGCAGTAACGCAATCGATAGCCATATCAAATGTTTACCTTCACGCGCCCATAATTCTGCCGGTGGAATAAGCGCTAACCAATCAACGACTTTACCCATCATCGCGAACAATAACGCCTCAAAGGCTCCGATTAATCCCGTAAATATGGTCATCCCTAGCAAATATGGGCGCATGCCTTGAGAGCTTGCCCATAAAAATTGCCATAGCGACTTAGGCGGCGCGGCAATTTCATTAATAGGGAACGGATTTAAGAGTTTTTCAAACCAACGTAACATAGAGGAACTTGGATACTTTCAAATGGGTGATTTTAAAAATTAAGATTCTAGTAGATAGAATTTTCGCTAAGATTAATTGAAAATCTGACATTAAAATGACTAGTCTAGTGGATAGAGTTAACCAATCTAAACAAGTTGCAAACTAAAAATATAAGCTTAGATTTAAGCTTACAAACCTACTCACAAGTTTATATGTTTAAAAGTTTACTATTCAGCTTTAATCTTTACTATCAAGCAAACTGCTTCTGCAGCAATCCCTTCACCACGACCTGTGAATCCTAGCTTCTCTGTAGTGGTCGCTTTCACATTAATGGCATCAATTGTCACATCACAGTCTGTGGCAATGTTCGCACGCATTTGCTCGGTATGCGGGGATAACTTTGGTAGTTCACAAATTACCGTGCAATCTATGTTACTCACTACATAACCACTGGTGCTGAGCAAAGCCGCCACATGGCGCAATAACTCGCGAGAATCAACGCCTTGGTAACGTGTATCACTCGGTGGGAAATGCTTGCCAATATCCCCCATTGCCGCAGCACCTAACAAAGCATCGCAAATGGCATGCAACAATACATCCGCATCTGAATGACCATCCAAGCCTTTTTCGAAAGGAATATCAACGCCGCCGATGATACATTTACGCCCAACTACTAGTTGATGCACATCAAAGCCATGGCCGATTCTAATTGTCATATTTAGCTCTTTAATGAAGGTTAAGTAAGGCAGCAAGTACCGCTAAATCTTGTGGATACGTTACTTTAAGATTACGTAACTCACCAGTGACCAACTTAGGTTTTAGGCCAAGCGCCTCAATGGCTTCTGCTTCATCAGTAGGTGTGCCGTTAAATTTCGTGAGTGCATCTTTAAGGGTAGCGTAACGAAACATTTGCGGTGTTTGCGCTTGCCATAAATCGTTGCGCGGTAGCGTAGCAGAAACACACTGCTCGTCATCTGCGCGTTTTAAGGTATCAGCTAAAGGCAACGCCAGCAAACCACCCACACTATCTTCTTCCAGCGTCTTGATTAAGTGACTCAGCAATAGATTACTTAACCCAGGCCGGGCGGCATCGTGCACCAGCACCCAATCATCGGCTGCAACTTGTTTTTGCATTGCATTTAAACCATTAAGCACGGTATCCGCTCTAGTGTTTCCACCACAGTAATGCACCTGTAATTTGCTGCTCAAACTCATATTGGCATTTTGCCAATGTGTATCGTCGGCACTTAAAATAACATTGATCGTGTCAATTTTAGCCGATTGATCAAACACTCTAATGACATGCTGAATCAGCGACTTACCATTTAAACTTAAATACTGTTTAGGCGACCCTGCACCCATGCGGCTGCCACTGCCAGCAGCGGGGATTATCACGTGAAAACGCGCCATGCTAAAAAACGAATATTATTATGACCATATTCAGATTTTAACATAGCGCGATGAATTGCTACTTAAGCAAATTTTAGCGTTAAGTTCAAATAACTTACATCAGATTTTCTAGTAGGTCTGGGCCAAATACCTCTTTATACAACCTATTCTTAGGCACTCCAGCATCCAATAATGTTTGCCATTGTTTTTTCATAAAACCTGTTGGGCCAAATAAATATACATTCGTCTTATTCAAATCCCATGTTGGTCAATGTGAATAGGTGTGAATAGGGGACAGACTAAGCTAACCCGCCTTTGATGGTCCCCTTAAGTAAATGATGCTGCGATACTCATTCGGACTTCGATAAATAATCAGTCAAGCCTACCTGCTTCGAGTAAGCCTGATAATTTTTCATGCGGGACAGGCTTACTGAAAATATAACCCTGCATTTCGTCGCAATCATGCGCCTTTAGAAAGGCCAATTGCTCCTCCGTTTCCACGCCTTCGGCAATGACCTTGAGATTGAGGCTGTGCGCCAGCGCAATCACGGTTTTGACAATCGTCGTGTCATGAGGATTGGAAGTGATGCCTTTGACGAATGAGCGGTCTATCTTCAAGTTGTCGAGCGGGAACCGTCTGAGATAGTTCAGCGAGGAATACCCGGTGCCGAAGTCGTCTAGGGAGAGTTGCACGCCGAGCGCCTTCAATTCCAGTAGGGTTGATATCGCCTCCTCTGCCTCCTGCATGATCACGCTTTCGGTAAGCTCCAGTTCCAGGTATTGAGGTTCCAGTCCCGTATCCTGCAATACCTGTCTTACCATGCCGACCAGATCGTGCTGCCGGAACTGGCGTGCGGATAGGTTCACCGCAATACTGACAGGGGGCAATCCGGCATCCTGCCAGGCCCGATTCTGCGCACAGGCAGTTTTCATGACCCATGCCCCGATAGGATGAATAAGTCCCGTCTCCTCGGAAAGAGGAATGAATTTTTCGGGAAAAATAATCTCCCCCTCGCTACGCTGCCAGCGTATAAGGGCTTCAGCCCCAACGACCTCACCCGTCCGTAGATTCACTTTGGGCTGGTAATGCAGCAAAAATTCTCCGTGTTTCAACGCTTGGTGAAGCTCGGATTCCATCGCCTGGCGCTCTTGGTTACGGGCGTTCATTTCTTCAGTATAAAAGCAGAAATTGCTGCGCCCTTCATGCTTGGCGCGAAACATCGCCAAGTCCACATTTTTCAGCAGCACTTCCTCATGCTCGCCGTCTCGCGGGTAGAGGCTGATGCCGATGCTAGCGCTGATATACATCTCCTGGTTTTCGATAATGAAGGGCTGGGACAGTAAATCAAGGACTTTTCTAGCAACGGCGGTAGCATCCTCTGCCTTCGTCACGTCAGGAATGACGATAACAAACTCATCGCCGCCCAAGCGAGCCACCGTATCGGTTTCGCGTACGGAAGAGCGCAGGCGGCCGGCCATAGCTTGCAACAAGGCATCCCCTGCAGCATGGCCGAGGCTGTCGTTAATCACCTTGAAATGGTCCAAGTCATGCAACAGCACCGCGACCATTTGCCCGGAGCGTTGTGCAGATGCAATCGCCTGCTTTAGCCGGTCACTCAGCAAATTTCGGTTAGCCAGACCGGTCAATATATCGTAGTTGGCCTGATGTTCGAGTTGCTGTGCATAATGCTTGCCTGCAGCATCAGCACGCAATGCCGTAATTCCATAAGCCAAATTGTCTGCCAGTTCCTCCGCTATCCTGATTTCATCAACGGTAAAGGTGTCTGCTTCCTGCGAATACACAGTTAAAGCACCAAGTATCTTGTTGCCCACTTTTAAAGGCTGCGACATGGCAGATAAAATGGCATGCCGCGCCGCAAATTCACGCCACGGTGCATAAAGTGCATTGGTCTGCAGGTCTTTTACGACAATAGCCTGGCTTGTTCGAATAGCGGTTCCGGTGGCCCCCTTCCCCGTTTCTGAATCATCCCAACTAACATTGTTGATCTTGGAAATGAGTGCACCTTCTTCAGCTTCTGCCAGAGCTACCGGCCGCACTCTTTTCGCTGGATCATCTTCTGCATAGCCCACCCAGACAAATGGGTATCCGCTCACCTCCTGCACAATGCGGCAGATATCGGCCAATAGTGCAGATTCCTCGGTGGCACGAACCAAGGCTTGGTTGCACGCACTTAAAACCCGCAGCGCGCGATCTACCCGCTTTCGCTCAGTGATGTCGAGCATGATGCCGATCGTGGCTGTCTTGCCGTCGAGTTCCATTTTTGAACCGAAGACTTTAGCGTCGAATGCGGAGCCGTTCTTTCTCCGGGCTCGACATTCATAATGAATCTCATTGATTTCGCCACGCAGACGCTGCTGGATACTTAATTCAACCAGATGCCGGTCATCCTTTGTGACGATGTCGAAAACACCTGCTGATGCAATCATCTCGCTTTGCTCGTAAGCGAACATTTCGGCCATCTTCGGATTTACAAAACGAAATATTCCGTCCTGAACGATGTACACGCCGACTACGGAGTTCTCGGCGAGACCCCGAAACATCGATTCCG
>DASQFK010000218.1:0-5888 GCA_035633175.1 Methylotenera sp.
TGTGAAACAGAACCTAGCATTTCTAAACTTATTGGCCGCGTTACTGGTTTAATAAATGCTGAAAACTTCACTAGATTGATGAGTGTAATGACCATCGAATCGAACCCCCGCAAACCAAGAGAATCAAGCGTTACTCGTGAAATATGTGGCACATTGAGTGATAGCCCTAATCTCTTTCATTTAATGAGCAAGGGTATATTATTATCAGCCAGCAGCTGCGAGTCACTGGATCGCAATCGTTTTAAACTCGATTTTGAACATACAGGTTATGCGTTACCTGGCATCTTAGATGGCGGCCATAATGCTTTCGCAATAGCAAAGTTCATATTGTCTAAAACTGATGCAGAACTAAAACTCATCAAAGATTGGGAGTCATTAATTCCAGTATGGCTTGAAAATTTAGATACCGTAGAAGATATGTTTAAATCGCCTGAACAAATTGTGGGTCTAGGCTTAGATTTTCTAATACCAATCGAAATTATTTTTCCACGTGATACAGCTGATACTGACACATTAAATTTTTGGGGTGAAAGCCATAGAGATATTACTCATGCTAGAAATAATAATGCGCAGTTAACCGACTCCACAAAGGATCATCATCAGGGCTTCTATGCGTATTTGAAATCTACACTACCCTCTGAATTAAGCAAAAGAGTTGAGTGGAAAACAAATGATGGCGGAGTAATTAAAGCAGCCGACATTGTATCTTTAGCATTAATCCCATTAAGCGTTTTGCCTAAGAGTGCAACGGGTGTAGACATTAATCTTTCCAAAATTTATAACTCTAAGCAATATTGTGTAGAAACTTTTAGAGAAATTCTTGAGAAAGAAGGCAACGGTGAACGTGTTGGCCAAACTTACAGCTTGACTAATCCGTTGATTAAATCAGCTCTAAATTTATTGCCCAATATTATCGAGGCTTATGACTATATCTATAAAACATTTCCTGATGCTTACAATAAAGCAGATGGTAGTTTTGGTCGCATAAGTGGTGTAAGAATTTACGATCCAAAGCATGCCGCTGATCAAAAGTACTCTAAAAAGCCATTCACAACTAAATACTCTTTGTCAGAGTGCAGTTATAACTATGCAGACGGATTTATTATTCCTATAGTCGTTGGATTAAAAGAGCTAATACAGATCAACGAAGCTGAAAATAGTGTAAATTGGAAACATGCACCTATAGAATTTATTGGGAAAAACTTTCCAAAAATTCTAGGTATGTATAGTGCAATTATTCGTGCAACAAACTGGGATCCACAAAAAATCGGTAAAGATAAAGGTAGTTACGAAATTGTCTCTGGTGCAATTCAGATTGCGTCAGCAACATATAAGCAACACCAATTAACATTAGCATAGCAGTCTATAGATAGGTATTCCCTACCCCATTCATACTAATTTTCCGACTTTAGCAAATATGTTTGGGGTAACTTTGGGGGTAACTATAATTGACAAAACAACTAACACCTTTTAAATAAAGGACTATGGCGATTTGTTTAGTTGACTCTTTCCCACTTAAAGGCCGCCTCTTCAGATGTGGCCTTTTCTTTTCAAACTTGACTAAACCGTTTACTATCATCTGATTCGTTTACAAAAGTAGCTTAAGCTGATTCCTCATGAGCAATTCTTATACAATTTTGATTACAGGTACCAATCGTGGCATTGGCCTAGAGTTTGTTAAACAGTACGCAGCTGATGGCTGGAGCGTGCTTGCATGTTGTCGTGACCCGCAGTCTGCAAGGGCGTTACAGGCATTAGCAAGTGCGCATCGCAATATTAAAATCATTCAATTGGATGTGGCTAATTTCTCACAAATTGATGCCGTGGCTTTGCAATTGAAGGATTACACAATTGATGTGCTGATTAACAATGCAGGCGTCTATCACCACAGTAGTTTAGGCCATGTAGATTATGATAATTGGGCGGCTGCTTTAAAAGTTAACACCTTGGCGCCCCTAAAAATGGTTGAGACTTTTATGCCGCATATGGCTGCAAGCAAGCTTAAAAAGATTGCCACACTAAGTAGCAAAATGGGCAGCATAGATGACAACACTAGCGGCAGTAGTTATATTTACCGTAGCAGTAAAACTGCGGTGAATATGGTGATGAAAAGCTTGGCTTTAGATGTAAAAGCATATGGCATTTCGGTAGTAACTTTGCATCCGGGCTGGGTGCAAACTGATATGGGTGGTCCGAATGGTTTAATCAACACTCAAAAAAGTGTAACGGGATTGCGTAAAGTGATTGCAGATTTATCGTTGGTTAATAGCGGGAAGTTTATCGCGTACGATGGACAAGAGATTGCTTGGTAATTGACACTTAAAGTTTCAATTAGCTCCACTGTCATTCCCGCGTAGGCCGGGAATCAGACATTATTGATATTCACGCTGACTGGATTCCCGCCTACGCGGGAATGACGAACGATAAGGTTTAAGTTTGCGGCGCTTTAAATGGTGCACGTTCTTCTAATTCGTTTGTATAAGCAGCAATACCTTGCGACTCTCGGGTGACAAAGTCTTGTATGGCACTCGCAAATTCTGGATGTGCAATTTTGTGGAATGAGCATGTGGGCCTTGGCTTAAAACCTCGTGCTAGCTTATGTTCTCCCTGCGCCCCACCTTCAAAATATTGAATATTCTCCGCAATACAAAACTCCTGCGCTTGATAATAACAAAGCTCGAAATGCAAGTTAGGGATGTATAGCAACGCGCCCCAGTAACGTCCGTATAACGTGGTTTGATGATAAATATTCAGTGCACTTGCTACTGGTACATCATCCAAATAAGCGAATACCAGCAGAATATTTTGCGGCATGCTTTGACCTATTTTCTGAAAGAACATTGGCGTTAAATAAGGGGTTGAGTGATGTTCACGATAAGTATTGGCATAGCATTGGTAGAAGAAATCCCACTGCTCTTGCGTAATGTCTGCGCCTTTAATACGCTTGCACACCACACCTGAAGCGGCTACTTTTTTACGTTCTTGACGGATTTTTTTGCGTTTATCGTGACTTAATATATTCAAAAAGTCATCGAAGCTCTTGAAGTTTTCGTTCTGCCATCTAAACTGGACGCCATGGCGCTGCATCCAGCCAGCTTGTTTTAATGCGGCTGCACAAACCTCATCTGGAAAAATCACATGCACAGATGATAACTGATGCTTATGCATCGTTTCTCCAAGTGCTTCTATCATCAAATCTTGAATTTGGGGATTATTGGTTAATAAACGTTGACTCGTTATTGGCGTAAAGGGAATTGCTGAAAGTAATTTTGGATAATAATTAAGACCACTCCGCTGGTAAGCCTCTGCCCATGCCCAATCAAATACATATTCACCATAAGAATGGCTTTTAACATATAGCGGCATGGCGCCCACTAAATGGCCTGCATCATGCACCAACATGGGATAAGGTTGCCAACCAGTACCCTTGCCTATCGAACCTGATGCTTCTAGTGCACTTAAAAATTCGTGGCTTAATAGCGGCATATCGCCCACTAACGCATTCCAGCTGCCTGCGTCTACTGCATGAATACTGTCAGTAATTTCTAGCGTTAGGCTCATGGGGTTGAGGGTTTTAAGATTGGATAGATAACGCTTATATTACCTATTATTGAACGTCACTAGGCGAATAAGTAATGCTATGGTCATACCGATAAAACAGAATTTACTAAAAAGAATTAATACTGGAGAAGTAAAACTAACAACTTACAGCGCTGGCTTGCGTGGGTTATTAGAGGCTTGCTTGGACTTACGTTTTGGAGCGGCAGCAGCTTCTAACTCTTGAATTTTTTGTGCTTCGAGTGCTGCTTCAGCAGCTTTTCTGCGTTCTAAAATACGCGTTTGGGCATCATCAAGCTCATCTAGCGAAATCACATTATCTTGATTGGTATCTACTTGGCTAAAATGTCGAGCAATCTGGGGTAGGCTTTCGGTGGCTTCTTGTCTATCGATAGTGCCGTCGTTATCGTTATCAGTGGCTAAGAAGCGTGCCTTGATACTTTCTTGCATGGCGCGGCGACGTTCCTCGATTTGTTCATGATTAGGATCTACAGTTCGAGAGTAATCGTCTAGTGCTTTACGTAATTTTTCACGGTGCTCTGGGCTGAAATTAAGATTCAGCGTTTGTTGCGTGCCGTCATCAGCAGAGCGTTTTGCAGTATCATCCGCATTCACCGAGTTGTTTTTATCAGCAGCAGCTGCATTAAAGCACAAACCAACACCTACACACAAAGTTAAACAAGTGTGCCGGATCATCGAAATATGTTTTAATGTTATTAGACTCAATGTATTAGCTTTTTATTAGGTTAGCTCGATTAAGAGCGGTAATAATGAAGCAGGATTGTTAATCGAATGTTTCATTAAACCGTGAAATTGTAAATATTTGTAACAAACACAATACGTGTTTATTATCATACAGTTAGACTTTAAACTTAGCACTCGCTTCAGGATAAGAATTAAATTGCCGTTTTTATAGTCTTGTAGACTAATAAAATTTATTTTAGTTTTTCAAAATGGCGTAGAGACTCACTAAATTTTGGTAACACTTTAGAAATAAACGTCAGTCAATTAATTTTGTAATAAAATCAAAACGTTTTAAATATCTGTAAGCTGGCAAAGTTAAAAATTGCATTGTGCTTATTATTTAAACTGGCTATCTAACTTAAAAATTTTAGATTTAATCTAAAAAAAATCATGGGCTTAAATTAACTATGGCAGATACCAATAAAAAAATATTAGTCGTGGATGATGATGTACGTTTACGCGAATTATTACAGCGTTATCTTACTGAACAAGGCTTTAGTATTAAAGTCGCGTCGGATTCCAAGGAAATGGATGCAATATTAGCCACTGAGCCTATTGATCTTTTAGTATTGGATTTAATGTTACCTGGTGAAGATGGTCTTTCTATTTGCCGCAGAATTCGTGGCACGGGTACCTTAATGCCCATTGTGATGCTAACTGCACGCGGCGATGAAGTAGACAGAATCATCGGGCTGGAAATGGGCGCAGATGATTATTTGCCCAAACCTTTTAATCCGCGTGAATTACTCGCCAGAATCAACGCAGTCATGCGACGCCACGAACGTTTGCAGCCAAGTGCGCCTGCAATCAATAGTGACAATGTGACGATTGGGGAGTTTTTATTCAACGCTTCTACGCGCTCATTATCACGTGATGGCATGGCGATAACTATTACCAGCGGCGAGTTTGCATTGCTCAAAGTATTTGTAGATCATCCGCGTCAGCCACTATCGCGCGACAGGCTTATGCAGTTAGCGCGCGGCCGCGAACTTGATGTATTTGATCGCAGTATCGATGTGCAGGTATCGCGCTTACGCAAACTGGTTGAACCGGATCCAGCACATCCGCGTTACTTGCAAACCATGTGGGGATTTGGCTATGTGTTTATTCCTGATGGAAACGTGGAATAGTAATGTGGAATAGTGAAGCTGGCTATTAAGCAGTGATAGCTTTTCATTAATTAAACTTTCATAAAAATTGCGCCTTTTACCTAAAACACTACTCGCTAGAGTGATGCTCTTGATTGCTGCATTACTAGCAGTCGGCCAGTTTGCCTCATTGCAGATTTTTGAATACTTTGAGCGTGAACCACGTGCTGAAGCGACCGCTTTGCAAGCTGTGACCGTGGTGAATTACACACGCGCCTCACTCATTGCTTCCCAAGAAAGCCTACGGTTAGCGCTATTATCTGAACTCACCGGCAAAGAAGGTGTGCGTGTGTATTATGCAGACTTTATGGAAGAAATTGAGCCGCTACCGCCCGACCCTTTCATCAAGATGGTGGCTGAAAAAATTCGGGAGCGATTGGGCGTAGAAACCATCATTACCGTCAATCACTATGGCATAGATGGACTTTGGGTGAGTTT
>DASQFK010000219.1:0-3742 GCA_035633175.1 Methylotenera sp.
GGTGAAAATCACCTTAAAGCCGAGAAAGACGAATCAAATCCCTATTTCACCTTTGACCCTAGTAAATGTATCGTCTGTTCACGTTGCGTGCGTGCATGTGAGGAAACGCAGGGCACTTATGCGTTAACAATCTCAGGACGCGGCTTTGAATCGAAAGTCGCATCAGGCATTAATAACTTTTTAGAGTCTGAATGTGTATCTTGCGGTGCCTGTGTGCAGGCTTGCCCTACGGCGACTTTGATAGAAAAAACCGTGATCGAAGCGGGGACCCCAGAACATAGCGTGACAACGACTTGCGCCTATTGTGGTGTTGGTTGTTCATTTGATGCCGAAATGAAAGGCGAAGAAGTGATTCGCATGGTGCCAAATAAGAATGGCGGCGCCAATCATGGGCACTCCTGTGTGAAAGGTCGTTTCGCATGGGGTTACGCTACCCATAAAGACCGCATTACCAAGCCGATGATACGCGCAAAAATTACTGATCCTTGGCAGGAAGTTAGCTGGGATGAGGCGATTAACTATGCGGCTAGTGAAATCAAGCATATTCATGCTAAATATGGCAAAGATGCCCTAGGGGGCATTACGTCATCACGCTGTACTAATGAAGAAGTTTACGTTACGCAAAAATTGGTACGCGCGGTATTTGGCAGTAATAACGTCGATACCTGTGCCCGTGTTTGCCATTCACCTACGGGTTACGGATTAAAACAAACGATTGGTGAATCTGCTGGTACGCAGACTTTTGACTCAGTCATGAAGTCGGATGTGATTTTAGTAATTGGTGCAAATCCAACCGATGGTCATCCTGTATTTGCCTCACAAATGAAACGCCGATTACGTGAAGGTGCAAAATTAATTATTGCAGATCCACGTGCGATTGATTTGGTGGATTCACCCCATGTTAAAGCAGACTATCACCTCAAATTACAACCAGGCACTAACGTTGCCTTGATTTCAGCGTTAGCGCACGTGGTTGTGACTGAAGGTTTGGTGAACGAGGCGTTTGTAAAAGAGCGTTGCGAGTGGGATTCATTTGTTGCATGGCGCGATTTTGTTGCACTTAAACAAAACTCACCAGAAGTACTTGGTTTGGCAATGGGTGTGCCAGCAGAAGAGTTACGCGCTACCGCAAGGTTGTATGCGACTGGTGGCAATGCCGCGATTTATTATGGCTTAGGTGTGACTGAACATAGCCAAGGTTCTACCATGGTGATGGGTATTGCCAATCTCGCCATGGCGACAGGTAATATTGGCCGCGAAGGTGTGGGTGTTAACCCGTTGCGCGGACAAAATAATGTGCAGGGTTCATGCGACATGGGATCTATGCCCCACGAATTTCCTGGCTATCGTCATGTGTCGGATGATGCAACACGTGCCTTATTTGAGGCTGCATGGGGCAGGCCACTCAGTAACGACCCAGGCTTACGTATTCCCAATATGCTGGATAATGCGATTGATGGTACGTTTAAAGCCTTATATTGCGTAGGGGAGGATATTGTTCAATCTGACCCAAACACCCAGCATGTAACGCATGCGCTGGAATCTATGGAATGTGTCATCGTACAAGATCTTTTCTTGAACGAAACGGCCATGTTTGCCCACGTGTTTTTCCCCGGGGCATCATTCTTGGAAAAAAGTGGTACCTTTACCAATGCAGAGCGCCGCATTTCACCAGTGCGTCGTGTAATGACACCAAAGAATGGCATGGAGGATTGGGAAGTCACGGCTGCATTATCCAATGCTTTGGGTTACCCAATGCATTACAAACACGCCTCCGAAATCATGGATGAAGTGGCTAGACTCACGCCAACCTTTAAGGGTGTGAGCTTTAAGAAATTAGATGAGTTAGGCAGTATTCAATGGCCATGTAATGATGAGCAACCTACTGGTACACCAACAATGCACATAGATGAATTTGTGCGAGGTAAAGGTAAGTTCTTTGTCACAGAGTACGTGCCTACCAGTGAAAAAATCACGCCTAAATATCCGTTAATATTGACCACTGGCCGCATTCTCTCTCAATACAATGTGGGCGCACAAACACGCCGTACTAAAAATGTGACATGGCATGCTGAAGATTTGGTAGAGATTCACCCGTACGATGCTGAAGAGCGTGGGATTAAAGAGCATGACTGGGTGGGTATTGCCAGCCGCGCAGGTGAAACGGTGTTGCGTGCAAAGATCACTGAACGTGTGCAACCTGGCGTGATATATACCACCTTCCACCATCCAGAATCAGGCGCAAATGTAATCACTACCGATAATTCAGATTGGGCGACCAACTGCCCTGAATTCAAAGTAACAGCCGTGCAGGTAAATCGCGTTTCGCAACTTTCGGATTGGCAACAGCATTACCAAACATTTAGTGAAGCGCAATTGGCATTTGCCGGTAAAGACATAGAGGCTGCGAAAATAGAGTGATAGCCAGTAATAGTTTGGTTAAGTTAATTTAATGCCGCAAACATGTTAATTTTAGATGCCTCTTTGAGTAGCTTTGATGTCAGTAGATGGCGTAACGGTGAACTGCAAAGCATACAAGATCAATTAGCGGAAGAAGTGCCAGTTGCCTTGATTTATAATGGTATTTCACATGCAGTGATGTTAGCGACACCTCAGGATTTAGAAGATTTTGCTTTAGGATTTTCTTTATCTGAAGGTATTTTAAGTGATAAAAGCGAGTTGTATGGCATTGAAATTCGCGAGCAAGCAAATGGTATAGAACTGCATTGTGAAATAGCTAGTGTGCGCTTTGTTCAGTTAAAAGATCGACGTCGCACACTTGCGGGTAGAACCGGTTGCGGTTTATGTGGTTCGGAAAGTCTTGAGCAAGCCATGCGTTACCCGCAAAAATTAGAGACTCGAACAGTCTTTCAAAAAAGCGCGATACAACACGGCTTGCAAACGATGCCGCTACAGCAAAAGTTACAGCAACAAACTGGCGCTACCCATGCATGTGCCTGGGTGCTGGAAGATGGTACGGTAGATTTATTACGTGAAGATGTAGGCAGGCACAATGCGCTAGATAAACTGATCGGCGCGATTGCAAAAAGTAATAAAAAGCATATTGGTGGCTTCATCATTACCAGTAGCCGTGCCAGTTATGAAATGGTACAAAAAACAGCCAGTGCAAGTATCAACATGTTGGTCGCTATCTCTGCACCAACAGGTTTAGCAATTCGAGTTGCGGAACAATGTGGTTTAACTTTGGTGGGATTCGCACGCGAAAATAGCTATGTCGTTTATTCGCATCCGGAAAATCTGGTAGCCTGATGATTTGGCAGTATTAGAGTTGTTTATTAAAAATAATCGCAATATATTAAGTTAGCAAAGAATAATTCACGTATGCAAATAGATCACTTAATCACAATGGCCAATCAAATTGGTGACTTTTTTAAATCCTCCCCTGATCAAGAGCAAGCAAAAAAAGATATTGCACACCATCTCGCTCGTTTTTGGGCGAGAAGTATGCGGCAGCAAATTTCTCGGTATGTACAAGATGAAAATGGTGAAGGTGTTGATATGATTGTGCAGGATGCGGTCAGAGAATATCTTGATATTGATGCCAACCTAGTTTCCAGCATCGGCCAATAAGCTAAATAACCTTTGGTGCAATCTACGCATTATTTAGCAAACGTTAGTAGAATTGCTGATTGCTGTAATTTTTTGATTATTTAATTGGTTAGTTTTTTACAAGTTGAAACAATCTAAAACTTTCTTTTCGATCAGCAGGGCGCTTGCCACT
>DASQFK010000220.1:0-6055 GCA_035633175.1 Methylotenera sp.
TATAGCAAGTTATTTAAGTCTAACCGACCTTGCCAATGCAGCACGCTCAAGCATGGCGCAGAAATTCGCTGCTGTAAACTCGTTAAGTTTTCTTCAAACATCGGCATATCCGGGTCAATTTGGTTAGCGATCCAGCCTACAAGTTTTAAGCCTCGCGTTTCTAGTGCTTCGACAGTTAATAGCGCATGATTGATGCAACCTAATCGCATGCCTACTACTAAAATAATAGGGATATCAAGTTGCAGGGCGACATCCGCCAATGTTTCTGTTTTGTTGACAGGTACAAAAAAACCGCCTGCACCCTCGACAATCACCACATCGGATAAGGTTGTTAATTGCTGATACGCTTGGGCAATCACATCTAAACGCATAGTTATGGCTGCTTGCTCAGCAGCAAGATGCGGTGCAATTGCAGGCAAAAATCGATACGGATTGACTAATTCTAACGATGCCTTTACGTTACTGGCGCTGCTTAATGACAGTACATCCTCATTGATAAGCTCGCCTTGCTCATTGAGTTCACAGCCCGAGGCTATTGGCTTCATGCCTATAGTTTTTAAGCCTTGTGATACGAAATATTGCACCAGGGCTTTGGCAACATAAGTCTTACCTACATTCGTATCTGTACCAATTACAAAGTAGGACTGTGCCATGCAGGTTATTTATTTCTAGGTTTAAATGTGATGGGAGAAATACCATCCGCGAGCTTATCTTTACCGCGCCAAGCATGACCGTATACCACTTCAAACGTGGCCGGCAATTTGCCATTAGTGCGAAACTGCTCATAGCTTTCTTCCAGGTTTTTCAAAAATCCCCGACCGAGTAAACCACGTGCACGACCATCTGTCGCGTTATGTGCGCCAATGCTTTTTAAATCACGCATGACACTTTTCACATCATCATAGGTTAATGTGAATCGCTCTACATCTAACACCGGCGCGCTAAAGCCAGCACGCACCAGCGCATCACCAATGTCGTGCATATCAATAAACCTGCTCACACTGGTAAAGTTTCTTTCCCCTTTACGTTTAGAGCTTGTAGCAATCCGCAACTCACGCAAGGTATCAGGCCCAAAGGTGCTGAACATTAACAAACCTTCAGGTTGCAATACACGGTGGAATTCCTGCAGAGCGGCATCTAAATCATTGCACCATTGAATCGCTAAATTAGACCAAATTAAACCCGTGCTAGATGTTGCTAGCGGCAGTGATTCAATATCCGCACACACTAGGCTTTGTGTTGCTCCACCGAATAAAGACTTGATCTGTTTAACTAAACCCAGCGGATGATGAGTACTACGTGTTTTTTGTAGCATCGGCAACGCAAAATCTAACGAAACTACCTGCGATTTTGCAAAACGCTTTTGCAAAGCATGACTGGCAGCGCCAGTGCCACAGCCCGCATCCAGTATGACTTGTGGGTTAATCTTCACTAAATCTAAGCGACTTAGCATTTCTTCACGTACACGCTTTTGCAATATCGCAGCCGCATCGTATGTGCCTGCTGCACGGCCAAATGAGGCACGCGCACGTGCTTTGTCGATGTGATAATTATCTATCATTACTTTTGCGTCCATGCCTAGAAAGCTTTTGGTGACGCTACAGGTTCTAAAAATTGAACGATGGATTCAACAAACTGTTCTTGATGCGATAAGAATGGCGCATGGGAGGCTCCAGCAATCACACGTAAATATCCCGTAGGCAGGTTTTGCATCATCCAATGCGCGGCCTGTACTGGCGCTAGCGTATCTCTATCGCCATGAATTAGCAGTGTTGGCTTTCTTAATTGCTCAACTTCAGCACGTAAATCGGTTTCTAACAATATGTTCAACGCTTTTTGCAAGGTTTGTGAGGTAGGTACTGGGCGCTCTGCAAACTTATTACGTAATAGTTTTACCGTAGCTCTTGCATCTTTCGCACCCATGCATTGTAGGGTTAAAAACTGCGTCATGGTTTTGTGATAGTCTGTATTCACGTTGTCGGCAAAGGCACTAAAAACATCAGGTGAAATTCCTGCATCCCAATCCTTTTTATTCACATAACAGGGTGTAGTCCCCACCAATACCAATCTGCGAACTAAATCTGGATGGTCGAGGGCGATTCGCATTGCTACCTGCCCTCCTAAAGACCAGCCAACAATGTCTGCATGTGCTGGCAGCATTTCTGCAATCTTCTCTGCGGCGGCATGTAAATGAAATGGCTCAATCGGGCGGCTCAAGCCCATACCGGGTAAATCAACCAGATGCAGGGTAAATATTTTGCTGAGTTTTTTAACCAATGGTTGCCACACTGCACCGTGCATGCCCCAACCGTGCAGTAATACTAGATTAGGTCCTGTACCGGTAGACTCAATATGGATATTGGCAGGGGTGATGATCATAGAACGCTTTCAGCTTGATGAAGTGCTGCAATCAGTTGCTTGATATTGTCCAAGGAATGTGCGGCAGACAGCGATATACGTAATCTGGCTGTACCTGTGGGCACGGTTGGCGGACGAATAGCAGGCACTAATATGCCGAGCGTCTGTAAATATTCACTTAATGCTAACGCATCCTGATTACTGCCAACAATCAAGGGTTGTATGGCGGTATCAGATGGCATCAACTGCCATTTATTGCAGTGGAGATTATTTTTTAAGTACGCAATCATAGTGTTCAGGTGCGTACGTAAATCATCTCCCTGTTCAATCAAATTGACGGAAGCTGACAACGTGGCAGACAGTGCTGGAGGCGCTGGTGTTGAATAGACATAACTTTTAGCTGATTGAATTAAATAGTCAATGACTACGCTTTCACCGGCGACAAAGGCTCCAGCTACACCAGCCGCTTTGCCCAATGTTGCCATCATAATAATACGCGGTGACTTTGGCATATTTTTGGTCAAGCGGAAATGACTCAAACTTCCTTTCCCATGTTCACCTAATACGCCAAACCCGTGGGCATCGTCTACATACAAGTAAGCATCATATTTTTCGCACAATGCAAGATATTCGGGTATCGGTGCAATATCGCCATCCATACTGAACACTGCATCCGCGGCAATGAGTTTATGTTTTGCCGTGCTAACCTTAAGTAATTTTTCAAGCGCTGCCACATCGTTATGCGGATAACGATGGAACTCCGCGTGTGAAAAATATGCACCGTCATTCAAGCAGGCATGATTGAGTTTATCGGCAAATATCGCATCATGACGTCCCATTAACGCACCTAAGACACCGATATTTGCCATATAGCCGGTAGAAAACAATAGCGCGGCTGGTAGCTCTACAAACTTAGCCAACTGCTTTTCTAACTCATCGTGGTAACGGTGATGGCCTGTGATTAAATTAGAAGCACCGCTGCCAACACCAGAGTCACCGGCAGCTTGCTGCATGGTAGCAATCAATTTGGGATGATTCGCTAACCCTAGATAATCATTACTGCAAAACGACAGATAATTTTGATTATTTGCGACAATATGCTCGGCCTGCGGCGAGTCTAATAACCGCCGCTGACGGAGCAAGCCTTCTGTTTTGCGCTTATCTAGTGCTAATTGTAATGAAGCTAACATGCTTAAATCTTGTTAATACCTAATTTAGCGAATAATTTTTTATCCGTTGCCGCTTCAGGATTACCTGTAGTCAGCAATTTTTCACCGTAAAAGATACTATTGGCACCCGCAATAAAGCATAAAGCCTGAATGCCCTCATGCATGCTCTGGCGACCTGCAGACAAGCGTACAAAACTATTCGGCATAGTAATGCGTGCCGCAGCAATCGTACGTACAAATTCAATTGGATCTAGTTCTTCAGTACCGTGCAATGGCGTACCTTCTACTTGTGTGAGTAGATTGATAGGCACGCTCTCTGGCGGACGTTCCATATTGGCTAATTGCGCCAATAATCCAGCACGCTGATTGCGTGATTCGCCCATGCCGATAATACCGCCACAACACACATTGATATCTACACTACGCACCCGGTCTAACGTTTCCAGCCTATCTTGATAAGTGCGCGTGGTAATGACATCACCGTAAAACTCTGGTGCAGTGTCTAAATTATGATTGTAGTAATCTAAACCAGCTTCTTTTAACTGCTCGGCTTGGCCTTCTTTTAACATACCCAACGTGGCACAGGTCTCTAAACCCATCGCCTTCACTTCTGCAATCATTTTTAGTACAGGTTCGAGGTCACGCTGTTTTGGGCCACGCCATGCAGCGCCCATACAGAAACGGCTAGCACCGTTATCTTTAGCTGCTTGCGCCGCGGCTAACACATCATCCATCTGCATCAGCGGTTCTGCTTCAACATCAGTGTGGTATCGCGCAGCTTGTGGACAGTAACCGCAATCCTCAGAGCAGCCACCAGTTTTAATTGACAATAAAGTACTGACTTGTACCGCATTCGGGTCGAAATTAGTACGATGGACGGTTTGTGCCTGATGCATTAAATCCGCAAATGGCAACTCAAATAATGCGACAATATCGGCTACACTCCAACGGTCTACCGTAGTGGTGTCACATGACTTTGCTAGATTCGCTTTCATGTTACTTGTATCAATGATCGCTTCTGAATGGGAAGCCTTGTTCAAAGTTTCGGTGGCTGATTCAAGCATTTGCAGTTCCTTTATATGAGCTTTTATTACAGTGTACTAATTTAATGCGCTTTTTTAATACAGCGTGATGACTAATTTATAGCGTGATTATACCTTGTCAATAAAATATACCGCAAACTTTGAACATTAGATTAAAATTTAAACAATTGTTTACAAAAGCGCTGTTTAAGCCTCATTGTTTCCTATGTTCAAGTCACGAAGGGAGCAAGTTAGGGCTTTGCAAAGCATGTTTGAATGACTTGCCTTGGCATAACACAATGCAATGTCCTCAATGTGCTTTGCAATCTAATGGGCTAACCTGTGGAAGCTGCTTAAATGCACCCACTCATTTTGATGCCACACAGGCGTTATTTACTTACGACTTTCCCATAGACAGCCTGTTACAGCATTATAAATATAAAGACATGCTGCAATTAGCAGATACATTTGCGAACTTGTTGAGTAATAAAAAACTATCCAGTCCCAACCTAAGCAGAAAAATTGATCTAATTATCCCGATGCCGATGCATCATGCACGTTTAAAAGAACGCGGCTTTAATCAAGCGCTTGAGATTGCACGCATCGTTGCGAAAAATACGCAAATCAAATTAGATTACACGACCTGCCAACGCATTAAACTCACTCCACCGCAAGCTAGCTTGCCGTTGAAAGAACGCATTAAAAATATATGTGGCGTATTCAACTGCACACAGAATTTGCAAGGCTTAAATATAGCGCTAGTAGACGATGTGATGACCACGGGTGCAAGTTTGAATGAACTGGCTAAAACATTAAAAAAAGCGGGCGCAGCCCATGTAGAATGCTGGGTAATCGCACGAACATTACCGAAATAATTCCGTTAATTCACATTCCCATAAAGGTATGAGAGAGTGTCCGTCAGCTATTCAACAAAGCCACCTGTTTATCCAGTAAGAAAACTTGGCAATTATGCCCAAATTGTCCATAAGGCTCGGATTTAATGTTAGGGTTTCTTTCAAGAAATTCAGCAAATGCTTTTCGCTCTCCTTGTGTATCATCACTTTGATTGCAGTTCCAATCATCGAAAATGATGAAGGACTTATCATTTAGTAATGGCGCCACAAAACTTAATACATCCTTTGCAGATTCATATAGATCGCTGTCAACAACACAAATAGAACACTTGCGAAATGAATACTGCTTTTTTGTTTCATCATTCAAACTATCGCTATAGAAGCCCTCTATCAGAAATGTTTTATCCCAATTCACGCCATATTGAGTGAGAAAATTTACTACAAGATTATGTCCAGCCTTAAAGACACCTTTACTGAAACCTGATCTTTCATCTATCCCCTCAAGTTCAGGAAGTCCCTGGAATGAATCAAATCCAAAAAATCGCATATCAGACGCATTCATTTCTTGGGCGGCTGCTTGGGCATACCAAAATGAAAACCCGCGAAAGAGACCAAACTCAAGGTAATCAGTGCCATCCAATATGCGTAATGA
>DASQFK010000221.1:0-4029 GCA_035633175.1 Methylotenera sp.
GAAGGTATTTCTGATTTGCGCGATGAGTCAGATAAATCTGGCATGCGCGTCGTAATCGAGCTGAAACGCGGTGAAATTGCTGAGGTAGTGCTAAACAATCTATACAAACAAACGCAGCTACAAGACACCTTTGGTATGAACATGGTGGCTTTGCTGGATGGTCAGCCACGTCTCCTAAATCTTAAACAAATGCTGGAGGCGTTTTTACGCCATCGTCGTGAAGTGATTACACGTCGTACCGTATTCGAGTTGAAAAAAGCGCGTGCGCGCGGTCACATATTAGAAGGTTTAGCTGTTGCGCTTGCCAATGTAGATGAGATGATTGCATTGATCAAAGCTGCGCCTACGCCGCCAGAAGCAAAAATAGATTTGATGGCGAAAGTGTGGAGTTCACCTGTGGTTGAGGAAATGCTCAAACGCGCGGCAATGGAAGCTTCGCGCCCTGAGGGCTTATCCGTTGACTTTGGCCTCACACCAAAAGGTTATAAATTAAGTGATATTCAAGCGCAAGAAATTCTGCAAATGCGCTTGCAACGCTTAACTGGCCTTGAACAAGATAAAGTGGTGAGCGAATATAAAGAGGTGATGGATATAATTGCTGACTTACTGAATATATTAGCTACACCATCGCGCGTGACGACTATGATTTCCGATGAGCTTACCGAAATCAGGAAACAATTCGGCGATAAACGTCGCAGTGAAATTGTTGTAAATGCACAAGATTTATCTTTGGAAGACTTAATCACGCCGCAAGATGTAGTAGTGACCTTATCACACACTGGTTATGTGAAATCGCAACCGCTGGATGAATACCGTGCTCAACGTCGTGGCGGCCGCGGTAAACAAGCTGCACCGACTAAAGAAGATGATTTTATCGACAAGATGTTCGTCGCAAATACGCATGACTATATTCTTTGCTTCTCAAGTCGTGGTCGCGTGTACTGGTTAAAAGTGTATGAAGTGCCGCAAGGTAGCCGCATAGGTCGCGGTAAGCCAATTGTCAATCTGTTCCCGCTTGAAGAGGGTGAGAAAATCAACGCCATTCTTTCAGTAAAAGAATTTGACGAAAATCACTATATTTTCATGGCAACTGCTCTTGGTACCGTGAAGAAAACGGCACTGGTAGAATTTGCTAATCCACGTAAGTCAGGCATTATCGCTATCAATTTAGATGACAATGACTATTTAATTGGTGCTGAAATTACCAATGGTTCAAATGACATTGTCTTAATTTCCAATGGCGGTAAGGCCGTTTGGTTTGATGAAGAAGATGTGCGCGGTATGGGTCGCAATACTCGCGGCGTGCGCGGTATGAAACTGCAGGCTAAACAGCAAGTATTGTCACTATTGATTGCCGATGATGACAAGCAAACGGTATTAGTGGCTACTGAAAATGGTTATGGCAAGCGTACGCAGCTGGCAGACTTCCGTCATTCAGGTCGCGGCACACAAGGTGTGAAAGCCATTGCTACCAGTGAACGCAATGGCTTGGTGGTCGCAGCAAAACTAGTGAATGACGATGATGAGATTATGCTGATTACCACTGGCGGTGTATTGATTCGCACGCGAGTAAAAGAAATCCGCGAGCTAGGCCGTGCGACGCAAGGCGTGACTTTAATCAACCTCGGCGAAGGTGAAAAACTTTCAGGATTAGAAAAAATCGTTGAAACTGATGATCCGGATACAGAAACCGTCGTTGCATAAATTAGCCCTGCTAAACAGCTTAAGCGAAATAGATTAATAACTAGAATAATTGTATGACACAAATTTATAATTTCTCTGCAGGACCTGCAGTGCTACCTAAACCTGTGCTGGAAAGAGCGCAGGCTGAAATGCTTGATTGGCACGGTTCAGGCATGAGCGTGATGGAAATGTCGCATCGTGGCAAAGAGTTCACTGGGATTTTGGCTAAAACTGAAGCAGATTTACGCACTTTGCTAAATATCCCGAGTAATTATAAAGTGTTATTTTTACAAGGTGGCGCAATCGCTGAAAATGCGATGATTCCTCTAAACTTGTTAGACGAAAAATCTGCCGATTATGCTGTAACGGGCGGCTGGAGCAAACGCAGTGTCGAGGATGCGAGCGCATACGGAAAAATAAACGTAGTTGCTAGTACCGAGGCTGAAAAATATACATATGTACCTGCATTTTCTAACTGGAAATTGAATAAAAATGCAGCATATTTACATATTTGCACCAATGAAACGATGAGTGGTGTGGAGTTTGACGGTATTCCTGATGCAGGTGAGGTGCCGATTGTGGCAGATATGTCTTCACATATACTTTCGCGCCAGATAGACGTCAGTAAATATGGTGTCATTTATGCTGGTGCGCAAAAGAATATTGGGCCCGCAGGCCTGTGTATTGTGATTGTGCGTGAAGATTTGTTGAATAGGGCATCTAAACTGACACCCGCAGTATTTAACTGGAAAATACAGGCTGAGAATCATTCTATGATTAATACGCCGCCAACTTACAGTATATATATTGCAGGTTTGGTGTTTGAATGGTTGCTGGCGCAAGGTGGCGTAGAGGCGATTGAAAAGATCAATATTTCAAAAGCAGAGTTGCTCTACAACTATATAGATAGTACCGACTTTTACAGCAATAGCGTCGCTATTAATAATCGCTCACGTATGAATATACCTTTTTTCTTGCGCGATGAAAGTTTAAATGAGGCGTTTTTGAAAGCTGCTGAGGCTCATGGATTGTTGCAGTTAAAAGGCCATCGCGCGGTAGGTGGCATGCGTGCTTCAATTTACAATGCAATGCCTATTGAGGGCGTACAGGTGTTGGTTTCGTTCATGAAAGATTTTGAAAGTAAGCATTCCTTATCATGAGCGAAAAGAATAACTCCGAAAAATTGAAATTATGTCGAGACAGTATCGACGCACTAGATAACGAAATGCTACAGCTGGTTAGCCGTAGAGCACAGCTTGCCCGTGAAATTGGCTCATTAAAAGATGATGGTGTTATTTATCGCCCTGAGCGCGAAGCCCAAGTATTAAGGCGTTTAGCTGCGCTTAACAAAGGGCCGCTTTCTTCTGAGGCGGTGACTAATATTTTTCGCAGCGTAATGTCAAACTGCCGTGCACTTGAAAAAGAGCTTTCAGTGGCTTTTTTAGGGCCTTTAGGTACCTTTAGTGAAGAGGCGGCTAATAAACAGTTCGGCGGGTTGTCTGCTCCCATACAATGCAGCTCTATTGATGAAGTGTTTCGGCAAGTTGAAACAGGTCAGGCTAATTATGGCGTCGTACCAGTAGAAAATTCAACCGAAGGCGCAGTGAGTCGCACCTTGGATCTGTTGATGCAAACCAGCCTAAAAATTTGCGGTGAAATTGAATTGGCGGTTCATCATAATCTTTTATCCAGCACTGATGATATCAAGAAAATCGGTAAGGTCTATTCTCACTCCCAATCATTGGCACAATGTCATGAGTGGCTCAACAAGAATTTACAGAACATCGAACGTGAATCGGTAGTGAGTAATGCTGAAGCTGCTAGACTTGCTACATTAGGTACAAACAAAGATTTAATACCTGCTGCAATCGCTAGTAAACGTGCTGCAGAGCTTTTCGGGCTGAATATTCTTGCCGAAAATATTGAAGATGATCCTAAAAATACCACGCGTTTTTTAGTATTATCTCAGCATGATGTAGCAGCCTCAGGGCAAGATAAAACATCACTGGTAATGGCTACCAAAAATGAGCCGGGTGCAATGCTCGCTTTATTGGAGCCGTTAGCAAAGCATGGTGTAAGCTTGACCAAATTCGAATCAAGGCCTTCAAAAATTGGCATGTGGGAATATGTGTTTTTTGTGGATATTGAAGGGCATTATCAAGAGCAAAAAGTGGCTGCCGCAATAAAAGAGCTTGAGAGTCGCGCCTCTTTCTTAAAAATGTTGGGATCCTATCCCTTGGCATTAATGTAATCCTCATGTGAAATATTATTTGGATCATTAGTAAATTTAATTATGCCGCTCAGTGAATCCATATTAAATAATATTTCATGGAATAAATTTACACT
>DASQFK010000222.1:0-21490 GCA_035633175.1 Methylotenera sp.
GTACGGATGCTTTACGCTTCACCTTCGCTGCTTTAGCTAGCCCAGGGCGCGACATCAAGTTTGATTTACAGCGCTGTGATGGCTACCGTAATTTTTGTAATAAATTATGGAATGCAACACGTTTTGTATTGATGAATACAGAAGGTCAAGACAACGGACTGGAAGAATGCAGCACTCAGCCCGAAGGATATCTAAGCTTCTCACAGGCAGACCGTTGGATAGTTTCACAATTGCAGCGAACAGAAGCTGAAGTTGAAAAAGCGTTTATTGACTACCGTTTTGACTTAGCTGCAAAAGCAATCTACGAATTTGTGTGGGATCAATATTGCGACTGGTACTTGGAGTTGGCAAAGGTACAGATTCAACAAGGCAGTGATGCAGAAAAACGTGCGACTCGCCGTACCTTGTTAAGGGTATTAGAAACAATATTACGCTTAGCACATCCAATCATGCCGTTTATTACCGAAGAGATCTGGCAAACGATTGGACCAATGAGCGGCCGGACCGGACCGAGCATTATGCTGCAAGCTTATCCACAGGCTCAGCCAAGCAAGATTGATGAAGCTGCAGAGTCGTGGGTAGCGTTGCTGAAACAAGCCGTTGATGCATGTCGTAGCTTACGTGGTGAAATGAGTATTTCACCTGCAGCGCGCGTGCCTTTGATTGCATCAGGCGATGCAGCACAATTAGCACTTTATGCGCCGTATTTGAAAGCACTCGCTAAATTGGAAGATGTCACTATTGTGGCTGAATTACCAGAAGCGGATGCACCGGTGATGCTGGTGAACGACTTTAAACTCATGTTAAAAGTTGAGATTGACGTTGCGGCAGAGAAAGAACGATTGGGCAAAGAAATTGCAAGATTAGAGGGTGAAATTGCTAAAGCCAATAGTAAGCTTACAAACGAGAGTTTTGTAGCAAGAGCGCCTGTAGCGGTGGTTGAGCAGGAAAAAGCACGGGTGGCTGAATTTAGCGCTAGTCTAGAAAAGCTTAACGCGCAATTTGCTAAACTTAAGTAGTTAACACTTTGATTAAAAAGGCGGATTCAAGAATATTGAATCCGCCTTTTTTATATTTATTTGCAGTCTATTTTTGCAAAGAGATTGCCGCGGATGTACCGCACCGATGACAAAACTTTACAAAAGCATTTTTGCGAGATTCACATTTCTGGCAATAATCGTGTAAGCCTATACCGCAATGCGGGCAAAAGTCATTGCTCACATCTTTTAGGTCTACATTACGCTCGCAGCCCGGGCATACGCTTTTTACTAACCTTGCTAATGCAGTGTCGTAGCTGAGTTCTTCGCGACGCTGTAAATCTGGCATTTGTTCGGCAAGCTTTTGTTTTTCCAGATATTTATTGAGTGAGATGATTGCCTGCCGGCCAATGATTACCGTAATAAGAATGCCCACGATGTAGCGAACATAACCGCCGTAGCTCGGTAAGTAGGGTACTAATTCTACAAAAAACGCAAACAACGCAAAATAGATAAAGCCCCATACAAACGGCCAGTATTGGGTTTTGCGCTTTTTTACAAAAAGCCAGCCTGCTAAGCCTAACAAAGGCAATGTGAGCGCTAAACGGTATAAAAATACGTGGATTTCTTGGCTACGCTGCTTATCACTTAGTTTTTTCTGGGCGGCATCTTCAAGTGCATATAATTTATTTTTTAGTTTTTGCTCGGTTTGTGCTGCTTCATGGGCTTGTTGCGTAAGCGCATCCATTTCTGTGATTACGCTGCGTTCGGCAGATTTAAGGGTATCCAGCGCCTTAGTGCGGGTAATCAATTCATTATCTTGGCTAGATTGCTCGGTAACGTGGCGCGTAGCCAGCCAGTTATTAAAAGTATCATGGGCGGTGTTGTAGTCAGTACGGGCAGTATTTAATTTCAGCTGCGCCTGGTTGATTTTCTCGTTGATGTCGTCACGTACCCGAGTGGCTTCTTTAATGTTTGTGCGCAATGGTTCTGCAGCGGCTTTATCAATAAAGTCTTCAGTGGTGTAGTAATGCTCAACCTGCGGTAAATCACCTATGATAGCGCCGCCAAGGCCGATCAAAAAGCTGGCAAAAACAAAGGCAATTAACCATAGACCTCGGTTAAACCATTTTTCTGAAAGTCTTAAACCTTTACTCATGATTTAACCCTTTTTATTAGTGTGATTTTTAGCTGAAAAACAGACTATATGAATAAATTCACATCCGATTCGCCGGCGAATTGAAAGAAAGTTGCGGCGCCACCAAATTCAATGCCTTCAATAAAGTCGCTAGGTTTGAAATCAAATAAATCGACCGTCATCTGGCAGGCGATGAATTTAACGCCACTTTCCAAGCAAGCTGTGCGGAGGTCTTCGATGGAGGCCACGCCTTTATCGGCAATCTTTTGTTTCATCATCATGGTTGCCATACTTTCCATACCAGGCAACATTTGTACAAAGTTAGGCATGGGCACAGGCATCGGCATGGCAGGATTGCCTAACGGAGAAACCTTTAAATCGCTCAAATCTTTTTTGAGCAGTGTTAAACCGTAAAAGGTAAAAAATATTTGTACGTCGTAATCAAGCGCGGCGGCTGTTGAAGCTAAAATAAAAGGCGGGTATGCCCAATCTAGTGTGCCTTTAGAGGCGATTAGTGCAAGTTTCTTAGCCATTAATTGCTCCTGTCAATGATTAGAAACTAAACTTTGACGTTAGTTAACGCGTTTTTTGATGTAAAAAATGAATGACGTATCGACTTCATCCAGTTGCAACAATTCATGACCGGTTTGTGCGCAAAATGCATTGAAATCTTTCACTGAGCCAGGATCGGTCGAAATGACTTTTAAAACTTGTGCGCCACCGATTTCACTTAAGCCTTTTTTACAGCGCAAAATCGGCAAAGGACAATTTAGACCAGTCGCATCTACTTCTTTATCAAATTCCATTATTTTTTGACTCCTTCATTTTTGGGAACAAACGCGTAGCCAGCTTTGCCCCAAGCCAATATGCCGCCAGTTAAGTTATATACATGCTTACAGCCTTTGCTAGATGCAAATTCCGCCGCATGTGCAGAACGCACGCCGCTGTGGCAATAAAACACAATGTTTTCAACTTTAGTCAGAGGTTCATATTGCACCGGCAGCATCGCCAATGGAATATGGATGGCACTTGATATAATGCCGCGCGCTACTTCGTCGTCATTGCGCACGTCTACTAGTAATAACGGCTGTGAAGCCATCATATCGAATAACTCTTTTGCTTGAATCTCGTTGTACGTGCTCATTAAGAATGTACCTAAATTAACCAACTGAAATAATAGCAATTTTGAGTGTTTATCGCACTAACAATGTACTGCGCTCAAAGTTTGCATGAGTGGTTATAGATTGTTAACTCTGGCCTTCACATATTTGATTCGCCGGTACAGCTAAGTCAATCAATTTAGGTGTTGGTTAGCTAAATTTTCAGCACTTAATTCACTATCTGCCTTAATGCATGCTTACAGGCCGATAGTAAATATTTTGTAAGAAGAATCCTACAAGATATTGAGCAAATTCTTACACGTATTGCTGAAGAATTCTGATAGGTTGAATGATTGTTTGGTAGCAACATTACATTTCGAATATGGAGGCGAATTGTATGAACAAGCAAATAAAAGAAATACTTAGCTCTGACGAAAGTTTAACTTGCAATCATTTGCTAGCTTCTTTGCCGTCCGAAGAACTTAATTATTGGAAACCATTTTTAAAATTAGTTTCTATGCCTTTAAATCATGTGCTATGCGAATCTGGTGAGAAACCCACCTATATGTTTTTCCCTACTACCGCTATCGTTTCATTAATGTATGTAACAGAAGAGGGTACGTCTTCTGAAGTGACGGTTGTGGGAAACGATGGAGCGGTAGGAATTTCATTGTTTTTATCTAACAGCCCCATGATCAATCAGGCCGTAGTTCAAACTGCTGGTGAAGGCTTTATGATGCAGTCAAATCAGATTAAAAATGTATTTGATCGAAGTGACATGCTCAAAGTACTTTTGGGATATTCACAAGAGATGATTACTCAATTAATCCAGAATTCCATGAGTAGACGTCATTTCTCCATTCAGCAGCAGTTAAGTCGGCGTTTATTACTCGGGTTAGATAGAATGAATTCTAATGAATTAGCAATAACCCACGAAAAGCTGGCTAATATGTTGGGAGTCCGTCGGGAAAGTGTGACTGAAGCAGCCATGAAATTACAACAAAGTGGCGCTATTAGTTATAGCCGAGGGCATCTAACAGTGCTTGATCGTCATATTTTAGAAAAGAGTTGTCACGACTGTTATTCCTATATTTAACAGATGTAAGCAATGACGCTTGAACTATTTTATTTAAACAATACTCAGAATAAAAACCAATTGAATTTTATCCAGAATTTTGGAATGAATGTATTTTTTGATTAATTTAATTAATCAAAAAATACATTTTTGATAATTATTTTATTCTAATTATGTGTGCTACCGCACAGTGGCGATATACAAAATATTTAAAAATCATTTTCAAGATTTAATTTAAGACTTCATAGGGGTGCGTAATGATAGATCGTCAAGATACTAATTTTGATCTCATTGTAAGAAATGGTATTGAAATGTCTTTAATAGAAGGTAATTTGTCTGCACTTAAAATGATGGAGAAGGCTGGATTACCAAGCACAATCATTCACCGGGTTTTATTTGAGCAGAATAAATTAAGAAGCACTGATCAATACTTATTAAATCGCCTGCACTTATGTTAAATGTATTCGAGTGAATAGCTTGATAATTGCATGCGCGCGGTTAAATGAATGATGGACTGCTAAAGTCTGCATGGCTGTATTCTTACCAGAAATCAATGCACCTGCTGTCATTAAGCGTGCTTCGTTAAGGCCTGCTTAATAAACCTTTCGTTTTTATCTTTGATTCCCATGAAAAAACGCCTCATTAGTTTTGACCCAGTTGCACATTATTCCGCAAAAATATTGATACTAGGCAGTATGCCTGGCATTCAATCATTAAATGCCAGGCAATATTATGCACATAAACAAAATGCGTTTTGGAAAATTATGGCTGAACTTACGGGTTTAAATCCCGATGCGCCATATACCGAACGCCTTAATACATTAATTGCTTCAGGCATAGCGTTATGGGATGTATTAAATTCCTGTGAGCGTGAAGGCAGTTTGGATAATGCAATCAAATTAAATTCAATTAGGCCCAATGATTTCGGGTCATTTTTCCGTAATCACTCCCAACTTGAGTTGATTTGCTTTAATGGTAGTTTGGCGGAACGTTGTTTTATGTCTCATGTACTACCAACACTTAATAATTCTATACCTTACGTTCGCTTACCATCCACAAGTCCTGCGCATGCAACTTTATCGATACTGGAAAAAGTGACAGCTTGGCGCGAAATAATAGAACCAAAATTAAGTTATACAACACTTGATAAGTCGTTTATTTTTTCTGAAAAATGTGATGATAGTGCCGTGCTTTAATCAATTTAACTCACAGTTCTAGCCAAATATCCGCTAATTTACCTTCTCTTTAAGTGGGTCTTTCGTACATTTAAGTTAATTTGGTCAGCAGATTCCTACATAAAGATAGGATGGTGACTGATGAATTCCATTCAAAAAATGTATTTAAATATCTCCTTGTATAATTAACTTATAGAGGGAATTCATCATGAATTGGAATCAAATAGAAGGAAACTGGAAGCAATTTAAAGGCAAAGTTAAACAGAATTGGGGCCAGCTAACTGACGATCAGCTAGATATTATTGCAGGCAAGCGCGATCAGTTAGCAGGGAAGATTCAAGAAACATATGGTTGCACTCAAAATGAAGCGGAAAAACAAATTTCTGATTGGGAAAAACATAACTCTTAATTTTTATTCCAGATTTTTATAAAACTATCATATAAAACTATCATTAGATGATTACGACCATTTAAATAAATGGTCGTAATTGTATTTTGGAGTTTAGTCATATGCCTACTCTAGATGTTGGACAATACGAAGTCCTACATCCTAATGGGTGAAACTATAGATTATTAAACCATTTCGGAAAAATTGAATGATTACCATTTCATTTTTCATGGAATATTTTTAATTGATCCTCTAAAAAAATTAAGACTGCTACTTCACCACTTGAAAGTCCATTTTCTAATATTAGATTAAAGTCATCAGTTTTAAATTTCAGTTTATTACCTACCAATGTTTTCTCTAGAGGTATTGCGAGTGTTCCCTCAATATAAACGATATTGTTTGCGATTTTTTGCATCTCGCCCTGTAGCTTGAATATGTCCATTTTCCCACGGGGATATCCAGACTTTGTCCCATGCAGGGGGAATAACAAGCGATTTAATGCGCGCTATAGTTTTTTTATCCGTAATTGGTTTTCCCTTAGCATCAATATATCTAAAGCCATTTTTAGACCGTTTACGGCTAAACCCAGGAGCGGTATCTGTTACATAGCGTAGCCCTACCATCTTTGCAGTGGCTACTGCCTCATTTGGCAACTCAATAGATTTTGGCTCGATAAGCACGTTAACTACCTGTATGCATGTAATTTTAAAAATTAATTTATCAAACTATGACCGCAGACTTTGTTCGTTAACGTACAGACTCAGAAAAGTTATATCTCTTAACATCACATAAAGAGATTATTCAATCATTTGCAAGGAGCTCAACATGATTACCGTACAGAAATTTTTTATGTTTATCATTCTTTTTACAATGATATTGTTTATGAGTGCATGTGGGATGTCACAAAATTCTGATGTCATTAAACTTACAGCGGATTTAACCTCAGAAAAAGAAGTGCCCCAGAGCGACAGTAAAGGTAGCGGGAAGGCCAATATTGAATATAACAAAAAAATTCGCGAGCTTCGCTGGACCATTAATTATGAGGGGCTAACTGGTCCCGTAACCGCTGCACATTTCCATGGCCCAGCCAAGGCGGGGGAAAACGCAAAACCTACTATTCCGATTGAAGGCAATCTCGCTAGTCCGATGATAGGGACTGCAGTCTTAACGCCTGCTCAGGAAAATGATTTGTTGGAAGGAAAATGGTACATCAATCTGCATACTGCAAACCATCCCGATGGGGAGATACGAGCACAAATTAGCGATGTACAATGACTTTTGTTATCGCTAAAGTTAATGATTTAAAAGACGATTATTTTGTCCGATACTCTTATTAATGCAGTGCAATGGCCAGCCATGCTAACGACATTATTGTCTGCATGGCTAGTCGCATCTCAATCTAAATATAAACGCAGCATCGGATTTTATTGTTTTATCGCAAGTAATTTTCTGTGGGTAATTTGGGGTTGGCATACCAATGCATATGCACTGGTTCTTTTGCAGTTTGGTCTTTTCTTTCTTAATATTCGTGGCGCTTTAAAGAACGAAGATTAAGTGTAAGTACGCAGAGAATAAGAAAAAATACTATTAAGCTGCTTTATTCTTCTTTAAGCTTTTGATAAGTAGCTCAGTTAAATCGACTACATTTGAGGTTTCCTCTTCACTGCTGAACGTTTCCAAAGGCTCCACTTTTTCAGTTTCGCCTGCTTCAATTTTACGATTGACCAGTTTGAGTATGGTATCGCTGAACTGATCTTTAAAGTCGCCGGCTTTCCAGGGATGGGTCATTTCCTTGATTAATTGGTTAGCCATTTTTAGCTCATTCGCTTTCAAGTCTGTTTTGCCTTTAGGCGGCAATTTTAAATCAGTCATTGTTTTCAATTCGTTTTCCCAACGAATCGTATTTAGCATCAACGCAGATTCAAATGGTATGAGTGCAGCGAGATGTTCTTTTGTGTGCAATACGACGCGAGAAATTCCAATGACATCAGATTCAATCATCGCTTCCCGCAGTAATGCATACACTTTTTCTCCTTTACCTGTAGGTTCGAGAAAATAAGGTTGTTCTAATAAGAAAAAAGAAATCTCATTCGCTTTAACAAACGCTTCGATTTCAATCGTTTGTGTAGACTTGGGAAAAGCAGCCTTTATTTCATCCTCAGTTAAGATGACATATTCGCCATCATCCTGTTTAATTCCTTTAACAATATTCTCCTTTTCAATATCTTTACCTGTGCGTTTATTTACCCGTTTGTAACCTACCGGGTCCATAGACCGCTTATCCAACCAATCAAAATCAATGCCGCTATCTTGCGAGGCACTATATAAAGCGACGGGCACATGCACCAGACCAAAACTGATTGCGCCCTTCCAAATTGCATGTGGCATCAATATTCCCAGTGTTAAAAGTAAGTGTAAAAAAAGTAATCTATTTAAATAATTTAATCGCTGAAGTGATATCTACTGCGGCATGATTGTATTCTTTCCAGGGTTTATTACCATTCTCTAGCCGAGCGTGAATGGTCTTTATGTTCCAATGGTTGCCGCCATCAATGGAGGCCAGTTCATTCCAGGATATAGGGACAGAAACCCCGAGACCAGGACGTGCCCTCGCAGACCATGCACATACAGTAGTAGCGCCCTCACCATTGCGAAGATAATCGATATAAATTTTGCCGATACGATTTTTGGGACCGCTTTTAGCGACAAAGCGAGTGGGTATTATTTTCGCAATATGACTGACGATGGCTTCAGACAAGCTTTTTACTTGCTCCCAGTTGTATTTCATTTTGATTGGAACGACAATATGCAAGCCCTTTCCACCGCTTGTTTTAAGAAATGCAGGCAAGCGAATTTCAGCTAAAAATGCCTGCACCATCTGGGCTGCTTCTTGTACTTGCTGCCATTGCACTCCTTCGCCAGGGTCTAGGTCAAACACCATTCTATCCGGTTGATTAGGATGGTTATTGAAGTTATTCCCCGTGTGGAATTCTATGACATTCCATTGTGCGGAGGTTAGCAGGCCTTGTTCGCTGACAACTTCCAAAAATGGCTCATGCTCCTTATCAATGTTAACTTGAATCACGCCTTCCAATTTTTCAACTTCAGCGTGTTTTTGAAAAAACAGTTCACCTTGTATACCCTGCGGTGCGCGGAGCAGTGCAACCGGTCTATGCGCCAAATGTTCTATCATTAAATGTTTGACTAGGTCGTAGTATTTAACGAGATCAATTTTAGTAATTCCAGTATCAATCAAACGATCGGGATGGGTAACCCTTAGATGACTGGATAATGTAGACGGTGTTATATCTTCAGAAGAGTCAATGGATGCCATAGGCTTAATAGTCTCCCGTGTAATCTGATCGGCAGGTTTATCGGTTCTCAAGCCATGAAAAACAGGGTGGCGTAAGCGTCCCTCGCCAGTCCATTCCCGATATGAAACCTCTGCTAGGAGTTTTGGCTTGACCCAGTGAGGTTTACCCATCAAGATTTTAGGCGTTTTGGAAAAAGGACAAGTTTTAGCAGCCAGTGCATCAAGTTTAGACTTGATATCGGTTAAAGCCTTCTGATCGAAGCCAGTGCCTACACTGCCGGCATAAGTCAGCTCACCGTGCTCGTTATGCACGCCTAATAATAAGGCGCCAAATTCTTTTCGTGTACCCTTTGGCTCGGTATAGCCTGCGATCACAAATTCTTGCCGGTAGCTACACTTAATCTTAACCCAGCTTGAAGTTCTCCTAGGTAAATAATGGGAATGACGATGCTTGGCAATGATTCCCTCTAAACCCAGCTTACACACTGAAGCGATCAGGTTCTTAGCCGACGTTTCAAATACCTCACTCAATCGTACTGCATCAGATATCTTTTTTCCCACAATATGTTTTAACAGTGCTTTGCGCATCATTAGTGGTACATAACCCAAATCCATTCCGTCAAAATAGGGGAGGTCAAATAAATATAAAATGATCTTATTGGAATTTTCAGTATCAATGACCCGTTGTAGAAGCCCAAAGTCGGGAATGTCATTTTCATCCAGCACAACGATTTCGCCATCGTACCAACCGGTGGGCAATTTCAATTTCGAGATTTCTTTGTGCAGATTCTTGAGTTTAGACGTCCAATCGTTGCCATTCCGGCTGAATAGTTTGATGTCATTACCTTGAATACGCGTTAAAAGACGATAGCCATCAAATTTGATTTCATAGATCCATTCATCATTATTTTTAGGCGGGCTGTCTGTCAGCACCGCTAATTGAGGCGCCAGTTTTGCTGGCAAAGCTGCTTTGATTGCTCCGGCCTTTAATAACAAATTTTCACTTAAACCTGTACTTTCGGATGTATCGTCAGACGGTTTTTTTTCTTTAGAAACAGATTCTGCTTCTGCGTTTTTCTTGGTTGACTTTTGTTTGGCTGAATCATTGGATGTGGCTTTAACAGATGAAGTTTTAACGATAGGTGCTTTAGATGACTTTAAAGATAAAACGCTTTCTGGCAACTCATCCACCACACTGTAATCTTGTGCCGCCTTAGCAAACTCATCTTTTTCTTTTATCAATAGCCAAGGCTCCTGCTTATCGCTTTTACCTTTCATTCGCACTAAAGCCCAATTGCCCTGAAGTTTATGGCCTTGAAGCTGAAACTTAAGATTGCCTTCTTTATAACCTTCTTCCGGATTACCTACAGGTACCCAAAATCCTTTATCCCAAACAATGACTTTGCCAGCACCGTATAGTTTAGCGGGAATGGTGCCTTCAAAACTTGCATAGGAGATTGGATGATCTTCGACATGGACCGCTAATCGCTTATCTTTAGGGTCAAAACTTGGGCCTTTAGGAACCGCCCAGCTTTTTAGCGTACCGTTTAATTCAAGTCGAAAATCATAATGAAGCCGAGTAGCCCAATGCTTCTGTATCACGAACGAAAGCGCATCCTTACTCGCTACACCTGTCTCAACCGGCTCAGGCGTTTTTAAGAAATTACGCTTGGCTTTGTATCTCTCTAATAAGTCATAAGCATTCATGATGTTCTGAAATATCACTCCCTTTATTTAGGGTTCTTCCCGGTTAATTCTTCAACGTCCGGCTTAATGAGATCCTGGAATTCGCCTTGTATCTCATCTAATTTGTGATCTGTCTGTTCTTCCAAACCGATAAATTCAGTACGTGAGCCTTCTACCCCTTTTAATAATTCATCCAACTTCAGTTGCGTTAAACGATTTTCCCTCAACTGGGTGTGTTGAATTAACAGCACAATTAAAAAAGTCACGATAGTTAATGTGATATCTAATATGAGTTTCCAATGGTCAGAAAATTCGTCGTTAACTCCAATGATTAACCAGCTACAAATTAATATAAAAAAAACGATAAAAGACCAAACAGAACTCACTGCAAATACCGCTTTACTAGCGAAATTGCGAAAGCCATCTTTTACGTTCATAGTTAAACCTCTTAAAATATTCTGTTAAGCGATAATAGATTCCAAATCAGGCCGATCAGGAAATCGATGCATTGCAATCGCCGAAACAAAATCGTCTATAAATTTTTCGTTTGCATTTTCGCTGTTGGCAATAATGACTCCGATACCAGAAAAGCTGTCATTTGGGGCACCGGCGGAGCGAGCCGCCTTCGCTATTAATAACTTACCATCTGCTGCTGCACCAATAGCTTTTCCATGCTTATATGCTTCTTTGACAAACAAAACAGCATGCGAATTCCCGTTCAGAATTTCGACGCACTCTTTCCCGCCGGCGATGAGAACTGCGTCAAATAATACTGAGCCCACAGTGGGTAAACTGTGGTCGACCACAATGGGTTTACCCTTATTACTTTTAACTTTACCGCTCATAGGCGCAATAAATTTTACTGTGGCACCTTCTAATTCCAGCGTATTGCAAGCACGTTCTAACATGTCACTATCTACCATATCAGCAATCAGAACGGCAATTTTACGACCCGTGATTGCGTTTTTTATGGTGTTATCCATACTTAATGCATCGTCTGTTTTAATATTTTCATTGTAGGGTTTGGTCACATTAGGCGGTGGTGGTAATGCCATACCCAGGCCTTTGGCGACACGTTGCGCTAACTCTTTATCGACTTGTAATAAATTAGAAACCATTCGTTCGCGAATCGCCGGTGTTTCGACCTTACCTAGTTCAAAACAAAAGGCGTTTACAATGTGATCTTTTTCCCAATTAACCTGACTGCGCCAGAACAATGCCGGCTGCGAAAAATGATCAGCAAAACTGGGAGACCGTGCACGAATTTTAACGTCCTGCACAGGGGCGGGATAGCTTACAAATCCACCTTCTGCAGCTGATCTTTGCATCGGACAGCCTCCGCCTAAACTATTAGGTTCATAACTCACTCGACCTTTTACAATCGTTTGGCGCATATGACCATCACGCTGATTGTTGCTTACATCTGCGATTGGACGATTGATTGGGACTTCATGAAAATTAGCGCTTCCAAAACGTGATAATTGCGTATCAGTGTAAGAGAATAGGCGGCCTTGCAGTAATGGGTCATCAGTAAAATCAATTCCGGGCACTATATGCCCTAGGTGAAAAGCCACTTGTTCAGTTTCTGCAAAATAATTATCAGGATTACGATTAAGCGTTATTTTGCCAATGATTTGTACTGGCACTAAAGATTCAGGAATGACTTTAGTGGCGTCAAGCAGATCAAAATCGAATTTATGCTCATCTTCCTCAGGTACGATTTGAACGCCTAACTCCCATTGCGGATAGAGTCCTTGATCAATCGATTCCCATAAACTACGTCGATGGAAATCAGGATCTTTACCGCCTAATTTCAATGCTTCGTCCCAAACCAACGAATGAACGCCGAGCACAGGTTTCCAGTGAAATTTCACAAAGCAGGACTTTTCATTCTCATCAACGAATCTAAAAGTATGTACACCAAAACCTTCCATCATGGAGAAGCTACGCGGAATACCTCGGTCAGACATTACCCACATGATTGTATGGGTAGATTCAGGCGTTAATGAAATGAAATCCCAGAACGTATCATGCGCTGAAGAAGCTTGAGGAATTTCGTTATGCGGTTCCGGTTTCACCGAATGGATCAAATCTGGAAATTTAATAGCGTCCTGTACAAAAAAAACTGGAATATTATTACCTACTAAGTCAAAATTTCCTTCCTGTGTATAAAATCTTACGGCAAATCCACGCACATCTCGGGCAGTATCAGCTGATCCGCGAGATCCAGCAACTGTAGAAAAGCGGACAAATACTGGCGTTTTTACTTCAACATTTTGTAAGAAACCCGCCTTAGTATATTTTTTCATTGACTCATAAAGTTCAAACTCACCGTGTGCGGCCGCACCACGTGCATGCACCACTCTTTCTGGTATACGCTCATGGTCAAAATGCATGATTTTTTCACGCATGATGTGATCTTCTAATAATGTTGGGCCGCGTAGGCCGCCACGCAATGAATTTTGGTTATCACTAATGACTAAACCATCATTTGTGGTGAGGGTTTCACCAGGTAACACGGCTTGCATTGAAGCTGCTTGAGGTGAACGGTTCTTATCTGAAGGAGACGGAGAAAGCCCGGTAAGGTCAGGGTTAGTCACAGGCGTTGTTTTAGATTGATCGCTTTGCAATTTTTTTTCAGTCGGGCTGGTCATAAAAATTCCTTAAATCAATAAAGTTTTAATAATTTTCATTAATAAAAATAGTGCAATTAATGAGAAACATGATTAGAAAATTATTACGTATCTAGGAAATTCTTCTGTCTGTTATCGCACATAAACTACAAATTTTATTTAATTTGATACATAGATTTGGATTGAAGGGGAGTGATTCGCTGAACTCATCATATGTACATGAGAGTTGTATACCTGAGGACTTTAAAAATTGAAAAACTTTAAAAATTAGACATCAGGATTCTGTTAACTTTTTTAACTTAATTATTTTTAAGTTACGTGCGTTATCGTACTGACTAGGGTGGGCGCTCTGTTTAGGCTTTGAAAACCAAATAACAATAATTTTTTCAAAGGGGCTTAGGTAATTAAATAAGCTTTGATTTTATTAAGGAGTTTGATATGGCTGATATTAAAAACGTAAAGACTAATGCTGGGCAGAAAGATTCTAATAAAGGATCACAGCATGCTAGAAAAGATGAACCTAGTAAGACGATGAAAGATGCCACCAAAGGTTCTAGTACGTCTAAATCTAGTTCCAGCAGAATGAAATAATTGGAGATTTTAGTTGCAATTTAAGATATTTAAATTGCAACTAAAATTTATTCATCTAGCAAAAAAGTTGTTGAGGTTATTATTATTTTCATTTGATTTTTCTTGTTAATATTTTTGATATAAATCCCCAATAATTCATATCATTATCGGTAAAATTTTTGTAGTTCTTCATTATTGCGAGCCTCGGTAAATTTTACTTTCTATGCAGGAAAGCGCCTACAAATTAATCAGCGATTATCCTATTTGTTACTCGGCCCTTTGCATTCAATATTGAGAGTCTTAAATTTTTTATCCAAGGATATTATGATGCAAACTATTACTAAATCTTCCCATAAAACATCTGAAATAAAGGCTACTAGGAATGCTAGTCATCACCTTACTAAATCAGATGATGCCATCGGTATTTTGACCGACGACCATGCAAAAGTTAAAAAACTATTTAAAGAATTTGAAAAGCTTTCCAAGAAAGATGACACCGAAGCAAAAGTTAAAGTTGCGAATCAAATCTGTGTTGAACTCACCGTTCATGCGCTGGCTGAAGAAGAAATCTTTTATTCTGCAACTCGCAGGGCTATACATGCAGAAGAGTTAATGAACGAAGCTGATGTTGAACATGATAGTGCTAAGGATTTGATTGCCCAAATTCAAACTATTAGCCCTAAAGATCCAATGTATGACGCGAAAGTGATTGTGTTAGGTGAATACATCGATCATCACGTCAAAGAAGAAGAAACTGAAATGTTCCCAAAAGTGCGCAAAACAAAACTGGATTTGCAAGAGCTGGGCATGCAACTCAAAATGAGAAAAGAACAGCTAAAGTCAAAATTAGTAGCTTTAAATGGCGATATCAATGTAGCAATGCTGAAACAATCTACTATTGATGCCGCCGCGAAAAAACATTAACAGTTAAGATAGGAGTTAAATATAAGACTGACCCATGGCTCCACAGCTACTCCAGGAGTCATGGGTTTATTTTTAATCAATATTTGATTGGTATTAAAGGAAGTATTTCTAAGCTAAGGATTATCTAATGCTGACATTCAGGAAAATAGCTAATAAACCGCTATTTTTTTCCATTTCTATAATTGTAGTTTTGATCTCAATTATTGCTATTTGTGAAATGCTGGGATGGCCGTTTCTAAAAAAACCTTTAGAGCGATTCATGGAAAGTAGATTGGAACGCAGTGTCAAGATAGATAGTCCCTTTAAACTTAGATTGATCGGCGGTTTGCAAGTTAGAGCGGATGGTTTCTGGATATCTGCACCTGCTGAATTCAACGTACCTAAGCTTGCTAGTGCGAAAAGGCTGGAACTTAAATTACGTTATAGCGATTTATGGAACATCAAAGATGGTGATCCCTATGTCATTAAATCAATTAAAGCCGAACAAGTAGATGCCAATTTAGTCCGGCTTTTGAATGGTAAATCTACCTGGCAATTCAATAAAGATGAGAATGATCCTATTCGTCCTTTTCCTCTAATTCAAGCGCTGGTCATAAGTAAGGGTCAGGCCCATATCATTGATAGCCTTACTAAGGCGAATCTTACGGTCAGCTTTAACACCAACGAAGGGCAAAATAACACAGCTTCAATCTCAAAGGTGGCGATTAAAGGTGGTTTTCGTGAGCGTGAATTAATAGGTGAATTGATCACCGAGGGTTTTCTACCTATTGCTATTCAGGATGAAAATTCTCCCCCTGTGTCATCGAAAGGCTGGCTGGAATATGGAAAAGTCCATATGAAATTTGACGGCAAAGTTTACGATATATTTGGTGATCAAACAATTAAAGGGAAATTGGCAGTGAACGGTGCTTCGTTGGGAGAGTTAGGTGATTTACTTAGCATCACCCTCCCGCGTACTAAATCCTTCAAAATTATTAGCGATGTAGAGAAAAATAAAGAAGGCTGGCTCATTGATATTGCTTCAGCACGTGTTGGACAAAGCGATCTGTACGGTAAATTTAAATATGACACCCGTCCGGAAAAAGCGCTCCTTCAAGGAGAGCTCAGGGGCAAACGATTCGTATTGTCAGATTTGGCACCTGCATTCGGAGGCGCCAATACGGAGTCAACCAAAAAAGATCGTGTCTTTCCTGATAAACCCTTGGATTTTGCAACTTACAACCGCATGAATGCGGATATCATTGTTAATCTTGATTATGTAGATTTAGGCAAAGCTTTTCGTGAACCAATCAAACCATTCAAAGCAAGTTTAGACCTTAATAAAAATAAATTATCTTTAGCCAAAATAGATGCGAGAACCGCCCAAGGCAGTATTTCAGGCGATATTTATATTGATGCGCATGAGCAAAAAAAGGTAGCAAATCCTCAGCAGGAAAAAAACCAGGAATATATAAAACCTGATTGGGATATCAATATAGCAGTTAAGGATATCAATCTAGAAAAATGGCTACAGATTTCTACAGCTCGCAAAAAAGAAGCTAAAAAAGACAATAAAAGTGAGGCGTCTCAAGCCTATGTCACAGGATTTTTAAATGGCAAAGCTAAATTGATGGGTAAAGGTAATTCAACTGCTCAATTATTAGACTCACTTAATGGCGACATCTCACTCTACGTACGCAATGGAAAAATTTCCCACTTGATCGTGGAAGCAGTTGGATTAGATATCGCGCAAGCCGTCGGTATTTTAATGAAAGGCGATAAACCTATCGTTATGGAATGCGCAGTCATGAATTTCAAAGCCAAGCAAGGTATTTTGAAGACTAACGTAGCATTAATCGATACACCTGTGACCACAATCGTATTAGATGGCGATATCAATATGGGTAAAGAGCAATTTGATTTACGAATGATGGCGGAGCCTAAGAATTTTTCGCCATTTACTGTTCGCTCCCCCATTCATCTAACAGGGACTTTTCTTAATCCGAATGTTGCCCCGGATACAGCCCCTATTGGTGCGCGAGTGGCCGGTGGGATTTTATTGGCCTTAATAAATCCACTTGCTGCCATCATCCCATTTCTGGATCCTGGCAAGGCCAAGGATAATCCAAATGATGCAATGTGTTATACAACATTGCGCAATATTAAAAAGAATATAAAGGGTAAATAAGGTGGATTTTTTAAAGCTTTTTAAGCGTTAATAATTCATAAATCTTGAATTTCACGAAACTCATAGGCATCGCGCAATTTTGCATTGATTGCATCCATGTCATCATCATGAGTTAACGCGTCAGAAGCCGTTTGAGTCACAACTTCTACTGTATTTTGAACTTGGGTAGGGGTATCAGTTATCCATTTTGCAAATGGCGTTGAATCTACCCCTTGCGGCACATACCACTGTTTAATTTCTGCGTTCCATCGTGCACCTAAAGCTTTTGCCTGGTCTTTTTCATTAAACGGAACTTTAAGGTTAACGTTAGCAGATGTCATATGCGTCTTAATGATAATGCCATTTCATCTTGATGAAGTCGGCATGTGGAATGCAGAAGTTATTTAGGTATATCGGATTCAGCTATTTAATATATTTAACAGCTAAGGATTGAATTTTTATATCTAATTTATGGTGGCCGGGGACAGAATCGAACTGTCGACACGCGGATTTTCAATCCGCTGCTCTACCGACTGAGCTACCCGGCCGTACTGCAATTTCTACCTATGCGAACATTCGGTAAATGTTCGCAAGCCGCGCATTATAGCAAACTTCCAAACAAAATTACAAAGAAAACCGTTAAAGTTTTTTAAAAACTAAAACTGTACGAACCAAAGCATCCAACTAACAACTTATGATGTTGTGATACTTTATTTTGATACTCTGGTTTTGATATTTAGGTGTAGCTATACGCACTCATGTAAAATCACGATTATGGAATTTAATATTACACAACCTAGCCAGCTAATTCGTAGTGAACTTACGAATAAGATTAACAATAAAACCAAGCCTTTAGGCGCTTTGGGTATGTTAGAAGAGCTTGCTTTAAAAATAGCCCTGATTCAACAATCACTGACACCGCAGCTCACGCAACCTACGATGTTAGTTTTTGCGGGTGATCATGGCATTGTGGAGGCTGGTGTGAGCCCGTATCCACAAGCCGTTACTGCACAAATGGTATTAAATTTTCTGCAAGGCGGTGCGGCTATTAACGTGTTTACCAAGCAAAATAATATGTGTTTATTGGTGATAGATAGCGGTGTGAATTATGATTTTTCGCCAAATGCCTATTTAATAGATGCGAAAATAGCGCCAAGTACCCTCAATTTTTTATTAGAACCAGCCATGACAGCGCTGCAATGCAAACAAGCGCTTAGTCGTGGGGCAGAAATTGTAAAAGCCCAAATTGCTGAGAGCTGTAATATTTTTGGCTTTGGTGAGATGGGCATAGGTAATACATCGTCTGCGAGTTGTTTGATGAGTGTACTGTGCAGTTTACCTATTGAGCAATGTGTAGGCCGTGGTACTGGTTTAGATGACACTGGCTTAGCGCATAAAACAAATATTTTGGCACAAGCTATTAAGTTGCATCATTTAGATGCGACTGATGCAATGAAGGCGTTAGCAACTTTTGGTGGTTTTGAAATCGCCATGATGGTCGGCGCGATGCTACAAGCTGCAGAAAAAAAATGTACTTTGTTAATCGATGGTTTTATTACGACCGCAGCTTTATTAGTGGCAGCGAAACTGCAACCGGAAATTTTGCATTATTGTGTATTTACCCATAGTTCTGGTGAATCTGGGCATCAAGAAATGTTGGATTATTTGAATGTGAAACCATTGCTTAATATAGGGTTGCGTTTAGGCGAGGGTACAGGTGCAGCATTGGCTTATCCATTAGTATTAGCGGCAGTCAACTTTTTAAATACAATGGCTTCTTTTGAATCGGCAAATGTTTCGAAAACCAGTGTTTCGTAAACCAGCGTTTCGTAAACCAGTATTTCTCAAACAATATGAACTTCATCATCAAACAGCAATGGCGCTACTTTTTAACTGCAGTCATGTTTTTTACGCGCATACCAATCAAACTTAACGATTTTGATGAAGCAGATTTGAATAAATCAACACGATTTTTCCCCTTAGTTGGTATTTTGGTCGGCTTGGTCGGTGCTTTGGTATTCTGGCTATGCGATATTTTATTGCCCTTGGAAGTCGCAATTTTATTAAGCATGGTGGCAACCATTTTGCTAACTGGTGCATTTCATGAAGATGGCTTGGCAGATAGTATTGATGGTTTAGGCGGCGGCTGGAGCAAAGAGCAAGTGCTGACCATTATGGTGGATTCTCGCATCGGCAGCTATGGTGCGATAGGCTTGGTTATGGGCTTGCTGATTAAATATCAGGCACTTAGTTATCAAACTGTAGCATTGATTCCGGCATCAATTGTGGCGGGCCATGCACTCAGCCGCTTATGTGCGGTGCTGGTAATGTTTACGCAAAACTACGTGAAAGCGGAAGGTAAATCAAAACCGCTTGCGACACAATTAAATACTACTGAACTCATCATAGCCACTTTTTTTGGTTTGCTGCCTATGGCGTTTTTAGAGATGAAATATCTAGCTGCTCTCATACCCGTTGCAGTTGTTTGGGTGTGGTTTAGTGCAAAAATTAAAAATAGAATAGGCGGCTATACAGGTGATTGTTTAGGCGCCATACAGCAACTCACCGAAATTGCGTTTTACATAGGCTTATTAGCAAGTGCTGCATTTTTTGTAAAAGCATAAACACGCATTATGAAACTCACTTTAGTTCGCCATACTTCATTAGATATTGCTTCCAATATTTGTTACGGACAAAGCGATGTGGATGTGTCTGCCCAGTTTGATATTGAGCGACAAGTTTTACAAAAGAAATTAGAAAAATTTAAATTTGATGCCATCTATGCAAGCCCGCTACTACGTTGCCACAAGCTGGCGCATGCGTTATGTGCAGATCAAAGTTTGGGGTTTTCGGCAGCCGATATACAAATTGATGCGCGATTAAAAGAGATACATTTTGGCGATTGGGAAATGAACACATGGGATGCAATTCCGCGTGAAATATTTGATAGTTGGGCGAATGACTATGCAAATTTAGCGCCACCCAATGGCGAAACTTTTACGCAGCTACATCATAGAGCTAAAAGCTTTATAGACGATGTAAGCAGTCACTCACACGGTAAAAATATCTTGGTGGTCACGCATGGCGGTTTGATTCGAGCGTTGATTGCTGAGGTGTTACAAATGCCCTTAAAAGGCTTGTTTAGAATAACAATTGATTATGCAAGCATTACACAATTAGAATTTAAAGATGCAATACCTAAAGTCCATTTTGTGAATCATTAACTAAAGTTTTTCAGCGCAGTTTCTAATCTTTCCCAGCCATCATCTGGTGGTAAACCAAACCTCAAAGTTAACGTTTCGGTAAATAGTCGTACCCAAATGCCTTGCTTAGCAAAATGTTGTTGCCATGCAATGGCTTGTTCCGTCGGCGTAAACTGAAACAGCGCTGTGCCTGCTGTGGGCGCTAAACTATATTGAGTAAGCAATGCAGCTAATTTTTGGCTACTTTCAGGCAACAACAAGCGCATTTTGTTTTGCCACGCTTTATCCATCAACGCTTGCTTGGCAATCAGGCGGCTAGGACCTGTAATTGACCATGGGCCAATTTCCTCTTGTGCGCTGATGAGTGTTTGCTCTGTGCCTAGAAGGAAACCAACTCTAGCGCCCGCTAAACCAAAAAACTTGCCGAGTGAGCGTAGCACAAATAAACCTTCTAAGTGCGTGTGCTGTGCAATGCTATATTCTGGCGTGACATCTATAAAAGCTTCGTCAACAATTAGCCAGCCACCATGTGCAGCTAATTGAGCATGCCAACGGAGTAATTCTGCTACTGAAAACCGGGTTGCAGTTGGATTGTTGGGGTTACAAAGTAAAACAACATCTGCATTTTTAATGACATTTTCATCTGGATGCGTATCAAACCTTATCACTTGATGCTCATAACGTTGCCATGCGTTGGCGTGTTCTTGGTACATCAATCTTGGCATTGCTACTTTTGATGCTGTTCTCAATTGTGGCAAAATTTTTAAGGCTGCCTGTGAACCAGCAGTAGGCAGTGCAAATTGGCAACCATAATAGGCACATGCGGCTTCAATTAGCCCATCATTATCTATCGGCAGTTTTTGCCAACTAGAAGTTGGAATATCACTTATTGGGTAGCTATTAGGATTGATGCCAGTTGATAAATCTAGCCAGTTCTCAAGTGGAATACCGTATTGCTTGGCTGCCTCTGCCAAGTTGCCACCATGTTCAAGCAAGATAGATGCTCACGCTGCGCACAGTAATTAAAAATATGGCTAGCCAGAGATATACGCCATGTCTCACCAGTTTGAGTGCGCGTTCAATATCATTCACAACAGGTGCTAGGCCAGCACCTAGCACAGGACGATTATGCCATGCACCATAGTAACGTGCTGCACCGCCC
>DASQFK010000223.1:0-25880 GCA_035633175.1 Methylotenera sp.
TCGGATTAATACTTGGTACTGTGTTGGCCGAACTATTTCTTCATAATCAACTATATGTAATCTTGGGTGCAATTTTGGGTTTGGCACTTGGGTTCTTGTGGGTCAAGGGACATTTAGTAGGTCAGCGTGGAAATTATCAACGTGCAGAAGGTCAAGCTGAGCGTACACAATACCAAGCGGTAATTTTACGTTATGCCGACGTGAACCCATTACTCAAAACGGCCCCAATGACGACGTTATAGAGGCTAATTTAACAGATTTTAGCAGGATAAAATTTCAAACCAAACGAGGTGAATAGATGATTAGAAATTGGATAACCACAGTAGCATTCAGCTTGATCGCTGCTGCTAGCGTCAATATTAACGCTAAAGACCTACCAGATTTTACCGAGCTTGCAGAAAAGCAAGGCCCGGCAGTTGTTAATATTAGCATCACGCAAACGATGCATATGCAGAATGGCGGTTCGCCTTATCCTGGCATGCCAGATGATGAGCAATTGCAGGAGTTTTTTAAACGCTTTGGTATTCCAGGTTTTCCTGGCATGCCAGGTGCGCCTGGGCAAAATGGTGGGCCACAGCCAGACTATAAAACACAATCCCTAGGTTCAGGGTTTATTTTAACTAGTGACGGTTACATTTTAACGAATGCACATGTAGTGAATGAAGCAGATGAAGTGATTGTAAAATTGTTTGATAAGCGCGAATTCAAAGCAAAAATCATAGGTTTTGATAAACGTACTGATGTTGCGTTGGTGAAGATTGAGGCTACGGGTCTGCCGAATGTGACTCCTGGAGATCCTAACAAGCTCAAAGTGGGTGAATGGGTTGCAGCGATTGGTTCACCGTTCGGTTTAGAAAATACAGTGACTGCAGGTATTGTGAGTGCTAAAGGGCGTGCATTGCCACAGGAAAACTTTGTGCCATTTATTCAAACCGATGTAGCAATTAATCCCGGTAATTCCGGTGGTCCGCTATTTAACCTAGCTGGTGAGGTCGTGGGTATCAACTCACAAATCTACAGCCGTACTGGAGGTTCTGTAGGATTGTCATTTGCGATACCGATTGATGTGGCGATTGATATTTCCAATCAATTAAAAGCCTCTGGAAAAATCACCCGCGGCTGGTTAGGCATTGCTATTCAGGAATTGACTAAGGAACTTGCTGAATCCTTCGGCATGAAAAATACGAATGGCGCTTTAGTTGCAGGGGTTGAGAGAAATGGCCCTGCCGATAGAGGTGGCTTAATAGCGGGCGATGTGATTACTAAGTTTGATAGTAAACCCATTTTTGCTTCTGCTGATCTGCCGCGCGTCGTTGGCGCGACTAAACCCGGTAAAGTCGTTCCTGTAGAGATTCTGCGTAAAGGCAGTGCAAAAACACTCAATATGGGTGTAGGTGAAATGCCGAATGACACAGTTGAGGCAGCACAAAATAGCAAACCTAGCGTTAAGCCTGAAGTAAATCGCATAGGGTTAATGTTGAAAGAATTAACGCCGCAGCAAAAGAAAAAGCTGAACGGTAAAAATGGCTTGCTCGTGGTTGATTCCCAAGGTGTTGTTGCACAAGCAGGTGTACGTCGAGGCGATGTAATATTAGGTCTCAACAATACTGAAGTGCAAAGTCTAGATCAATTTAACAAACAGCTTGCTACTTTTGCTGTAGGTAAAACCGTAGCTTTGCTGGTACTGCGTGGAGAAAGTACGCTTTATGTGCCAGTTAAAATTCCGGCTGCAAAATAAATTAGATATAAAAAGTATGTAATGAACTAATAGAAAACCCGCTGCAGTGCGGGTTTTCTATTGGAAATTGTTTATGGCATCATCCCTTTATGTTCAATTGCTACATTACAATAAGTTAAATATAGCTTAAATAATAAAAGGTTTGATTATGAGCATAGTACAAAGAATCAAGAATTTTAACCAAGGTCGTGAATCTGAACGTATTGATATTAAATACGGAGCTATGCGAGAAAATGCCTTTGTATTTTTACGCGGTACTTGCCATTTATTTTATGAAGATTGGCCAATAAATAGCCCGATTAACAATGCGCCGCTCACTTGGGTATGTGGCGATTTGCATTTAGAAAACTTCGGTTCTTTTAAAGGTGAAAACCGTTTAGCTTATTTTGATTTAAACGACTTTGATGAGTCAGCCCTTGCGCCAGCCAGTTGGGATTTAGCACGAATGCTCACAAGTATTATTGTGGCAGCGCAAACGCTAGTACTTAAACAAAATGAGGCAGTTGAACTATGCCACCTATTTTTAAATAGCTATGCATCAGCATTAAAAGAGGGTAAGGCTAAATGGGTGGAACGTGACACCGCTACTGGTATGATTGACGGATTGCTTAGCTCACTAAACACTAGAAAACGGGATGAGTTTCTTGATGATCGTACCAAGTTAAAAAAAGGTCTGCGTACTATAAAAATAGATGGGGTAAAAGCACTCGCCATTTCTGAAAAAGAACGTGACGAAGTTTTCAGTTTTGTAGAAAAGTTTGCCAAAACACAAAAATTACCAAGTTTTTATAAGCCTTTAGATGTGGCTAGGCGTGTTGCGGGTACAGGTAGCTTAGGCGTTTCGCGCTATATTGTTTTAGTCGAAGGTCTAGGCTCACCTGATGCTAATTACCTACTTGATTTAAAAGAGGTCAAGCAAAGCGCATTAATACCGTACTTAAAAGTGTCTCAACCTAAGTGGCCAAGTGAAGCGCATCGCGTAATGAATGTACAGCGCTGGATACAAGCCGTGCCGCCTGCTTTTTTATGTGCTACTGAATTTAATGGTAAACCTACTGTGCTTAAAGAGTTGCAACCATCTCAAGATAAATTGGATTTAGCCAACTGGAATAATAAAATAAAACGTTTAGAAAAAGTGATTCAAACAATGGGGCAATTAACCGCATGGGCGGAGCTGCGAAGTGGCGGCAGGCAAGGTTCTGCAACGGCAGATGAATGGGTGGATTTCGGTGGTCGTGACAATTGGAAAGTACCGCTACTTGAGTATGCTACTCAATATGCCAAGCAAGTTAAGCTGGATTGGCAAGCGTTTTCAAAAGCGTATGACAAAGGTGAGTTTAAATTAAAAGTCGATTAGAGATTCTGCCCACTTTTCAGTGTGTCTGGCTTACAAATCGACAATTCCTAGACCTATGCATCAGCTATTTATAGAATTAATTACAAACTAATCAAGCATTTGTTGTAAAATCACAAGTATTGTAAATAGGCGCTTTTGGCGCCTTATCTATTTGTAAAATAGCTAGTATTAAACGATTAAAATATCTAAACACTAAATCATCAATGAAAAATATTCGTAACTTCTCCATTATTGCCCACATCGATCACGGTAAATCCACCTTGGCAGACCGTATTATTCAGCTATGCGGTGGCTTGGCTGATCGTGAAATGGAAGCGCAAGTGCTTGATTCCATGGATATTGAACGTGAACGTGGCATTACCATTAAAGCGCAAACTGCGGCTTTACAATATAAAGCGGATGACGGTCAAATTTATCATTTAAATCTGATTGATACACCAGGTCATGTGGATTTCAGCTATGAGGTTTCGCGTTCGCTTTCAGCATGTGAAGGCGCACTATTAGTGGTCGATGCAAGTCAGGGCGTAGAAGCGCAGAGTGTAGCCAATTGCTACACCGCGCTTGATTTAGGTGTTGAAGTGACTGCTGTACTGAACAAAATTGACTTGCCATCGGCCGACCCGGAACGTGTGATTCAAGAAATTGAAGATGTGATTGGGATAGATGCTACCGATGCCGTGCGCTGTTCAGCCAAAACAGGCTTGGGTGTGCGCGATGTACTAGAAGCTGTGATTGCCAAAGTGCCGCATCCAGTGGGTGATGTAACCAAGCCACTAAAAGCGTTAGTGATTGATGCATGGTTTGATAATTACGTAGGCGTGGTGATGCTGGTGCGTGTGATTGATGGCACAGTAAAACCAAAAGATAAAATTCGCCTGATGGCAACAGGTGCTGAACACCTTTGCGAGCAAGTGGGCGTTTTTACACCCAAATCATTGCAGAAAAATTCGCTATCAGCAGGTGAGGTAGGTTTTATTATTGCCGGCATTAAAGAGCTAGCCAATGCTAAGGTCGGAGATACGGTTACTTTGGCAGGCAGACCTGCTACAGAAGCTCTGGCTGGATTTAAAGAAGTAAAGCCACAGGTATTTGCTGGTTTATATCCAGTAGAGTCAAATCAGTTTGAAGCCTTACGTACCGCGTTGGAGAAATTGAGTTTAAATGATGCTTCTTTGCTATTCGAACCTGAAAATTCAACCGCCTTGGGTTTTGGTTTTAGATGCGGATTTTTAGGCTTGCTGCACATGGAAATAGTGCAAGAACGCTTAGAGCGTGAGTACGACATGGACTTGATCACTACTGCGCCCACCGTAGTGTATGAGTTGTTGTTAAAAGATGGTTCGGTAGTGCAGATAGAAAACCCATCACGCTTACCAGAACCTTCACGTGTTGAAGAAACCCGCGAACCAGTGATTAACGTGAATTTACTGATGCCCCAAGATTATGTAGGGCCAGTGATGACCTTATGCAACAACAAACGCGGCTTGCAAAAAAACATGCAGTATATGGGCCGACAAGTGATGTTGAGCTATGAAATGCCGCTAAACGAAGTGGTGCTGGATTTTTTTGATAAATTAAAATCGGTGTCACGCGGTTACGCTTCTATGGATTACGAATTTTTGGAGTTCCGCGCGGCAGATTTGGTGAAGCTTGATATTATGGTGAATGGCGAGCGTGTTGATGCATTAAGTATGATTGTGCACCGGGCTAATAGTGTACATCGCGGTCGTGAAGTGGCGGCTAAAATGCGCGAGTTGATTCCGCGCCAAATGTTTGATGTGGCGATTCAAGCCTCAATCGGCGCTAATATTATCGCGCGCGAAACTGTAAAAGCGATGCGTAAAAACGTGATTGCTAAATGTTACGGTGGTGATGTGTCGCGTAAAAGAAAACTATTAGATAAGCAAAAAGAAGGTAAGAAACGCATGAAACAAGTCGGAAACGTTGAAATTCCGCAAGAGGCATTTTTAGCGATTTTACGTGTTGAAGATAAGTAGCAAGTTTAATAAAAAGCACTATAAGCCAAATAGTTTTAGGGGAAATAAGCGATGATGTTTGCGTTATTCATGATTGTAATACTGCTAGTTACAGGCTTTATTTGGCTGTTAGATATTTTGGTATTGCGTAAAAACCGTGCAGCAGGCGCTACTGAACCAATCTTGGTGGAATATGCTAAAAGCTTTTTCCCTGTGATTTTGGTGGTGTTTTTTATACGTTCTTTTATTGTCGAACCGTTTAAAATACCGTCAGGTTCGATGATGCCTACGCTATTGGCAGGGGATTATATTCTTGTGAATAAATTCACTTATGGTTTACGCGTACCTATTTTGAATAACACGTTTTTTGAAATGGATCACCCGACCCGTGGTGATGTGTTTGTATTCCATTATCCGCCTGAACCATCTGTAGATTATATTAAACGTGTAGTAGGCTTACCAGGCGATAAAATTCGTTACCAGGATAAACATTTGACTATCAATGGACAAAAACTGGCCTTGCAAGATTTAGGTAATTATGAATATCTGCTGCCGGGGCTTAATAATATGACGGCTACTCAATATAAAGAGCAGCTGGGTACCGTACAGCACGATATTTTGATTCATGAAGTGGTGGGCAATTACGATGCCGATACCCTAGGAGCAAAATTTGCCAATGATGAAGAAATCACTGTACCGGCTGGACATTATTTAGCGATGGGTGATAATCGTGATAATAGTTCAGATAGCCGTGTGTGGGGCTTTGTGCCAGAGCGTAATCTGGTTGGCAAGGCATTTTATATCTGGATGAATTTTGATCAAGGTTCCCGTATAGGGACTGCTATTCATTAATCGTAATACTTATGCAGATTCATTCTGGAGGAATAATGCTTAACAATAAACAACTAGCCAATAGCCCAAAACACCAAAAAGGCGTCACTTTTATTGGCATACTATTTATAGGTGGTATTTTGGTGTTCGTCGCGCTTATCGTGATGACTATATTCCCAGCTTACACTGAGTATTTTTCAGTCAAAACTGTCATCCAAGCTATGAGCAAAGAATCATTAAGTACTATGAGTAAAAAAGAAATCATGGATTCATTTAATCGGCGTGCTAATACCTCTTATGTAACGGTAGTAACAGGTAAAGATTTGACTATTGATAAAAATAGCACTGGTGAAACTGTGGTATCCGTACAATATCAGGTGCTTAAACCGCTAGCTGGCAATATTAGTATTTTGCTTGATTTTTCCGCTTCCAGTGACAAAAAATAAGTTGATAGATAGTTTGTTTAATTTTTTATCACAAGTTCGATGACACAACAGGTATTAGCTACAAGATTAACTTACAAATTTGTAAATCCTAATCTGCTTACGCAAGCACTGACGCACCGCAGTTATCATGCGCAGAACAACGAGCGGTTAGAATTTTTGGGGGATGGAGCGCTTAATTTTATTATAGCTAATCAACTTTATCAGCGATTCCCCAGCTTAGCTGAAGGTGATTTAAGTCGTTTGCGTGCGCAATTAGTTAAAGAAGCGACAATCAGTGAAATTGCATTTTCGCTTAATATAGGTGATGCGCTTAAGCTGGGTGAGGGCGAACTTAAAAGTGCGGGTTGGAGAAGACCATCCATATTAGCGGATGCACTGGAGGCTATTATTGGGGCGGTGTATCTTGATGGCGGTTTTGCTGCCGCAGAAGCGCTGGTGTTGCAACTGTATACCAATAAGCTTGATACCATAGACCCTAAAGTGATAGATAAAGACCCTAAATCTTTATTGCAGGAATTACTGCAAGGCAGAAAAATTGAAGTACCAGAATACATAGTAACCCATACAGATGGCGAAGCCCATGCCCAAGTATTTATCGTGGAATGTGGGATAAAAAAATACAATATACGCACCGTTGGTGAAGGCACTAGCCGTCGTATTGCAGAACAGCAAGCCGCACAGTTGGCTTTGGTCGCCCTTAAAAATATCTTATAGAAGTAATTGATGGAAAATCCAAAAAAATGACAGACTCAGAATTAGATGCAGATTTAAAAACAATATCGGCATTTAGATGCGGGACGGTCGCGATTGTTGGACGTCCGAATGTAGGTAAATCAACGCTACTTAACCATATTTTGGGCATGAAGTTAGCGATTACTTCCCGTAAGGCGCAAACAACGCGCCATCGCTTGCTTGGAATTCATACCACTGACGATACGCAGTTCTTATTTGTCGATACACCAGGCTTTCAGCAAAAACACCTTAATGCCTTGAATAAAGGCTTAAATAAAACAGTCACGCAAGTGCTGACAGAAGTTGATGTGGTGCTGTTTGTAATCGAACCGATGAAATTGGGTGATGCTGACCGTAAAGTTTTGCAGTTATTATCAGACAAAACACCGACCATTTTAGTCGTGAATAAATCAGATTTAATGGGTGATAAAGGTAATTTATTGCCATTGATCCAAGATTTTGATCTGGAATTCCCGTTCTCAGAAATCGTGCCAGTCAGTGCTAAAAAAAGTTTAAACCTTGATGAGCTTTTGGCCTCTATTCGTAAATACTTACCGGAACAGGCTGCGATTTATTCTGAAGATGAACTCACCGATAAAAATGAACGCTTTTTAGCTGCGGAACTCGTAAGAGAGAAGATTTTCAGATTACTAGGTGATGAAATACCTTATTCAGTTGCTGTGGAAATTGAAAAATTTGAGGTGGTTGGTAATTTACGTCGTATTTTTTGCGCGATTATTGTGGATAAAGATAGCCAAAAACCCATGCTTATCGGTAAAAATGGCGATAAAATGAAACAAATCTCCACTGAAGCCAGGCAGGATATGGAAAAGCTATTTGGTGGAAAAGTGTATCTTGAGACTTGGGTAAAAGTTAAAGGTGGCTGGGCTGATGACGAAAGGGCTCTAAAAAGTCTAGGATATTAGTGCGTAGCTATTTGCTTTGAGGTATAAACAATGGCAACTGATAATGTGTTTAACATGCCCGTTCATGGCAAGCCAATTACGCTAGATGAACAAGGGATTTATTACGCCAAGAATAAAAAAACAGGCGGCATAAACAATGTATTTAACCTTGTTTATGAAGACGATGAGTGGTATCTATACCAATTAAAAAATACAGGTAAAAATGGTGAAATGGGCTGGGTGATTCTAGCGGATAACGGAGATTACCCGCTAAAAAGTATCAGCACAGAAAGCATTAAACACTATTTTGACAAGCCAGAATATCAAGAGCCTAAAGGTGCCTGGCAAGTCATGCGTAATTCACGATACGGCTTTGGTAAATTCACACCGATTCAAATGGAAGAAGAAACGCGTTACGCGATGATTCTATTTTCTGGCGCTGAGATGCTGGTGCCGCTTTTGATCTTAAAAGCTGAAGATGAGGAATTGCAAAGTTCGAGCGGACCCAATAGTTAATGGCAGCAGCGAATCAAATTTCACATCGGCAGGATAATCAAGCGGCCTATGTGTTACATACTTACCCTTTTAAAGAAACTAGCTTGGTTGTGGAGTTGTTTGCGCATGGTTTTGGCCGGGTAGCGACTACCGCCAAAGGCGCTAGACGGCCGAGATCTGCAATGCGCGGCATGCTGCAGTCATTTCAGCCTTTAATCGCAACCTGGTCGGGTAAGTTAGAGCTTAAAACCTTGCATAGCCTGGATTGGGGCGGTGGCTTGTTGTTGCTTAAAGGCGAGGCGCTCATGTGCGGTTTTTATTTAAATGAGCTTTTGTTAAGACTATTGCCACGTGAAGATCCACATGAAGCTTTGTTTGAATACTATAGCCTAACCTTAAAATCGCTCACTACCAGCCTAGATTTAGCTACTACACTACGCAGATTTGAGTTAAAGCTGCTACAAGAATTAGGCTATGCAATACCGTTAAGTGTAGATGGAAACGATGCATCCATTATGGAAACACAAATTTATCTTTACGAAGCAGAGTATGGTGCTACAAAAGTAAGTGGCGGGCTAAATCGCAATCGCAATGGCGTACAATTGATTGGAAAGACATTGATTGATATGGGGAATGACGATTACAGCAATTCGCAGACTCAGCAGCAAAGTAAACAGCTAATGCGCTATTTGCTAACACATTATTTAGGCGATAAGCCGCTCCATACAAGGCAGCTTTTAATAGATTTACAAGGTTTATAGAATGATTAAATTAGGTGTAAACATCGACCACGTCGCCACGATTCGTCAGGCGCGCGGCACAAAATATCCAAGCGTAGTACAGGCAGCCTTACGTGCTGAGCAATCCGGCGCAGATAGCATTACCTTACATTTGCGTGAAGACCGTAGGCATATGCAAGACACAGATGTGCGCGCTTTGCGTGGCCTGCTGCAAACCCGCATGAATCTAGAATGCGCCGTCACAGACGAGATGATAGGCATTGCACTGGAAGTAGCGCCACAAGACGTTTGTTTAGTGCCGGAACGCCGTGAAGAGCGCACTACTGAAGGCGGACTTGATGTTGCTGGTAATTTTATTACCGTACAAAAAGCAGTTAAGAAATTAAGCGATGCGGGGATTCGTGTTTCATTATTCATCGGTCCGGATATAGCACAAATTGACGCTGCAAAAAAAGCCGGTGCACCAGTTATTGAGTTACATACGGGTACGTTTGCCGATGCAGAAAACCCAGTAGATAAAGCCCGTGAGGTACAGCGTATTCAACAAGCAGTGAGCCATGCGCTAAGTTTGGGTTTAGTGGTCAACGCTGGTCATGGTTTGCATTATCATAACGTGCATGAGATCGCTTCAATCGAAGGGATTGACGAGCTAAATATTGGTCATGCCATTGTTGCGCATGCCTTATTTGTAGGATGGGATAACGCCGTGCGTGAAATGAAGGCGCTCATGAAAGAGTTTTCTTGTAAGTAAGCTAATGAAAAACCTACAAGATTATCTAAAATGATTTTTGGCATTGGTACTGATATCGTCGAAGTGGCTCGTATTGAGGCTTCTATTGAACAATTTGGTGATGATTTTGCCAAGCGCATTTTGGCTGAGAGTGAACTGGCTAGTTATCAGCAATCGCATATCAAAGCGCGTTTCCTAGCGAAACGGTTTGCGGCAAAAGAAGCTTTTTCTAAGGCTTTGGGCACAGGTTTGCGTGCACCTGCCACATTCCAAAATATCGCAGTTTCTCATGATGCACTAGGCAAGCCCATATTGGTATTAGCGGATGAGCTGCAGGCTTTATTGCAGTCTAAAGGTATTACCCAAACGCATATCAGCATTAGCGATGAGAAAAATCTAGCAGCTGCCTTTGTAATTTTAGAATCATGACTACTGAGTTAAAAACTAGCGAATTAAATCTAAGCCAATTCAATTCGGCGGATTTGGATATGGCGCGCCGTTTTGGCGGTGTATCACGGTTATACGGAATTTCTGGCCTTGCAAAGCTACAAGCGGCGCATATTTGCGTGATTGGTATCGGTGGCGTGGGTTCCTGGGCAGCCGAGGCGATAGCACGTAACGCGGTTGGTACGATTACACTGATTGATTTAGATAATATCGCAGAATCCAATGTCAATCGTCAGTTACATGCAGTAGACGGAGAGTTTGGTAAAGCCAAAGTTAGTGTAATGGCGGAACGTATTCGCCTCATTAACCCGATGGCTAGGGTTATTGAAATTGAGGATTTCGTGACTGTTGAAAATATCATCATGATGTTAAATCATGGTTATGATGGCGTAATTGATTGTATTGATGATGCAAAAGCTAAAATGGCGGTGGCTGCTTTTTGCAAACAGAATCAAGTGTCTTTAGTTACGGTCGGCGGTGCGGGCGGACGATTGGACCCTACCAGAATCAGGCAAGCGGATTTATCTGAGGTGACAGGGGATAGGCTGCTTGCTAAAGTACGTAATGGATTGCGCCGGGACTATCATTTTCCTAAGGGGGAAAACTATAGTTTTAAATCTTCTGCAAAATCAAAAGCATCAAAATTCGGTATTACTGCAATCTATTCAGACGAGCCAATTATTAAGCCTGATGCAGTATGCGTGGCAGACGATAGTGCAATCACCGGGCTAAACTGTGCCGGTTATGGTTCAAGCGTATGTGTCACAGCGCCATTTGGATTTGCCGCTGCGGCTAATTTAATACAACAGTTATTGAATACAAATAAATAAACTGCATGCAAGTTATGCAGTTTTTGCCAAAGTTTCCCAAGCAATAATAATCCAAGCTCCAGCACGTTGAAAATACAGACAGCAGGGCATGGCAATAACCATCTCTTAAAAATATAATCCTTAAAAATATATAGATTGGTTACTTCATCGCTTAAGTTGTAGTATGACTACTCATTTCAGAAAAATGATTTTCATCAAATTGTCATCGTTTTGTCACAATCTGCGACTAGTATAAATGTATAAAAAAATTAAAGATATTATGCGTTCAACCTACCCGCCTTTGAAATTACTTAACCGTGATATAAGCATTTTAGCCTTTAACCAACGCGTGTTAAGCCTTGCACAAAACCCAGACTATCCGCTGCTTGAGCGTTTACGTTTTCTCTGTATCGTATCTTCCAATCTTGATGAGTTTTTTGAAGTACGTGCTGCACCACATGTAGATGCGATGCGGGATGAAGAACAAAAAACCGACATTAACGTCGAAAGCTACCAGGCAATTTCTGAAGTTGCACATGCCTTGGTGGATAAGCAGTATCAGATTTTTAATGCAGAGCTGATGCCGGCTTTGGCTGAGCAAGGGATCCATTTAGTTTCTCATGGTGACCGTACGCTGCAACAACGGCGTTGGGTGGCGCAATATTTTGAAAATGAAGTACGACCATTACTGGTGCCAGTGGCGCTTGATCCATCGCATCCATTTCCATTGGTGGCCAATAAGTCTTTAAATTTTATTGTTTCGCTAGGCGGCAACGATGCATTTGGCCGTAACAATAATATTGCGATTGTTAAAGTGCCTAGAGCATTGCCGCGCTTGATTAAACTTCCAGTAAACTTGAGTGGCAAACAGCAAAAATTTGTTTCATTATCCAGCGTGATTAGAGCGCATTTAGCAGGCTTATTTACCGGTAGAGAAGTGCTTAACTTTTCCCAGTTCAGGGTTACGCGCCATTCTGACCTATCGGTAGATGAAGAAGATGTTAAAAATTTACGTACCGCGTTAAGACAGGGGCTGGTACAGCGTAATTTTGGAGATGCGGTTCGGTTAGAAGTTTCACATGGCTGCGATGAGAAATTAGCTAAATTTTTACTGCAGCAGTTTGACTTACCGAAGCAGTCACTTTACCGTGTACATGGCCTTGTGAACTTGGCGCGATTGATGCAGCTAGCCGATTTGGCAGAAGGAAATCACCTTAAGTTTAAGCCGTTTGAACCTAAGCTCAGCGAGCAGTTAGTCGCCAATCAATCGATTTTCGCGCAGTTGAAAGAGCGTGATATTTTGATTCATCAGCCCTATGAAAGCTTTGAATCGGTGATTGATTTCCTGCGCGAAGCGGTCAACGACCCGGATGTATTATCTATACAGCAAACTATTTACCGTACGGGTTTAGACGCACGTATGCTTAAACTGTTACAAGAGGCAGTACGCCGCGGCAAAGAGGTGATGGCGGTGGTTGAGCTAAAGGCTAGATTTGACGAAGAAGCCAATATTAACTGGGCAGAAGCGTTGGAGTCCGTGGGTGCACAAGTGGTATATGGTATCGTTGGTTTGAAAACGCATGCAAAAATGCTGTTAGTGATGCGCAGGGAAGGTAAACAACTTAAACATTACGGCCATGTTTCCACCGGTAATTACAACCCACGAACGGCACGTCTGTATACTGATGTGAGCATGTTGACAGCAGATCCGCAAATTACTCGCGATATGGAGCACTTATTTAGGCATATCGCCAGCCAGGTTAAATTGCCGCGCATGCAAAAGTTACTCGTTGCACCGTTTAATTTGCATAGACGTATGCTGACTCAAATTAAAACTGCGGAATTAGCCGCAAAATCCGGCAAGCCTGCGCGTATTATTCTTAAAATGAATGCATTAACAGACATCGCACTGACACAAGGATTAGTGAGGGCGGGACGTGCTGGCGTAGAGATTGATCTTATTCTTCGTGGCGCGTGTATATTGCCTGTCAATGCGCCAGGATTAGATGGCCGTATACGTGTACGTTCCATTATCGGTCGATTGCTCGAACATTCCCGCATTTTTTATTTTGAGATTGGTGAAACGGAAAATATGTGGCTTTCTAGTGCAGACTGGATGAACCGTAACATGATGCGCCGTGTTGAAATTGCCTGGCCAATCGTAGATCCAAAAAATCGTGCAAGAATCCTGCAAGAGTGCTGTCAGCTTTATTTGGATGATAATAAAGATGCTTGGTTGCTCGACTTAGATGGCACTTATGTTGAAAGTGCAAAATCTTCCAGTAAAGCAAAAAATAATGCCTCGGAACATGTAAAAAGTGCACAACAACAGTTATTGCAAAAGTATGCTGAATAAAATCTATTGAGTGAGAATGATATGGCCAACCTGATACTGTGGCGTCACGCCGAAGCCGAAGCGCACAGCGTTAGTGGGGCAGATATAGATCGCGCGTTAACCAAGCGAGGGCGTAAAGATGCAGCAACGATGGCTAAATGGCTAAATCAGCATATACCAGCGGATACTGAAATTTTAAGCAGCCCTGCATTACGTTGCCTACAAACTGTCGACGAATTAAAAAGTTTAAATAACTTTGAAGTTAAAGTGGCTGAGTTTCTAAGTGTAGATCATTCAGTAGAAATGATTGCCAAACAAATCACTAATAATGACGTTAATAAAACCATACTTATTATTGGGCATCAACCAAATCTAGGCTTACTAATCGCTAAATTTCTGGGAATGGATGGCAGGGCTTGTGTCGTGAAAAAAGGCGCAGTTTGGTGGCTGCGCCAAAGATTAACTAATGACTCTGATGGAAAACCGCAAACCTATCTATTCATGGTGCAGCATCCCGATTTTTAAGGTTATTTCTTTTTAGGCCTGCCAGTTTTAATCGCAGGTACTTTAGCCATTGCAGCTTTTAAAGCTGCATCAGTCATTGCAGTTAACTGCATAATTCCGGCACGAAGTAGTTCACTTTTTTTAGCTGGTTGGCCTAGTTTAACCAAACGCTCTTTTAATACATAAAATTGTGCGTATTCAGCTTTAGGCATTGTAAAGCTGTCACGCTCCATTTTCAATTTAGGAGGCTTTTCTTTTTCTACCTTAACAACTTTAGCTTTAACAGCTTTTTTTGGAGCCGCTTTAGCAGCAACTGCGGCTGGGATAGGTCTTGCAGTAGCAGGTTTAGCAGCTACGGTTTTTGCAGTGACAGGTTTAATCGCATCAGTTTTTTTTGCAACATCAGTTTTTACTACAGTCGAACTTAACGCTGCAGCTTGTAGCGGGTTGATTTTTGACATAGTTAGCTCCTTAAAATAAACGGTATAAATAGTTTATACCGTTTATTTCTAAATGCAATATCATTTTTATGACAGAAAAATGACTTTTTTGCTAATGTTTATTTCAAACTTTATGCGATGTTAAGCAATAAAGACCAGGTAGTCTTTTGCCAGACGAGTATTTCTTCGCCTAACAAGTAGTAGGATTGAGGATATTTTTCTGGCCACGATCTTGGTAAAGTTAACGTGATTTCATCGCTTAAATAATGCAGCTGAATGCCCCGTAGATTAGGCATCTGGCGCGCATGACATAAAATAACTGCTAAACGCAAACAAGCCAGTTGCATCACAAAAATTCGGTCAGAAAAGTCGGCTTCCAGACGCTTTAACTTGCCTCTATGCCCCAATATCAATAGGCTTAAACAATGTAGTTCACTTTGTGCAAAGCCAGGTGGTTCGGTATGATCTAAAATGTAAGCTCCATGCAGGTGTGCATCAATGGGTGAAACCATGCCACCAATTTCGTGTAGTAACCCCGCCCAGTGTAATTTACGTGCATGCGATTCATGCTCGCCAGGAGCAAAGTGAATATCCTCAGTAATCTTATCAAATAGCTTGCTTGCTACTTCTGCGACTGTAGCTGCATGTGTTTCATCCACGTCAAATTTTCGTGCTAGACGTTGTACCGAGGCATTTCTTAAGTCAGCCATTTCATTATCATGCGTTAGCATGTCGTACAGCAGGCCGTGTCTTAAAGCGCCTTTTGCAACATTCAAAGTTTCGATGTTTAAAAAATCAAATATACCCAGCATGATTGATAAGCCACCGCCAATCACTGCTTTACGATCTTCTTTCAAACCTAATAAGCGTAATTTATCTACAAATCTAGCGCGCAGTAACTCTTCCCTTAACCAATAGAGACCCTCTTTTGTAATGGTGTCTATCGGTCTGCCATATTGCACTAATACATCGGCAATGGCACCTACTGTTCCTGAAGCGCCGTAAGCGATATCCCAATGTTTATGGCTAAAATTCACGCCCAAAGTATCAAAAATGGATTCGGCCGCAATTTCTGCACGGGCAAAGGCATTTTCGGTAAATTCCCCGCGTCCAAAATGTTTGAGTGACCAAGCCACTGAACCAACATGCAATGATGCGGTGTGTTGTGCGCTGAAACCTTGACCTAGAATGAATTCGGTTGAACGACCGCCAATATCCAGCACTAAGCGTCGCTCGTTCGATTGCGGCAGAAAACGGCTGACGCCTTGGTAAATCAGTCGTGCTTCTTCTACGCCGGAAATGACTTCCACATCGAACCCTAATGCCTTTTTGGCTAACTTAAGGAAAACATCGCGGTTATTCGCTTCCCGCAAGGTTTGGGTGGCAACCGCACGCACGTGCGTAGGTTCAAAGCCTTGTAACCGTTCACCGAATCTAGCCAGACAGCGTAGGCCGCGTTCAATGGACTCTGGTGTTAAATTGCGGTCTTCATCTAAATCGGCACCTTGGCGCACCGACTCTTTTATGTACTCCACACGTTGAATATGACCACTGTTAAACTGACCAATTTCTAATCTAAAACTATTGGAACCTAGATCAACTGCGGCTAACAACGTCTTATCTGCAGGCATATCGTTCAAGTTATTCGTGTTGTTTTCCATAGATTCTAGTATGCACATTTCGTTTTAAATTAGGAATCACTATATTGTAAAAAACAATATTATTGTTTACATTCTCTAACAGACATTTGAAAATTTAATGACAAAATAATATTTAATGTTGTCTCCAGCGCAATTTAAGTATCCCTCTAATAACATGCTTGAAATTTTCAATCTTTATCCCCACTTAACAAACATCGTTTGATTTATTGATAAAGAGGATTTAACCCATGTCCACAGAGACTACAAAAAAAGCTAAAACACAACAAGACCATCCAGAAAAAGATACGCCACAAAAAGAATCCATGGCATTTCAGGCTGAAGTGAAACAGCTGCTGCATTTAATGATTCACTCGCTTTACAGTAACAAAGAGATTGTATTGCGAGAGTTGATTTCTAATGCGTCTGATGCGGCGGATAAGTTACGTTTTGAATCAGTCGCCAATGGTGCCTTGTTTGAGGGCGACAGCGAGTTAAAAATTCGTATCGCTTTTGATAAAGAAGCGCGCACGGTCACTATTTCTGATAACGGTATCGGGATGAGCCGTGATGAGGTGATTGCTAACATTGGTACGATTGCAAAATCCGGCACTAAAGAATTTTTTAATGCACTTTCTGGCGACCAGGCTAAAGACGCTAATTTGATTGGTCAGTTTGGCGTAGGTTTTTATTCTGCATTTATTATTGCCGATAAAGTAACGCTGACCACCCGCCGTGCAGGGGCTACTGAGGCAGTGCGCTGGGAGTCTACCGGAGAGGGTGACTTCACTCTTGAGGCTGCGGATAAAGCTACACGTGGTACAGACGTTGTGTTGCATTTACGTGATGGTGAAGATGAGTTTTTAAGCGACTGGAAGCTTAAGACGATTATCCGTAAATATTCCGACCATATCACTTTGCCGATATTGATGAAGAAAAGCGAGTGGAAGGATGGTGCTGAAGTCGCTACAGATGAGGATGAAACTGTTAATAGAGCATCTGCTTTGTGGGCGCGAAATAAAAACGATATTACTGAAGAAGAATATCAAGAGTTCTACAAACATGTTTCACATGATTTTGAAAACCCGCTTGCTTATACGCATAGCCGTGTAGAAGGTAAACAAGAGTACATTTCTTTGCTTTATATCCCGAGCAAAGCACAATTTGATTTGTATGATCGCGAGCGCCGTCATGGCATCAAGCTGTATGTAAAACGCGTGTTTATTATGGAAGATGCTGAAAAGTTAATGCCACAATACTTGCGTTTTGTGCGCGGCGTGATTGATACGTCTGATTTGCCGTTAAACGTATCGCGTGAGATTTTGCAATCAAGTCGCGATGTTGATGCGATTAAAGCAGGTTCGACTAAAAAAATCCTGGGTCTGCTGGAAGATATCGCTGAAAAAAAACCTGAAGACTATACAAAATTCTATGCAGAATTTGGCAAAGTTTTAAAAGAGGGGCCAGGTGAGGATTATGCCAATAAAGATAAGATTGCCGGTTTATTAAGATTTGCCTCAACCAAGGCCGATACTAATGTGCAGGAAGTATCGCTTAAGGATTACGTTGCACGTATGCAGCCTGAGCAAGAGGTAATTTATTACATCACAGCAGACAGCTTTGCCGCTGCGCAACATAGCCCGCATTTAGAGATTTTCCGCAAAAAAGGCATTGAAGTGTTGTTGATGTCTGATCGTGTGGATGAGTGGCTATTAGGCAGCTTAACGGAGTTTGAAGGTAAAAAATTACAGTCTATTGCCAAAGGCGATTTAGATTTAGGCAAGCTTGAATCAGACACTGAAAAAGAGATTCAGAAGAAAATCGAAGAAGAAGCTAAGACTTTAGTCGAAAAGATTAAGAGTTCTCTTGGGGATCAAGTGAAAGATGTACGTGTGACACATCGACTCACTGATTCACCAGCTTGTTTGGTGAGTGATGCACAAGATTTGTCAGGTAACTTGGCGCGTATCCTTAAGGCAGCGGGACAGAATGCTCCGGAGAGCAAACCGATTTTGGAAATCAACCCTGCGCATAAATTAGTCAAACGCTTGGAGGCTGAGTCTGCAGATGCGGTGTTTAGTGACTTGGCTTATGTGCTGTTTGACCAAGCTTTATTGGCTGAAGGCGGTACGCTGAATGATCCAGCGAGCTTTGTAAAGCGCATGAATAGCCTGATTAGCTAAATTTTTTAATGCGTGCAAAACCCGTCTAGCGAAAGCTAGGCGGGTTTTTTTACAGCTTTAGAATTAGACTTATCATTAGTGAATATCATCTTTAATTTAATCCTTGACAATATAAATGAGAATCATTATCATTTATATACATTGTTTAATTTAGGATTAATCATGAGCAGGCAGCTAATCATTAGCCAGGCAAAATTGGCAGGAAACGAAAAGTGCAAGGTGCTTTATAACAAAGCAAAAGATATGGTTGGGCTTGAGGTAGGCGGTACGTCACTCAGGTTTGCTGCATCTAACTTTTTTATGATGAATGAGATGATGCGTAAAGCAGCTGCCAAGCTAGTGATGCAAACTGAGCTACACCAGACGCTCAATGCATTAGCTGAAACTAGATTTCAAGCTAAGTTGGTCATGCAAAAAGAATTGCGCCACGGATAATTAATATCCAGCTTGAAAATTGCCATGGTCATTGAAACGCTAGCAAGACCTGTGTTGGATAGGCCAGAATGGTTGGCTTGGGATGAAGCAGGGAAAGCAGTAAAAGTCGCCCATTTACCTGACGCTGACCAAGTACCTTTTCCAATAGATGTGCAGCAAGTGGTTGAGTATTACTCAAACAGAATTTAAGTTTAAAGCGCTGAATTAAATGGCTGAATAAAAATACAGCTGAAACCGAATTTATGTCCTGCCTAACACAGGGCCTAAATACAGTGCTGGATTTGCATCTTATGACTAACACATAAGTTGTCAATAAAGCGTTGTGATGTTGTAACTGCATGGCAACATGCATCTCCTTGCATTACTTTTATGACCGCATTGAATTTATTCACATAAGTCGGTCACTTTTTTAACTTACAATTTTTAGAGGATGTGGGGATGCAAAAAGATGAAGCATGCAAAAGAATATTGTTAGCTGGTGCAGATGGCTGCCGTATTGTTTATTGTGAAGGTTGTGGCGTGGCTGAAATGGAGTTGGGCACAATTAGCGTGCGTTTAGAACTCAATGCATTGCACAATTTGCAAGTGGTTTTAGGCCAGGCTGCCATGAAATTATCGGTGTTAAAAGCCATTAAAGTATCGCCAGACTTTGAATACGATAAATTGGATTTGCATTAAACATTCAGCTTAATCAGCAGATTATCACCTAGCTGTCATTAAAGATGGCGCAATATTTGCTAGAATGCTAGTTAAGATTATTAATTGGCCTCAGCAAATGAAAACCACGTCCAGCACTTCAGACACAGCGTTAGAAAAACCAAAGAAAGCGGTTAAGCCTAAAGTCGATGCAATCCCTAAGCTCACGCCAATTCATCAAGCATTACAAAATCATCTGATTTTCTCTAGCTTCAAGACTAATGAGGCTGCTACGCCTAGAGACTGGTATCACACTGCCAGTTACACTGTACGTGACCATGTGGTTGAAAGATGGATTAAAACGGCTGAGTCTTATCATCGTGATGATCCTAAGCGCGTTTATTATTTGTCTTTAGAGTTTTTAATCGGGCGCATGCTCACAAATGCTGCCCTAAATTTGGGCATAAACGATGAATTAAAAGAGGGCTTGGCAACATTAGGTCATAGTCTAGAAGAAGCAGTTGAAATGGAACATGATGCAGCACTGGGTAATGGTGGCTTAGGTCGCTTAGCTGCTTGCTTTTTAGATTCAATGGCTACGATGGATATTCCTGCTGCAGGATATGGCATTCGTTATGAGTATGGCATGTTCAAACAATCTATTGAAAATGGTCAGCAAATTGAAAATCCAGATAACTGGTTACGTTATGGCAATGTGTGGGAATTCCAGCGTCCAGAATCTACTTATGACATCAAGTTTTATGGACATGTAGTCAAAACTCATAAAATCGAAGGAAAAGAGCAAGTTGAAGTGCAATATTGGGTAGATGCTGAACGTGTAGTCGCGATGGCTTACGATGTTCCAGTGCCAGGTTATGGTACTGATACCGTTAACAATTTACGTTTATGGTCAGCCAAGGCTGCACGCGAATTTGATTTACGTCATTTTAATGATGGTAACTATGAAAAAGCAGTGGAAGAACGCAATGAAACTGAAAATATTTCAAAGGTACTTTATCCAAACGATACGTCTGCATTAGGTAAAGAACTGCGCTTAAAACAGCAGTACTTTTTTGTATCAGCATCAATTCAGGATATTCTGCGCCGCTATTTATCAGTGCACGATATTAAAGCGCCGACCGTTTGGGATCGCTTACCTGAGAAAATAGCAATTCAATTAAACGATACTCACCCAGCCATCGCGATAGCTGAACTGATGTATCAGTTGGTAGATAACTATCAGTTACCATGGGCAAAAGCTTGGGCACTAGTGACTAAGGTTTTTGCTTATACCAACCATACTTTAATGCCAGAAGCGCTAGAAACTTGGTCCGTTGCGTTGTTTGGCCGTTTACTGCCACGCCATTTAGAGATTATTTATCAAATCAATCAAGAGTTTTTATACATGGTGAATCATCAATTCCCAGGCGACAGTGATTTACTCAGACGTGTATCAATTATAGATGAAACACATGGTCGTCGGGTACGCATGGCGCATTTGGCAGTGGTAGGTAGCCACACAGTAAACGGTGTAGCGGCACTTCATAGCGAGTTGCTTAAAAAAACACTGTTTGCAGACTTTAATCGCATATATCCCGGCAAGTTAACCAATGTGACTAACGGCATCACGCCGCGTCGCTGGTTGAATCAAGCAAACCCAGAGCTTACTAAATTGATTGAGAAAGTGATTGGGGATGGTTTTATAAAAGACCTCACAGAACTCAAAAAAATAACGCCTTTAGCGGATGATGCAGAATTTAGAAAAGCCTTTGCAGCTGTTAAGCATGGTAATAAAGTACGCTTGGCTAATAAAATTGAAGAAGTGACTGGGATTAACCTCAATACCAACAGTTTATTTGACGTGCAAATCAAGCGTATTCATGAATATAAACGTCAACTACTTAATGTGTTACATGTCATCACTTTGTATAACCGCATTCGTAGCGGTGAGCAAGGCGCAGTTAATCAAATCACCCCACGTACAGTTATTTTTGGTGGTAAGGCAGCACCTGGCTATTGGATGGCAAAACAGATTATTCGCTTGATAAATGATGTTGCGGAAATTGTGAATAACGACCTTGCCATTGGCGATCAGCTTAAAGTAGTTTACTACCCAAACTATGAAGTCTCAGCTGCGGAAATTTTATTCCCAGGTAGTGATTTATCCGAGCAAATATCCACTGCAGGAACTGAGGCGTCTGGCACTGGCAACATGAAAATGGCGCTCAACGGTGCGTTAACGATAGGCACTCTGGATGGTGCTAATGTAGAGATTAAAGAAGAAGTGGGCGATGAAAATATCTTTATTTTTGGCCTAACCACTGAGCAAGTGGCGGAGACCAAAGCCCACGGCTATAACCCGCGAGATTACTACAACAGTAATGCAGATTTAAAACAAGTGTTAGATATGATAGGTAGCGGTTATTTTTCAGTCGATGAGCCGAATCGTTACCAAGCGATTATTAGTAATCTGCTCAATAACGGTGACCATTATTTATTGCTTGCGGATTACGCCAGCTATATTGAAGCGCAAGATAAAGTCGCCAAATTATATCAAAACCAAGATGCATGGGTACGTATGGCTATTTTAAACGTTGCGAATATGGCGAAATTTTCTAGTGATCGCGCCATCAGTGACTATGCTAAAAATATTTGGAACGTATCGCCCAACAAACCAAAACTTAGTAACACAGCCAACAATTAAAGCTTTAGAAAAATAGCCAGACAAAAGAAATTGAATAAAGCAGAGTATTCAATACAAATGCCTTGTTATAGTGCAACTTAAATAGTGGGTAATGAGCAACGAGCTAGATAAGTGTTAATTAACTACTACCGTTAGTTTGTTAATTGTTACGCCAAAGTAAATTATTATTAGCAGTTACACCATTATAATAATTTACGCTAAGCTTGCATTTACCTTAGTTGCATACTATAAACTGGAGAAGTTTGCAGAAATGGGCAGCAAGTTTGGCATCATTAAAAAAGACCAAGTGAACTTAGAGCAATACGTGACACAAAAAACGCTAGATGGCTTATATTTAATGATGGCAAAAGAAGAGGCCGCCATTCGTAAAGACCCGGTTGGTCAAGCGAGTGGTTTGTTGAAAAAAGTATTTGGTGCGCTCGATAATTAATTCTAAATGACTTTAGAATCGTTTTTAGCAACTTTTAGGACCTAAATAATGGTAGTAGTAAATCGTTACTAACGTTATTTTTTCAACTATCTAGCTATGGCATAATCAATATGTAAATTGACTGTAGCGGTTTGCCACAGCTAGAATTTCATGTAGTTCATAAATCAATCAAAACACTAAGGTTAACATGCGTCGAAAATTAGTCGTTGCCAATTGGAAGATGCATGGCAACTTGGCCTCAAACCAGCAATTATTTGAAGCGTATATCGAAAAACTTTCCACGCTTAACACTACAGATATTGTTGTCTGTGTCCCTTACCCGTATCTCGCACAAGCCCAAACCTTACTTCGCAACACCAATATTGTCTGGGGAGCGCAAAATATAAGCAAAGATGCCGTTGGTGCATTTACAGGTGAAGTCAGTGCCACCATGCTAAAAGACTTTGGTGCTACGCATGTGATTATTGGGCATTCAGAGCGTGCAACCGCTTATTGCGAATCGGATGAAAATATTGCGACCAAATTCATGCAAGCTCAAAGTCATGGTTTAACGCCTATTTTATGTGTTGGTGAAACATTGATAGAGCGCGAGGCGGGCGTAATGCAAATGGTAGTAGGTAAGCAATTAGATACTATCCTGCATACTTATGGTGCGGCGGTGTTCGCTAATGCGGTGGTCTCTTATGAGCCTATCTGGGCGATAGGGACAGGTTTAGCAGCAAGTAGCGATCAGGCACAAAGTATGCATGAGTTTATTCGTGGCAAGGTGGCTGCGCTTGATATTGCTGCTGCAAGCAGCTTGAAAATCCTGTATGGGGGGAGCGTAAACCCTCAAAATGCGGTACAATTATTCGTTATGCAGGATATAGACGGTGGTCTTATCGGTCGGTGTTCGTTAAACGCGCAGGAATTTGAAGGAATATGCCGTGCAGCAGCTTAAAAATAGGCTCAAATCACAAAGGCATTAAGGTAAAAAATGGAAAAAATTGTATTAGTAATTCACGTATTGGCAGCTCTGGGTGTGATTGGCTTGGTGCTCTTGCAACACGGTAAAGGTGCCGACATGGGCGCTTCTTTTGGCAGCGGCACTTCTGGAAGTTTATTCGGTGTGACAGGGTCATCCAATTTCATGAGCCGTGCCACAGCTGGTTTTGTGTTGGTGTTTTTTAGCACTAGCTTAGCTCTTGCTTACATGTCCAGCCATAAAACAAGCGGTGGTAGTATTGTTAAAGCCCATACCTCACAAAGTAATGTAACAAGCGATGTTAAAGATGTACCTGCGATTAAGCCTGCTGATGCAGCAGCGACAGAAACGCCAGCTACTGCAGCGCCAGCAACTACAGATGATGTGCCAAAATAGTTGAAACTTTTAAGGCGCTATCTCGCCTAAATGCCGTCGTGGTGGAATTGGTAGACACGCTATCTTGAGGGGGTAGTGACGAAAGTCGTGAGAGTTCGAGTCTCTCCGTCGGCACCAGAAATTTTATGATTAAATAAAATTAATGACACAAAGTAAGTATTAAAAAAACAATACAAACAAGAGCCGTAAATGGCCGTTTCAGTTGCAAGATATACTAGGTTTTGATTATATTTCTAGAATAGCGATGTAATGGCGGTGTAATATAAACCGCGTAAAACACAGCATTATTCAATTAAATTCTTTAATTGATTTTTCAGTCATTCAGTTTGGGGCTAGTAAGTGTTAGAAAATTACTTTCCGGTATTGTTGTTTATCCTCGTTGGCTTAGCAGTCGGCGTGGGACCCCTTGTGCTAGGAAAATTGGTTTCTCCACATAAACCAGACGCAGCAAAAAACTCCCCTTATGAATGCGGCTTTGAAGCTTTCGAAGATGCGCGTATGAAATTTGACGTGCGTTATTATTTGGTCGCTATCCTGTTTATCTTATTCGATTTAGAAATTGCGTTTTTATTTCCATGGGCAGTAGTCTTGCAGGAAATTGGCTTGTTTGGGTTTATTGCAATGCTGATATTCTTAGGCGTACTTGTTATTGGTTTCATCTATGAATGGATGAAAGGCGCGTTAGAGTGGGATTAAATCTTAGAATGAGATTAAACCTTAAAGTGGAATTTAGTCTGTCATGAGTATTGAAGGTGTTTTAGAAAAAGGCTTTGTCACTACAACATTAGATACGGTAATTAACTATACCCGTACAGGTTCATTGTGGCCCATGACATTCGGTTTGGCATGCTGTGCGGTTGAGATGATGCACGCGGGTGCATCACGTTATGATCTGGATCGCTTCGGTATCGTGTTTCGCCCTAGCCCGCGCCAGTCAGATGTGATGATTGTCGCCGGTACGCTAGTGAATAAAATGGCACCGGCACTACGCAAGGTGTATGACCAAATGGCTGAGCCGCGCTGGGTAATTTCCATGGGTTCCTGTGCCAATGGGGGTGGTTATTATCATTATTCTTATGCGGTAGTGCGTGGTTGTGATCGTATTGTACCTGTAGATGTGTATGTGCCAGGATGCCCACCTACTGCAGAGGCATTGCTCTATGGCATTATTCAGCTGCAAAATAAAATTAAACGTACCAATACGATTGCACGCTAAAGAATAACCATCATGTCAGCAAAATTAGATCAACTATTAATTAGTTTACAGACGGCATTAGGTGCAAGAATCATCAAGCAGGTTGTTGCGTTCGATGAGATAACAATAGAATGCGCAGCTTCAGACTATCTTGATGTGTGTCATATTCTTCGTGACGAACCGAGCTTGAAGTTCGAGCAGTTAATTGATTTGTGCGGTGTAGATTACCAAGGCTATGGCGATAATAGTTTGGATGGTGTCAATCATTTTAGTGAATTGCGATATGCGGTTGTCTGTCACTTTTTATCCGTCAGCTTGAATCACCGCGTGCGCTTACGCGTTTTTGCTCAAGATGAAGAATTCCCCGTTTTGCCTACCTTGGTAGATGTATGGCCAGTTGCTAACTGGTTTGAGCGTGAAGCTTTCGATTTATACGGCATCATGTTTGAAAACCATCCAGATTTACGCCGTTTGTTAACGGACTATGGCTTTGTAGGACACCCGTTCCGTAAAGATTTCCCAATGATTGGTACTGTAGAGATGCGTTATGATCCAGAGCAGCAGCGCGTGATCTATCAGCCGGTTACTATTGAAGATCGTAATAACGTGCCGCGTGTGATACGTGACGACGGCGCGCACGCTAAGTAGGTACATATGGCTGAAATTAGAAATTACACCATGAACTTTGGTCCGCAACATCCTGCGGCACACGGCGTATTGCGCTTAGTGCTTGAGTTAGATGGTGAAGTGATTCAGCGAGCGGACCCGCATATTGGTTTATTGCATCGCGCTACTGAAAAGTTAGCAGAAAATCG
>DASQFK010000224.1:0-2311 GCA_035633175.1 Methylotenera sp.
TCCTCTTCAAACTAAACAAATTCGAGGAAAAAACATTTTAGACATCATGATTTATGGTGGTACGAAATGAGCCAACTACCCTTCCATAATCCATTATTGGAAAGACTACCTGATTATAAAATGGTGGAAGACGTGATGAAAGCAATGACTTACCATCCTTTACAAAATGTGGACGTATCAAAACTAACTTTTGTAGAAAAGGATGCTCTGCTAACAGGCGAGAAGGTAATACTTGCACCCACAAAAAAAATGATGATGGCAGCAATGACTTGGTATGGAATGTTAAAAACTGGACTTCATAATAGAAATCCTGTTTTAGTTGAGAACAAAAGACGCTATTTTGAATCCCTTGAACAAAACAAATTGCTCAACGAGTTTCCAAGGCACGCTACATCAGGACTGTCGGTAAATGTTCTTAAAGGACCCACAGGAACAGGTAAAACCGTAGCGATTCAACGTTTTTGTGCGATCTTACCTCAGGTAATTGAGCATGGGAGAGACGAGGCAGCTGGCTGGGTTTTTCACAAACAACTTGTGTATTTGCACGTTAATCTTTCTCACGATGGCTCACGTGGCGGTTTTATGTATTCGATTCTGTTTGCTATGGATCAAGCACTTGGCACTCAGTATGCAACATCAATATTCAGGCAAAACCGTACGGTCGAAAAGTTATCAGTCGCAACAATTGCAAGACTAATTGCACACCATACCGGTATCATTTTCATCGATGAATCGCAACTTAGGAATCTAGTTAAAAGCGGACAAGCTGAATTGATGCAGTTGTTCTTGCTTCAAATTATAAACAGCAGTATTCCGATTGTTATCAGTGGAAATGAGCGAGCATTTGATTGGCTCAACTACAGCCAAGACTTAAGCCGACTAATATTAACAGAGACTTCACATTTCCATCCGATTGGCGCGCTGAATGAACCTGACTGGGAGTTAGATTGGGAAGCTCTCTGTCGAAGTATTATGCTGTTTTATTTGTTACCTCTACCCCCGAAATCACTTTCAGAATGTTTAAAAAAGCTATTTGATTGTAGTGGAGGAATTGCAAGGTTAGCTGTTATTTTATGGTCTGGGGCTCAACGATATTGCCTATACCATCAGAAGCAGTTTGTTACACCGGATGACATTGAAGATTTTTACCAAGGGTACTCTTATAGCAAAATTAAGCTTCTTGCAGATGGATTTAGATATAAAAATGCGAACTTGCTCAGCAATTATCCAGATGTGGATGTAAGTTTTTACAAACAACATTGGCAGGCCGAATGCAATGAAAACAACGATTCCGTAAAGCATGAACCTCCAACATTAGCAGATTCAAATAAACTTAAGCTCACTAAAAAGCGCGGTGAACAAGCAAAATTCAAAAGTCAGCAGACAGCTGAAAAAAATAAACGCACAAAATCGCAATTACTCAAAGAAACCTTGGCTCATGAAGATATGCGAATGAATGGTCTGATTAATCACAATCTAGACCAACTCGCAGCTTTAAGACAGGAAACTGAGGACTAAACTATGTCAAATTTAATATTACCCCCTATGTATAAGGACATGACATTTTATAGCTGGATGGCCACTACTCATATGATCAATGGATATCCAAGTGCTTACCAATTGAGTGAAAAATTACTAGGCAATGGCTCCGCTGGAACACGATTAGATTTTCCATCCCATCTCGCGAAGTTCTGCAGCAACACCTCAAATGCATTTGGAGATGTATATAGCCTCTCCAAAAATTCAACAGTGCTGCCCTACTACCTTACATTTAGACCAATCAATCTCATTGATAACTGTGTTCGTTTGATGGCAAGCAATAGTGTGGAACATCTAAAGTTTATACTTGGACTACCACCCACTCATGCACATCAATTTTCCAACCTAAAATTTTGCCCAGAGTGTTTTGAACTAGATGTTCAAGTGCATGGATATGGTTATTGGCATCGCAGTCATCAGTTATCTAGCACTCATGTTTGCACTACGCACGGTGAGCAGCTCCGTGTATGCAGACTACGTGAAGATGGTAGAGGAAAAACTGAACTAGCTTTACCTTCCTTACACAGCAGCTACGGCATTCAAGTCTCAACCAATAGCCACCCACTTCTAGAAAGCCTATCTGAATTGTCAGTTAGAGCACTGATGAGCTTATTACCAAGTGAATTCAACCCAAAGCAGTTGCAATTTACCTACCAGCATGGCTTGAAACAACACGGGTTAATCACGCCTGGTGGACTAATACGGGTCAATGAATTTTTATATCGCCTACATAAATACTTTGGCCCAATTCTGTCTATTTCCCCATATGATA
>DASQFK010000225.1:0-12403 GCA_035633175.1 Methylotenera sp.
ATTACTAATACTAATTATTTTGTAACTACCAATCAGAATAAATACGTTCTTACATTGTTTGAGCAAAACTCGATAGAAGAACTGCCTTATTTTATTGATCTCATGAGCCATCTCGCATCACACGGTGTGCCTTGCCCATGGCCAATAAAAGATAAAGCCGGTGCAAGTTTGCATATGCTGAATGGCAAACCAGCTGCATTAGTAAGCTGCCTCGCGGGGCAAGATATTGAAGATCCGAGTGTCGATCAGTGTGCGGAAGTAGGTAAAGTGCTGGCAAAGATGCATATCGCTGGCCAATCGTTTGAGGAGAAGTTTCCGCAGCATGATAGCCACAACCAGCGTGGTGCAGATTGGCGCAATAAAACCGCAACGCAAGTCATGCCGCATTTAGCGGCAGAAGATCAACAATTATTACAAGAAACATTAGCATTTCAAGCCGGGTTTGATACTACACAGTTACCGATGGGCGTGACGCATGCTGATTTATTTCGCGATAACGTGTTGTTTGAAGGTGATAAAATCGGTGGATTGATTGATTTTTACTACGCCTGTCACGATGTGCTTGCTTACGACCTAGCGATAGCGGTGAATGACTGGTGTGTGCAGGAAGATGGTAGTTTAGATATCTTGCGATTGAATGCAATGCGAGAATCTTACGAAACAATCAGACCTCTGAATCAAGCAGAAATCAATTCTTGGCCGGGTTTGTTGCGTGTCGCTGCTTTACGTTTTTGGCTGTCTCGTTTATATGATCAAATTTATCCGCATAAGGGTGAGTTAACGCATGCAAAAGACCCGAATCACTTTAAACAAATACTTAAATTGCGTAAAAGCGGATTATAAGAATAGTTGCAAATTACCAGCGATCTAAATACAAGCGATCTAATAAAAACTAACGTGCAAAATCATTCGTTCAGGAGTGCAAAATGACAGAAAATTTAATCATAGATGCGTCAAAAATCAAGCAGGTGCCAGCCGCTAATGCGTTGGGATGGATCGTCAGTGGATTCAACCTATTTAAAGCCAATCCTGCGATGTGGATTATTCTATTTGTTATTTATTTAGCGATTATTGTGCCTATTTCGCTTGTACCTGTGGTTGGCTCCATAGTAAGCACATTATTGGCGCCGGTCTTTGCCGCCGGTCTTATGTGGGGTTGCCAAGCGATTACCAAGAATGAAGATTTAGAGATCAATCATTTATTCGCTGGCTTTAAGCAAAATACGGCACAGCTCATTGCCGTAGGCGGTTTTTATATGATGGGTCTGCTGGTGATTGCAGTGATGGTGGTGCTGTCTTTAGATAGGGAAACAATCGAGATCTTGATGAAAGGCGGCACTGTAAACCCAGATCAGGCCGGCGCCATGATGTTGCCGATTTTAGTCGCGATGTTGTTTCTGCTGCCGCTAATCATGGCCTATTGGTTTGCACCCATATTAGTTGGGCTCAATAATTTAACCGCAACAGAAGCCATGAAATTAAGCTTTGTGGCTTGCCTTAAAAATATGCTGCCTTTTTTACTCTACGGCTTGATCTTTATGGTGATGTTAGTGCTGGCGATTATCCCGTTTGGCTTGGGTTTGCTAGTCGTTATTCCGGTGATGATGACGAGCTTGTATACCAGTTATGTGGATATTTTCAGTGTGTCGAAACCGGTGGATTCAATTTAAACATTCATTTAATCTGATTGCTTGTAAGAAAGGTGATCAAGTTAAATAGGTGTCAGTTTCGCAAACTCCAGGGCCAGCCATTTTAGGCCTTCGCGTCCAAAGTTAATTTGCACCCGCATGTCATTCGCATTACCTTCATAGCTCACAATGACGCCATTACCAAACTTTGCGTGTGCCACTTGCTGGCCAATTTTCCAAGGCATTGCATTTTTTTGATGGTTGCTTTGCTGTTTGCTCATCATGGCTGGCAGTTCACTATAATCGCGCCCACTGCCGGATCTGCTGACCGGTTTGCTATTTAAGCGTTTGAGCAAACCGTCTGGTATTTCATCTAAAAAGCGCGATGGAATACCGTAACGTACTTGGCCATGTAGCATACGGCTTTGCGCATGGCTCAAATATAAGCGTTGTCGCGCACGTGTGACTGCTACATACATAAGCCTGCGTTCTTCTTCTAAGCCGCTATTTTCATACAGGCTTTGCTCGTGCGGACACAAGCCTTCTTCTAAGCCGCTGATAAATACCGCCTTAAACTCCAGGCCTTTTGAGGCGTGTACGGTCATGAGCTGTAAGGCTTCACGACCTACATCGGCCTGATGTTCGCCGGCTTCTAAACTTGCGTGACTTAGAAACTGTGTGAGTAGATCTTGCTCGGTATCGCCGTCTACATTGTTATGGTTACCAAAATCCTGTTTGGTAAATGACACCGCTGCGGTGACTAACTCTTTCAAGTTTTCAATGCGGTCTTCGCCTTCTTTATCATTCTGGTAATGGGCGACTAAGCCTGAAAGCGTAGTCGCAAGCTCGGTCAACTCTGCCAGGCTGATGCCGTAAGCTTCATCTATCATTTGCCTGATCAATGCGACAAATCCTTCAATGCCTTTGCCGCCCGGTTTGCCGTTGCCAACTTTGTTAATCGCCGCTTGCCATAGGCTGCAATTCTCAGCACGGGCTGACTCCTGCAATTGCTCTAGGCTGCGTGCGCCTATGCCGCGGGTTGGAAAGTTAATCACGCGCAGCAGTGCAGTATCGTCATGCGCATTCGCGATTAAGCGCATATAAGCCAGTGCATGTTTGATTTCTGCACGTTCAAAAAAGCGTAAACCACCATATACCCGATACGGTAGATTGGCTGAAAAAAGTGCATGTTCCAGAATACGCGATTGCGCGTTGGAGCGGTAGAGCAGGGCTATTTCGCCCAATTCTGCCCCTTCGGCATGCAGCATTTTAATCTCATCGACAATAAAACTTGCCTCATCATTATCGTTATAAGCTTCATATAATCGCACTGGCTCGCCCGCACCTGCGGAGGTCCATAAGTTTTTGCCCAGCCTATTTTTATTGTGCGAAATAATCGCATTAGCTGCGTCAAGAATGTTGCTATGTGAGCGATAATTTTCTTCAAGTTTTACAATATGTTCGATTTTGAAGTCCGTTTCAAAGTCGCGCATATTGCCTACACGTGCGCCTCTGAAACCATAAATAGACTGATCATCATCGCCGACGGCAAACATGCAGTTTTGCTGAGTGTTATTTTTGTGGCCTGCCAGTAGTTTCAGCCACAGATATTGCAAACGGTTGGTATCTTGAAACTCATCGACCAATATATATTTGAAACGGCTTTGGTAATGCTGGCGGATATGCACATCGCGCTCCAGCAATTCATAACAGCGTAATAACAGTTCAGCAAAGTCCGCCACGCCATCGCGTTGGCATTGTTTGTCGTAAGCGTCAAAAATCTCACGTAGTTTTTCTGAATGCGGGTCAAATGCATCTACCGCATGGGCACGCAAGCCTTCATCTTTACAGCTATTGATATAACCTTGCACTTGCTTAGGTGGAAATTTTTCATCATCTACATTCATCAGCTTCATCAAACGTTTGATGGCTGATAGCTGGTCGGCAGTATCCAAAATTTGAAAGCTTGCCGGTAATCCAGCTTCGCGATGATGCGCGCGCAGTAAACGGTTGCATAAGCCGTGGAATGTGCCAACCCACATGCCGCGGGTATTAATCGGCAACATGCTGGTGAGCCGCGTGAGCATCTCTTTCGCTGCTTTATTAGTAAAAGTGACCGCTAATAAACCTGTTGGCGACACTTGCTCTGTTTGAATCAGCCAAGCGATACGCGTTGTAAGTACGCGAGTTTTTCCACTGCCGGCACCCGCTAATATAAGTGCTGATTGATGCGGCAAAGTAACAGCTTCAAGCTGTTTATTGTTGAGGCCATTAAGCAATGAGTTTTGAATTTCCATAACGATATTATCGCATGGCTGTAATGAATTATATTGTGCAAAGTAAAGGCAAGCGCTTACTTAACTAGATCCTGTCCACAAAAACAGTAAAACTCTTGGAACTAAATCTTGAGTGGTTTAGTCAGATTTACAGATGACGTAAGTTGTCATTCCGCTTCTTCCTCCCTGAGCGGAAGCCTTAGACGATGAGGCACTCTTAACCCCGATTTCTTCCCCTTAAATCGGGGTTTTTTTTGCCTTGCGTAAGCTGAACTAACTTTTTGGCTAGCGCTTATTTGGTGATTTTTTATCGTTAAGTTTGAATAAGTTAATGCCTTAAGCTTAACGATTAAAGTTGCCAATCAATCGGCGTTTGACCTTGCTGAATGAGGTATTGATTGATTTTAGAAAACTGATGGTTGCCAAAAAAGCCACGATGCGCTGACAGCGGCGATGGGTGAGGGGATTTAAGCACCAAATGCCGCTTCTCATCAATCATATGGCCTTTTTTCTGCGCATAACTACCCCATAGCACAAACACTAAACCCTCGCGATGTTTATTCAGCGCTGCGATAGCAGCGTCTGTAAACGCTTCCCAACCTTTACCCTGATGTGCGCCTGCCTTGCTTGACTCCACCGTGAGTGTGGCATTCAACAGCAATACTCCTTGGTCTGCCCACGGCGTTAAGTCGCCATTTCGACTCATTTTAATATTTAGATCAGACGCAATTTCTTTAAAAATATTCACTAAAGATGGCGGCGGTGCAATACCTTTTGGCACAGAAAAACTTAAACCATGCGCCTGTGGCTGCCCTTTATCTTGGCCATGGTACGGGTCTTGCCCAATAATCACTACCCTAACTTTATCAAAAGGCGTGTGATTAAACGCATTAAAGATCAACGGATTAGGCGGAAAAACGACTTTACCAGCGGCTTTTTCTTGCTTAAGAAAATCGCTCAAAGCCTGCATATAAGGCTTCTCAAGCTCATCGCCAATCACTGCCAGCCATGAGGGGTGGAGTTGAGCGGGTTTTTCTTTATTTGTAATCGTCATAATAGTAAGTTTTTTTGTAGGGTGGGTCACTTGTGAAGCCAGAAGTAGGGTGGGTTATGTATAACCCACGCGGAACAGCATCTCAATCATCTCCGAATTTCCCCGTCGACACCAATCCTTGCCCAGCCCAATCTATTGGATACTGACCTAAATTAACCTGTTTGTGAAAAGTCGAATGCGGCCAATCTTGCACACGTTTTACCAAACCGTGTTTAACAGGGTTGAAATGGCAATAATCCATGTGGGTTTGATAATCGCTATCGTCACGGATTTGATGCTCCCAAAATCTGCGTTGCCACAAAGTAGCCTCTTGGTGCTTTATTTTAGAGGCATTAAGCCATTCGGGGCGGTTTAAATATGCGCCACATTCGCGCGTTACATAACGTTTAATCAATTGCCAGCGTAATGAAAAATTGGCATCGTTTTCAGGCAAAGTCCAAATGGTGTGCATATGGTCGGGCAGCAATACCCAAGCATCAATTTTAAAAGGATATTGTGTTTGCACTTTATGAATGGCATTTCTTAAAGCGTTACGCACAGCTTCATCACATAAAAAGGCTTGCCGACGGTAAGTCACCACCGTGAAAAAGTAAGTGGCATTTTGGGTTTTGGCGCGTCGATAATGTGACATGCAATGATTTTAAGGGATTTTCCGTGAGGGTCAAAATTCCCAACCCCATCGGGATGTGGGTATGTTGGTGATTTGCGTAGGGTGGGGTTTTAACCCCACGCGGTAGTGACATATTTAACCATTGCAACGCGTGGGTCACAAGTGACCCACCCTACTTGGCTAAATCTTGAGTGGATTAGTCAGAATTTACAGATGACGAAAGTTGTCATTCCGCTTCTTTCCTCCCTGAGCGGAAGCCTTAGACGATGAGGCACCTTTGACCCCGATTTCTTCCCCTTAAATCGGGTTTTTTTTTGCCTATTGATAACGTATGTGTATGATTTTATTATTAACGATCAATCACTCGGCATTGTTTGCAATAGGTAGAATCATAATTAACACCATTGTAAACGAGTGTTAAAAACGCTCCACTATTGCAACGCGTGGGTCACAAGTGACCCACCCTACATGGCTTGTTAGGAAATGAAATGAGCTAAAAAGCGTCTGCAAGAAATTAAACCCGCGGAGTTGACGGGGAAGTCTTTATAGATGGATTAGAACAAATTTTTAATGAACGTTGATTCATTTTGATTTTTAATTTGTGTTTTACACAATTCGTGACCCTGGAAACCCATGTTAGGCAACGAAATATAACTGGCTATAGTTTCACATAAATTTTTTGCTTTGGGATTTTCACTTTCAGTGACCAGAGAAAAAAACTTTTGACCGCCAGAGGGTAAGAACGACGAAATAATAAGCCCCCAGTTACCAGTGTCAGTAACTAGCTCAACACAATTAACAGCCCCTCTTCCGAACGTGATAAAAGAACGAATATAAGCAAAGTTACTGAGTGAGTAGGATGATATATTTTCTTTACCCCAGAACGTTGTTTCATAAACCTGAATTTGATCATTTGTTTTGTTAATTACAACTTTTCTTTTTGATTGAATGTATAAAGCCCAAAAGCTAAATAATGAGATGAAGAAAAAAGTTGTAGTCACTGCTTGAGTTTGGTTAGACCAAGAGCTTTTAAGATATGAGATTAAAGAGAAAAATAAAAACATAAAAAACAAGCAGGGCACTATTAGTTTTAAGCGCTCATTACTTCCTTTGATTATCAGTTCGTTCATTTTTTTGTTCTAACGTAAAATAGTCATCCTAATTGACAGCTTGCTTTGCGTCAAATAACAAGTTGCAATAAAAAACCTCGCCGAAGCGAGGTTTCATTTTTGAATGCTACTTAGCGCATTCCAGCTTCAATTCGATGGTGAGGCTAGGCGGTGAAATCATTTGCGACGCAGACAGTACGTTAAGTACGGCAAGAAGCAAATGATGAAACCAACGACGCATCACCGAAGAAGTGAAGAATGGAATTACATCATGCCGCCCATGCCACCCATACCGCCCATATCACCACCCATAGAAGGGCCGTCGTCTTTAGGCAATTCAGCTACCATACAATCAGTCGTTAGCATTAAGCCAGCTACTGATGCTGCATTTTGCAATGCTGAACGGGTTACTTTAGTTGGGTCAAGCACGCCCATTTCTACCATGTCGCCGTAAGTTTCGTTCGCAGCGTTGTAACCGTAGTTGCCTTTACCAGCAGCTACGTTATTCACCACTACAGATGGTTCAACACCTGCGTTTTGTACGATTTGGCGTAATGGCTCTTCAACAGCGCGAAGTACGATTTTAATGCCAGCTTCTTGGTCTAAATTGTCGCCTTTTACTTTAGCGATTGCGTCACGTGCACGAATCAATGCAACGCCACCACCAGCAACAATACCTTCTTCAACTGCTGCACGTGTTGCGTGCAATGCATCTTCAACGCGCGCTTTTTTCTCTTTCATTTCGATTTCAGTCGTCGCGCCAACTTTAATCACTGCTACACCGCCAGCTAATTTAGCTACACGTTCTTGCAATTTTTCACGATCGTAGTCGCTTGATGCTTCTTCGATTTGTGTTTTGATTTGCGCAATACGTGATTTGATGTTTGCTTCAACGCCATGACCATCAATGATGATGGTGTTTTCTTTACCCACTTCAATACGTTTCGCTTGACCTAAATCTTCAAGTGTTACGTTTTCAAGTTTCAAGCCCACTTCTTCAGCAATTACAGTACCGCCAGTTAAAATTGCGATATCTTCTAACATTGCTTTACGACGGTCACCAAAACCAGGTGCTTTAACAGCAGTCGTTTTTAGAATGCCACGAATGTTGTTCACTACCAATGTTGCCAATGCTTCGCCATCGATGTCTTCAGCGATGATTAATAGTGGGCGACCTGATTTAGCCACTTGCTCTAAAGTTGGTAATAAATCACGGATGTTTGAGATTTTTTTGTCGTGTAATAACACGAATGGGTTATCTAACAATGCAATTTGACGCTCTTGATTGTTGATGAAATATGGTGATAAGTAACCGCGGTCAAACTGCATACCTTCCACTACATCTAATTCGCTTTCTAGACCTGAACCATCTTCAACGGTAATCACGCCTTCTTTACCCACTTTATCCATTGCATCTGCAATGAGTTGGCCAATTGAATTGTCAGAGTTAGCTGAAATTGAACCAACTTGAGCGATTTCTTTGCTAGTGGTACATGGTTTTGATTGTGATTTTAAATCTGCAATTGCCGCAGCAACGGCTTTATCGATACCACGTTTTAAATCCATCGGGTTCATGCCGGCAGCTACAGATTTCATGCCTTCACGGATGATTGCTTGAGCTAACACGGTTGCTGTTGTTGTACCGTCACCAGCGATATCAGAAGTTTTTGAAGCCACTTCTTTCACCATTTGTGCGCCCATGTTTTCGAATTTGTCTTTTAATTCGATTTCTTTAGCCACTGAAACACCATCTTTAGTGATGGTCGGTGCGCCGAAAGAGCGCTCTAAAACTACGTTACGGCCTTTAGGGCCTAGTGTTACTTTAACTGCGTTGGCAAGAATGTTTACGCCGTTGGTCATTTTTTGGCGAACTTCGTCGCCGAATCTTACATCTTTTGCTGCCATGTTAAATACTCCTAAATATTGTGGCAAAACATTTCGCTCTTAATAAGGGCGTTGCATCTAAGCTTAAAAATCCTCATTTACACAAGTAAACTCCGGTTTTTGCGCTTAGCTGCGCCTACTTATTACTTCGCTCGGATGTTTCGCATACTTTTTAAATTTATTGGATTAATTAATTGTTGAACTATTCAACAATATCTTGCTGTCGAAATTATTCGACGATCGCCATGATGTCTTCTTCGCGCATCACGAGTAATTCTTCGCCATCCACTTTAACGGTTTGGCCTGCGTACTTGCCGAACAACACTTTGTCGCCGACTTTTACATCAAGGGCAATAGATTTGCCGCTGTCATCTTTTTTACCATTACCAACAGCTTGTACAATGCCTTGGTCTGGCTTTTCAGTTGCGCTATCTGGAATGACAATGCCTGATGCAGTTGTACGTTCTTCTTCTGAGCGTTTAACAATCACGCGGTCGTGTAAAGGACGAATTTTCATACGGTTTCTCCAAAAATTAAATAACGATATTGCAACAATTAAATATCCCAAGTGTTAAGTTTTAATAACTTTTAGGATTTATAAATAAATTTGATACTTCTAAGTAATGCACATGGCCTAAATTGCATTCAATTCTCTACCATGCAGAGCGAAAGCGATTTTAGCACTCAAAGCCCTAGAGTGCTAGTAATTGGGTCGTTCTGTTATTTTTCAAGAGTCAGATTATTGTCTGCTTGAAATAAATTAGGTTTACTTCACTGTAAAAACTTAATAATTTATTGGATTTAAAGGGAAGTATTTAGATAGGATGCTGGAAAAAACGAGATAAAAACCTTATGCTGTAATAGTACTTCACCCTTAAATATTAAAAATGACAAAAAACGAATCCGCCATTGAGCAAATCAACCTTGGTTTTAATGACCAGGAAGATAGGTTGTTGCTAAAGCTAGGCTTAGTTGATAAAACAGAGGTGACTGTTTGGATTACACGACGTATCTGCAAAGCCATGTGGAGTTTGCTGCAAGGCGCTAGTGGCAACCTAACGCCTGTCACGGCCACACAATCCTCCACACCTGCAATCGCTACGCCAGATAGGAAACATCAGGCGATTGAGAGCTTTGCATTGGAGGTGGCAGAACAGAAGAAGCTGGATAACATGGATTTCCAGTCCGAATATATCGCCGGTCGCGACACGCTTACGGATGTGCCGTTGCTGGCAGTGCAATGTGTGATTATTACCAATGAAAACACGCCGCCACATTTAGAGTTTCAATGCACCAATGGCCAAGCCGTTAAAATCGTCCTGAATAACGAGTTGATCTATGCCGTGACTAATATGATGTTGCTTGCTACACGCGAAGCCGGCTGGGATTTATTGATGACACCGAATAATACGAAAGCTGGGCTTAACCCTACACACCAGGTATTGCATTAACATAATGGAATATCGTCAATTAGGCAGCTCTGATTTACTCGTTTCTGCTGTTTGCTTAGGTACCATGACCTATGGTGATCAAAATACAGAACCTGAAGCACACGAACAGCTCGACTATGCCTTATCCGAAGGCATTAACTTTATTGATACCGCCGAGATGTACCCTGTGCCGCCAAAGGCTGAGACCTGCACCCGTACCGAAACCATGGTGGGTAACTGGCTTAAAAACCAAGCTAGAGATAAGATCGTATTAGGTACCAAGGCCGCTGGTCCACGTCGGGGTGTCAGTTGGATACGCGGCGGACCTGCGTCATTAGATAGAGCCAACATCCGCGCCGCTATCGATGGTTCGTTGCAACGTTTGCAAACGGATTATATTGATATTTACCAGTTGCACTGGCCAGAACGTAATGTGCCGATGTTTGGGCAATACCAATTTGATCCTGCCGGTGAATTTGAATCGGGCATCTTTAGACAAGGTGCTGAAAAAGAGTGGGTGTCGATCCAAAATCAGCTTGAAACACTGGCGGAGCTTATCAAAGAAGGAAAGATACGCTATATCGGATTGTCCAATGAACAGCCGTGGGGCGTAATGGAGTTTCTACGTGTTGCAAAAGAATTCAACCTGCCACGTATCGCCAGTTTGCAAAATGGCTACAACCTGCTGAATCGCACAATGGACTTTGGGATGTCAGAAGTGTTATACCGTGAAAAAGTAGGCCTGCTTGCCTATTCTCCATTGGCGTTTGGTCATTTGACTGCTAAATACAGTGATGACCCTTCTGCTAAAGGCCGCGCAACACTGTTCAGAGGCTATGCACAGCGGTACACAAAAACTAATGTAGCGCCTGCGACCATCGCTTATGCCAAATTGGCTCGCCAGCACGGTATGACACCTACGCAATTGGCACTTTCATTTGTGTATCATCGCTGGTTCGTTACCAGTACGATTGTGGGTGCTACCAGCATGTTGCAATTGAAAGAGAATATCGCAGCCTGGAATATAAAATTGTCTTTAGAAATCTTGCAGGAAATTGAAAGTTTACATTTAAAGCTGACCAATCCCGCGCCTTAGTGCTTGCTAGCTAAACAGCATTATTCCATTTCAAGTCTATGACTATGTTAACTAAAGCACAAAGTTAATCGGTGGATTCGCATAAGATATATAAAACTGAGGGTTATTGTTAACTTAATTAATCAGCACTATAGAACCTGTTGGTTTAAAAGGGCTTCACCCAGCAGTAAAAGCTATTTAATTAGGAAAATTATGTATCTGCACAACAATGCTTTTCTGAAGTACTGTCTATATTTAACTGGGCTGTTATCGTTGCCTATACTAGTTGAGGCGAAAGAAGTGCTCACGGTTGAACAGGCAATGTTCAAGTGTAAAACCACTTACCCCTCACAATTTGAATCAAAAAAGCGGTTAGCGTGTTTTGACAGTATCAGCACACCTGCAATTGAAAGCATGAACCATGTAATCACACCTGAAAATGCATTAACCAAAAATAATACAACTGCCGCTAATCCTGCAAATGCGGAAAATGCGAAGCCTGAAACTACAGTTGCTATCATCAAACCCACAACAGAGCTTACTTATCTTGAAAGAAAATGGCGTTTAACTTCACAGGGTGATTGGGATATCAGTGATTTTGAGACGTATAAATCCAACTATTTATTAATAACAAATACTAGCCATACGAATGACACGCCTTTTAGCCCAAGCCAAAACAATCAGGAAGACAGGAATCTAGACACTAAAGATTTGAAATTTCAATTAAGTTTAAAAACGGAGATGATGAATAACATTCCGTTCATTCGCAGTCTGCCGTATGTCACTAGCTCTAGAATTTGGGGCGCCTACACACAGCAATCCTACTGGCAGGTTTTTGATAGTGAGGCTTCCCGCCCATTACGAGAAAATGATTATGAGCCTGAACTTATCCTATCTTTAGGGATTGATAATCAAGTGAATGGCATTAAAAAGAACTATATTCCTAGAATGTTGAATCTAGGTTTGGTGCATCAATCCAACGGTCGGTCTGACCCAATTTCCAGAAGCTGGAATCGCGTTTACCTTGAAACTGGATGGGAGTTGACCGATCAACTTTCCTTAATGGTACGTCCATGGTGGCGTATTCCTGAAAGTACAGATGACAATCCAGATTTAGAAAAATTTATGGGCTATGGCGACATGACGTTTAGATGGGAAGACACAAAGCGTAAAAATGCCGCAACACTTTTATTACGCAACAACTTTCGCAGTGATAATAAAGGCTTCGCGCAAATCGACTTGCAACGGCAGGTTTTTAACAATCCTTATCTTAAATTACACTTAATGCTCTCAACTGGTTACGGCGCCAGTTTGCTTGATTATAATCACTCACAAAG
>DASQFK010000226.1:0-4609 GCA_035633175.1 Methylotenera sp.
AGCAAAATTAGATCAACTATTAATTAGTTTACAGACGGCATTAGGTGCAAGAATCATCAAGCAGGTTGTTGCGTTCGATGAGATAACAATTGAGTGCGCAGCTTCAGACTATCTTGATACGTGTCATATACTCCGTGACGAACCGAGCCTGAAATTCGAGCAGTTAATTGATTTGTGCGGTGTAGATTACCAAGGCTATGGCGACAATAGTTTGGATGGTGTCAATCATTTTAGTGAATTGCGATTTGCGGTTGTCTGTCACTTTTTATCTGTCAGTTTGAATCACCGTGTGCGCTTACGCGTATTTGCACAAGATGAAGAATTCCCCGTTTTGCCTACCTTGGTTGATGTATGGCCAGTTGCTAACTGGTTTGAGCGTGAAGCCTTCGATTTATACGGCATCATGTTTGAAAACCATCCTGATTTACGCCGATTGTTAACGGACTATGGCTTTGTAGGACATCCGTTCCGTAAAGATTTCCCAATGATTGGTACTGTAGAAATGCGTTATGACCCAGAGCAGCAACGCGTGATTTATCAACCGGTAACGATTGAAGATCGTAATAACGTGCCCCGCGTGATACGTGATGAAGGCGCGCACGCTAAGTAGGTATATATGGCTGAAATTAGAAATTACACAATGAACTTCGGCCCGCAGCACCCTGCTGCACACGGAGTATTGCGCTTGGTGCTCGAGTTAGATGGTGAAGTGATCCAACGCGCAGATCCTCATATTGGGTTGTTGCATCGCGCTACTGAAAAATTAGCAGAAAACCGTACGTATTTACAATCTATCCCGTATATGGATAGGCTAGATTACGTGTCGATGATGTCAAATGAACATGCCTACGTAATGGCCATTGAAAAAATGATGGGCATTGACGTCCCTGCCCGTGCGCAATATATCCGCGTAATGTTCGATGAAATTACCCGTGTGCTCAATCATTTATTATGGCTAGGCGCGCATGCGTTGGACGTAGGTGCGATGACGGTATTTCTGTATGCATTCCGCGAGCGTGAAGATTTGTTTGACTGCTACGAAGCGGTTTCCGGTGCACGCATGCATGCTGCTTATTACCGCCCAGGTGGTGTATACCGTGATTTGCCTGCTCAAATGCCAAAATATGAAGTCTCTCCTCTACGTAATGCTAAAACGGTAAAAGAGCAAAATAAAAACCGCGAAGGTTCTTTATTGGATTTCATTGATGATTTTACCCAACGTTTTCCTAAGTATGTGGATGAATATGAAACACTGCTTACCGACAATAGAATCTGGAAACAACGGACTGTCGGTGTAGGTGTGGTCACACCCGAGCGTGCATTAGCCTTAGGGATGACTGGCCCAATGTTGCGCGGTTCTGGCATTGCATGGGATTTACGCAAAACGCAGCCTTATGAGGTATATAGCAAGCTGGATTTTGATATTCCAGTCGGTGTTAATGGCGATTGTTATGACCGCTATTTAGTGCGCATGGAAGAATTTAGGCAATCTAATAATATCATCAAGCAATGTGTGGACTGGTTGCGTAAAAATCCGGGCCCTGTGATTACCAGTGATAACAAAGTCGCCCCGCCAAACCGTGAAGGTATGAAAGAGAACATGGAAGATTTAATCCATCATTTCAAGTTATTCACAGAAGGTTTTCATGTGCCAGCCGGCGAGGCGTATGCGGCTGTGGAGCATCCCAAGGGTGAGTTCGGTATTTACATGGTTTCAGATGGTGCGAATAAGCCGTATCGTTTAAAGATACGGGCACCCGGTTTCCCCCATTTGGCGGCATTAGATGAAATGACACGCGGCCACATGATTGCCGATTTGGTGGCGATCATCGGTACGCAGGACATCGTATTCGGTGAGATTGACCGATAAAAGTCTGCCGTGAGAGATTGATAGATTAAGATAAAGAAAATGTTAAGCCCAGAAGCCATCGCAAAAATTGATTACGAACTGACTAAGTATCCAGCTGACCAGCGCCAAGCGGCGGTGATGAGTGCGTTGCGTATAGTGCAAACCGAACGCGGCTGGCTGTCAAAAGAAAGTATCAGTGAAGTGGCGCAATATCTACGGATGCCTGACATTGCAGCGATGGAAGTGGCAAGTTTTTACAATATGTACGATTTAGAGCCGGTTGGAAAATATAAGATCAGTATTTGCACTAACATCTCCTGCATGTTGCGCGACAGTGATGCAATCGTCAATCATCTTCAAAATAAACTTGGTGTAGGCTTTAATGAAGTAACGCCTGATGGTAAGTTTTGTCTAAAAGAAGGTGAGTGTATGGGGGCTTGCGGCGGTGCGCCGCTATTGATTGTGAATAATCACACCATGCATGAGTTTTTAACGCCTGCAAAAGTAGATGTCATATTAGAAAAGCTAATGGCTGAGGAGTCGAACTAATGACTACTCCAATGGCAAGTTATGAAGCTGGCAAGCCAGTGATGACCGACTTGGCAGGTCAGACTCTATTATGCCTACGTACCCTTACTGAGGAAAATCCAGCCTCTCTGGAAACGTATATCAAGTTAGGCGGTTATTCAGCATTAAAACGTATTGTCACGGAAAAAGCAAAAGCGACAGACATCATTACGCAAGTGAAAACCTCAGGTCTGCGTGGCCGTGGTGGTGCAGGGTTTCCAACCGGTCTTAAATGGAGCTTTATGCCGCGTTATTTTGACGGCATTAAGTACTTGGTTTGCAACACGGATGAAGGTGAACCTGGCACTTTTAAAGATCGCGATATTATTCGTTATAACCCGCATCAACTCATTGAGGGGATGGCAATTGCCGCTTATACCTTAGGTGCCCGCGTCGGCTATAACTATATTCATGGTGAAATTTGGCAGGATTACGAAATCTTTGAAGCTGCTTTGCATGAGGCTAAAGCAGCCGGATATTTAGGTGAAAATCTTTTTGGCACCAATTTTAGCTTCGATTTATACGCTGTACATGGTTATGGTGCTTATATTTGCGGTGAAGAGACTGCCTTGATCGAATCGATAGAAGGCAAAAAGGGTCAGCCACGGTTTAAACCGCCGTTCCCGGCAAGTTATGGCGTGTTCGGTAAGCCGACCAATGTGAATAACACGGAGAGCTATGCCAGTATTCCGTGGATCATGCAGCATGGCGGTGAAGCGTTTGCTGCACTAGGTGTACCCAGTTCCGGTGGTACAAAATTGTTTTCAGTGTCTGGACATGTAGAAAAGCCAGGCAATTACGAAGTGAAAATGGGGATGACATTTGCTGATTTATTAGCGATGTCAGGCGGTGTTTGGAAAGGCCGTAAATTAAAAGCCGTCATTCCAGGCGGACCATCTACACCGGTAATGCCGGCAGAAGCTGTTATGGCAGCGACAATGGATTATGACGGCTTGAGTAAAGCCAGATCTAGTTTAGGCGCAGGCTCCATGATCGTGATGGATGAAACGACCTGTATGGTAAAAACCTTGCAGCGCTTAAGCTATTTCTTCTATGAAGAAAGTTGTGGGCAATGTACACCCTGCCGAGAAGGTACGGGTTGGGTTTATCGTGTGATCACGCGTATCGTTAACGGTAACGGAAAAATGGAAGATTTGGATTTATTGACAGATGTGAGTAATAACATCTCTGGGCGCACGATTTGCGCGCTTGGCGAGGCTGCTGCAACGCCGGTATTAAGTTTCATTAAGCACTTTAGGCCAGAGTTTGAATATTATATTCAGCATGGAAAGAGCATGGTGGAAAATGAAGCTGTGCTTCAAGAAAAACAAATGGAACAGCAATAATGTTGAATATTGAAATAGACGGTAAAGCCTTAGAAGTCGAACATGGCAGCACTATTATCGATGCGGCTGATAAAGTCGGCATTGCCATTCCGCGTTTCTGCTATCACAAAAAACTGTCTGTAGCTGCTAACTGCCGTATGTGCCTAGTTCAGGTAGAAAAATTCAACAAACCTCTACCTGCCTGCGCTACACCAGTGGCGGATGGCATGAAGATATTTACACGTTCCAAAGCTGCGATTGAAGCGCAGCAAAGTGTGATGGAATTCTTGCTGATTAATCATCCATTGGATTGCCCAATTTGCGATCAAGGCGGCGAGTGTGATTTGCAAGATATTGCAGTAGCTTACGGGACAAGTGGCTCACGTTATCCTGAAGAAAAACGTGTGGTATTCAACAAAAATATCGGACCGTTGATCAGCACGGATATGACCCGTTGCATTCAATGTACCCGTTGTGTGCGTTTCCTGAAAGAAGTGGGCGGCATGATGGAGCTTGGCATGGTTGGCCGTGGCGAGCATGCAGAGATTACCGCTTATGTAGATAAAAGTGTTAACTCTGAACTGTCAGGCAATATCATAGATTTATGCCCTGTCGGTGCGTTAACCAGTAAACCTTATCGATACACAGCGCGTAGCTGGGAACTCACACGTAGACCAAGCATTGCGCCACACGACGGTCTAGGCTCTCACATTGAAGTACATGTTAAAGATAATAAAGTCATGCGCGTATTGCCGCGTGAAAAAGAAAGCATCAATGAGTGTTGGTTGTCTGACCGTGATCGTTTTTCTTACGAAGGATTAAACAGCCCGGACCGCCTCAAAGTGCCGATGATCAAACATAACGGTGA
>DASQFK010000227.1:0-9982 GCA_035633175.1 Methylotenera sp.
GACCATTGTGCCATTTGAGGTGTGGAAGTCGGGTTATGTTCCTGTTGATAGTCCATTAAGCCACTCCCATGAAGTCCGTCAATCTTCAGAATAATCGGGCATAACTCTTACTGACTAAATGACTGATTCTATGTAAAATTCGCTCTTTGATTTTTGCCACGATTAGACCATAACATGCGCGCCTCACAATTTTTCTTCAATACTCAAAAAGAAGCTCCTAACGATGCAGAATTAGCTAGCCATATCCTCATGGTACGTGCAGGGTTGATTAAACGGCTTGGTTCTGGGCTTTATAGCTGGATGCCGCTTGGATTAAGAATATTGCGTAAAGTTGAAGCGATTGTGCGTGAGGAGATGAATAAAGCCGGCGCGTTAGAGCTGTTGATGCCAGCGGTGCAACCCAAAGAGTTGTGGGAAGAAACCGGCCGCTGGGCTGTATTTGGCCCACAAATGCTTAAAATTACGGATAGACATGAGCGAGAATTTTGTTTCGGCCCTACGCATGAGGAAGTGATTACCGATATCGCACGTAAGGAGATTCGTAGTTATAAGCAATTGCCACTTAACTTTTACCAAATTCAAACTAAATTCAGGGATGAAATTCGTCCACGTTTTGGCGTGATGCGTGCACGTGAATTTATGATGAAGGATGCCTATTCTTTCCATAGCAATTTTGCATCGCTTGAGCAAACTTATGAAACCATGTTTCAAGCTTATAGCAATGTATTTAGGCGCTTGGGTTTAAAGTTTCGTGCGGTAAAAGCGGATACCGGTGCAATTGGTGGCGATGGTTCTCATGAGTTTCATGTGTTAGCTGAATCTGGCGAAGATGGGCTGGCTTATTGCGATACTTCAGATTACGCAGCCAATGTGGAGTTAGCTGAAGCGATTACTAATACAACACGCGCAACCCCTAATGAACTAATGCAGGATGTTGACACTCCTAAACAAACTTCATGTGAACAAGTCGCCGAGTTACTTAATATTGGTTTGGAGCACACGATTAAGGCCATGGCTTTAATCGGCACACTTGAAGATGGCACTTCGCAATTTCATTTGTTGTTGTTGCGTGGCGATCACCGTTTGAATGAAATTAAGGTTAACAAAATTAACGGCTTAAAAGAGTTTAGATTTGCATCAGATGAAGAAGTGCGAGCGAACCTGAACTGCCCGCCAGGTTTTATCGGTCCGGTAGGCGTAGGTGCTCACGTGAAAGTGATTGCAGATAAGGCAGTTGCTGTAATGAGCGATTTTGTCTGTGGGGCGAATAAGCCAAAATATCATTTAAAAGGCGTTAATTTTGGTAGGGACTTACCTGAGCCAAGTTTGGTAGCAGATATCCGTAACGTAGTTGATGGTGATGTGAGTCCGGATGGCAAAGGCACATTGTCACTTTGTCGCGGTATTGAAGTTGGCCATATTTTCCAATTACGCACAAAGTATTCTGAAGCAATGAATGCAACTTATCTTGATGAAAATGGCCAGACACAAGTAATGGAAATGGGTTGTTATGGTATTGGCGTTTCGCGTATTGTCGGCGCGGCGATTGAACAAGGTAATGATGATCGTGGTATCATTTTCCCTGCTAGCATGGCTCCCTTTGCTTTGGCTATTTGTCCGATTGGCTATGAAAAATCAGAAGCAGTTAAAATGGCGGCGAATAAGCTGCATGACGAGTTAACAGCGCTTGGTGTCGACGTGATGCTGGATGACAGAGGCGAACGCCCTGGTGTAATGTTTGCAGAGGCTGATTTAATGGGTATACCGCATCGCATAGTGATAGGCGAGCGTGGCTTAGCTGACAATGAGGTTGAATATAAAGCGCGGATATCTGCAGAAGCGCAATTGATCCCATTGGCTAATTTAGTCGAATTCGTACAAAATCTTACGCAAGCTTAAAAGCAGTGCAAATAGGGAACATGTTTAAAATACTTCATTTTGGATTTACTTTATTAGTGGTGTCTGCATTTTCGGGTACTTTTTTTGCAAGTGCTGCATTTGCAGGCTCGCAGCTAGAAGAGCCATTATCCAATAGCGTGAAAGCTTTGATGCAGCGCAGTATTAGTGATAAAGCAGCGCCTAGAATCATTTTTGCGACACCAGAAGAAGGTGATGCCTGGTTACGTGATATGTCGCAACGGCTTAAAAAACGTATTCCAGATAACGCGTATCGCGAAGATTTCTTACGCACCGTGCATTATGAGGCGACCCGCGCCGGCTTGGATCCACAAATGGTATTAGGGCTTATTCAAGTAGAAAGCGGATTTAAAAAATATGCATTATCTTCGGTGGGAGCGCGTGGATTTATGCAAGTGATGCCGTTTTGGGTGCGTACTATTGGTAATAAAGAACATAACCTATTTCATCTTCGCCTCAATCTTCGCTATGGCTGTACGATATTAAGGCACTACATCGATATTGAGCGTGGCGATTTATATCGTGCATTAGGTCGGTACAATGGTAGTTTGGGGAGGCCGCAATATCCTAATTTAATATTAGGCGCCTGGCGTAAAAACTGGGACTACAAACCTTATGCAGAATTTGCACCAAAAAACCTAGATAACGCACCAAAAACGATCTATAACTAATTCTCCCCCACCTTCGTTTTTCTCGTAGTTTGATTTCGGTAGATTGTATTTACCGTCTATTGATTTTCACATCACTTAGGCACTAAAAAAGTGATTCACGCACTCATAAGTTGCACAAAAAGTTTACATTTTTGTGAAAATCATTCAGTATGCAGCTAGCGTTTATATGATTCAGGGCAAATTAACCCTTAGGTATTAATAAATAGATCTATAAAAATGCCCTGCATATACCGCTGCCGTTCGCATCAACTTGCTACTCATTATAAAAATTAGGAGAACTAAGTATGTCGAAATTACTAGCATTGGCTTTGAGTATTGCTGTATTAGGTGGGGTATGGGCATTTTTGGCTTTAGGGCCGCTAGCAGGAATGGTGTTGGTTTGGGTGGGCTTTATTGCATGGGGCTGTTATTTTCATACAGGGGGCGATGTCGCAGCGTTACAAAAAACAATTGCCGGTATGGTGTATGGGGCAGTGATTGCTGGTATAGCATTGGCTTTAGTAGTAACTAATCCAATTGGATTGCCTGCAGCGGTTGCAGCGCCAATTTATATTGCGGTTACTGTATTTTTCTTAGTGATTGTTGCGGGGATCAATTTATTATCTGTAGTGCCAGCAAATGTGTATGGTTATGCAGCAACAGCAGGGTTTGCACTTTCAACCAATACAGCAGCGAGTTATGGCGCAATGAACTTTAGTAATCCAACATTAATTGTTGCACTTTCAGTGGTACTTGGTGCCGTGTTTGGTATGCTGTCTGGTAAGCTAGCTGGTATATTAGGTAAGTAGAGTCATATTTTTAATTAGGCATGATCAATAAAAAAACCGCCGGCATGGCGGTTTTTTTATTTTGTATAATTAAGCAATATTAACGGTCTTTTAATACCTTAAAACCATAGTAAGTACCAAACTCACCTTCCGGCTCATGGTATACAAATAACATATTATTGGCATAGCCAGTACCATTAAAGTGATTCTGTGAACGTAACTTCATGTCTTTTGGCAGTTCACTTTTCCCTACATACTTGCCATTTAAATCAAATATCAAGACGGCTTTATGGTCTACATCAATCATGACCAGTTCTTCACCTTTCACGCCACTATAAGCTACATAATGATCGCTTACGTCATCAAACGCGACACCTGCTTTGGTAAAATCTAAAGCAATTTCACTGACTTTTTCACGTGACTTAATATCGACAACCCATACTTTATTGCCGCGTTCTTGCTTTGCATAATAGAGTTTTGCTTCGGGGTTGTAGCTCGGCATGGTTGCAGCATCACCAAATGCCGGGTTGAATTGCATTACTTCATTTGATGTATCTTTCACTTCACCTGTTTCAGATAAATCTATGGCATATATCCCGGTATTAGGTGAAAAGCCAACATCGCTAGATACATTGTAAGTAATAGTTTCTAGTTTATCGGAATTCGGATTGTAATAAATAGAGCGGTTGTCATACCCTGGCTTTGCAGAATTAACGTATTTGCCCTCGTCATCATAAGCATGGATTTGTGATTTAGAAGTAGCAGCTTCAAACTCGCTGGCCATTGGTGCTAGACCACCATCGGCAATGTAATAACGTTTTAAACCGGGGATATGAGCTACCGTCATGGGACGGGTGCTTGGTTTTTGTGCAAGAGGAATTTTAATGCCTAGTTGCGCTTGCGGCAGAATTTCTGCGTATGCAGATTGTAATGACGTTGTTAAAGCAATGGAAAATAACATAGTGGAGATGCGCATAATTACTCTTTCTTGTGAAATCAATTGTTGATTCGTTGCAGTTTAGTCATTAGCTTGACCATATTTGTTCAATTGCGTTGAAGTTATAGCTTAAGGTCTTTTCTCAATCAGCATAGCATCGCCGTAACTAAAGAATCGATATTGTTTTTCTATGGCATAGAGGTAAGCATTTTTAATATTTTCCATGCCACCAAAGGCTGACACTAACATGAGCAGCGTACTTTTAGGTAAATGAAAATTGGTAAATAAACGGTCTACCACTTTAAACTGATAGCCGGGCGTGATAAATATACTGGTTTCACTATTGCCGGCTTTTAAATCGCCATGCTGCGCTGCACTTTCCAGTGCACGCAAAGCGGTGGTGCCGATGGCTGTAACTTTGCCGCCTTTTAATTTAGTTTGGTTAATCATATCAATAGTAGCTTGCGAGATATTGTATAGCTCACTATGCATTTTGTGTTCATGAATATTATCCACGCGAACTGGTTGAAAAGTACCTGCGCCCACATGTAAAGTCACATACGCGATATTGATGCCTTTTTGTTTAAGTGCATCCAATACAGACTCGTTAAAATGCAAGCCGGCGGTAGGGGCGGCAACAGCACCTAAATGCCTGCTAAACACAGTTTGATAGCGCTCTTCATCTTCGCTGGTAGCTGCATGCGTAATGTAAGGCGGAAGTGGCAGTGCGCCATGCAGCTCTAATAAATCTAAGACGGAAGTCTCGCTTAAAAAACGTAACTCGAATAAATCATCATGTCGCGCCGTGACTTCAGCATCAAATGCATCGGCTAATTTTAATTGACTGCCTATCTTAGGCGCACGTGAAGCGCGAATCTGAGCATAAGCGATATGCTCATTGATTACGCGCTCAATCATCACTTCAACGTTTCCGCCGGTATGCTTATGACCAAACAAACGCGCTTTGATTACGCGGGTATCATTGAATACCAGCAGATCTCCAGTTTGCAGATAATTGGGTAAATCAAGAAATAGCTTGTCGTTTAAGCTGCCATTTTCGCCATTCACATATAACATTCGGCTAGAAGCTCTATCAGATGTGGGGTGTTGTGCAATTAATTCAGGAGGTAAATAAAAATTGAAATCTTCTGTTCGCATAAATCTCAGAGCTTGCTATAATAATGAAGTTGCAATTATACAGACAATGTATTTTCCAGAAGCCGGGATGGCGGAATTGGTAGACGCACGGGACTCAAAATCCCGCGTTGGCGACAACGTGGGGGTTCGATTCCCCCTCCCGGCACCAGTTAATAGATTGATTGTAGGCTGGATTAGATAACTATTTATTGCGTATTAAGGCTGATAATGAACTTTCATTACCAGCCTTTATCGCAATGGTAGGCATTTTGTAACTAAATGTTACTAAAGATAGTGGATGGCATGAGGTTAGCAAAATGCGTATGATAATTTGCAATCAAATGGACTGAGACTTGGTTAATTGATTGTTGGATGTGTTTAACGATGATTTGGCTTGTACATAATAGGTTTAATTATGTCGATAACATTTGCAGAAGCACAAATTACTGTAAGGCCAAATAACTCGCTATCGCCATTAAATAATCTCAAGCTATTAGTGGTGTTGTCAGTGGTAGCCTTGCTTATTGCGTTAGGTTTTTTAAGTGTAGGGGCTTGGCTGGTATTGCCTTTTGCAGGGTTGGAGTTAATCGCTTTCACGTATGCTTTTTATTATTTTAGTTTACGGGCTAATGATTTTGAAATGGTCACAGTGACTGATGATGCTGTGGTAGTGGAAAAATTTGGTTATAAAAAAAACAGTAGAGTTGAGTTTCAGCGGTATTGGGCACAAGTAACTGTGCGCAAAGAAATAAATGGAATGAATGCATTGTTCATTGGATCTCATGGCAAGGAAGTAGAGTTCGGTCATGATTTTATCAATGATGAACAGCGAATATCCATCGCTAAAGAGCTTAAGTTGATATTAAAGAAAATTTAATATTAAAAATATAATTATTAAAACTTGATTTTTGGAGTAAGTATGGTGAAGCAAGGTATGAAAAGCGTAGGGTTAGGCCTACTTCTATCGTTAACTGCTATTCGTGCAAGTGCTGATTACAGCTGGAATTTTCCAGAACCTGTCACGCCAATGGCGCTAGATACATTGAACGTGCATAATAAATTTATGCTGATTACTGCAATAATATTTTTTGTAGTACTAGCGATCATGATTTATTCAATCTTTGCGCATCGCAAAAGTAAACAATATAAGCCGGTGACTGATAAAGCGCCTTCTACTGCAGTTGAGATATTCTGGACGCTTATTCCATTTGTTATCTTGCTGTTAATTGACTTTGTTATTATGGGTATTCCTGCTTATCACAGTGTGGTGATGATGGAGGATACGCGCGACAAAGCAACAATGGTCATCAAAGTCACCGGTTCACAATGGCGTTGGCAGTATGAATATTTAGATGGTGATGCACAGGGTATTAAATTAGTGAGTAATTTAACGACTACTGAAGATGAAATGAAAAATAAGGCAGAGAAAAAAGAACATTATCTGCTAGAAGTTGATAATCATCTCGTATTACCAGTTGGTGAAAAAGTTCGTATACTGATGACAGCAACAGATGTGTTGCATAACTGGTGGGTTCCACAGTTCGGTTCATCTCGCCTTGCTGTACCTGGTTTTATTCGTGAAACATGGGTTCAGGTTGATAAAGCGGGTACTTATCGTGGTCAATGTAAAGAGTTGTGTGGTAAAGGTCATGGCTACATGCCAGTTGTAGTAGACGCTGTGCCGATGGATCAGTACAAAGTATGGGTTGCAGCTAAAAAAGAAGAGATTGCAAAAGCTGATGCTGGCGCTGACAAAGAGTGGACTAAAGAAGACTTAGTGGCAACAGGTAAAGGCGTCTACGAGAAAAACTGTGCGGTATGTCATCAGGTTAATGGTGCAGGTTTACCTCCAGCATTCCCTGCAATGACAGGTAGTAAAATTATTCTGGCGCCGATATTTGGTGCGGATGGTAAATATTTAAAAGACAGCCATCTAGATAGAATATTAAACGGTAAAGGTGTAATGCCAGCCTGGAAATCAACGTTAAATGATACTGACATCGCTGCTGTTATCACTTATGAGCGTAATGCTCTTGGAAATAGCGTTGGCGATATGATTCAACCGTCACAAGTTAAAGCTGCTCGCCAATAATTGAGTCAGTAAATAGATAGATAGTAGAATTAATCAAATAATCCAGTAATAACTTAATAATTATTCAGTTTAGTAATTAGGAGAATGCAATGAGTACAACTACGGTAGCACATGATGCAGAACATCATGATCACCCAACGGGGATTATGCGCTGGCTAACCACCACCAACCATAAAGATATTGGTACGATGTATCTGACATTCTCGCTGATCATGTTTTTTGTTGGCGGTGCAATGATTTTGGGCATACGCGCTGAATTATTTAAGCCAGGTTTGCAATTAATGAATCCTGACTTTTTTAACCAACTCATTGGTGTTCATGCGCTAATTATGATTTTCGCGGCATTGATGCCTGCAGCTACTGGCTTTGCTAACTGGATGATTCCGCTACAAATTGGCGCGCCAGATATGGCACTGCCACGTTTAAATAACTGGGGTTTTTGGTTATTACCCCCATCAGCTATTTTGTTAACATTACCCTTTACATTAGCGTTATTCGGTATTGGTGATGGGGCGCTTGCTACGGGTTGGACTTTCTATCCACCATTGTCTGTGCAAGGTGGTATTGGTGTTGACTTTGCAATTTTTGCCGTTCACTTACTTGGTATTTCATCTGTATTAGGTTCAATTAACATTATTGTAACTTTGTTCAATATGCGCGCTCCTGGCATGACCTTAATGAAAATGCCTATGTTTGCCTGGGGTTGGTTAATTACTGCATTCTTACTTATCGCTACTATTCCAGTGTTAGCTGGTGCAGTAACTATGTTGCTTACAGACCGTCACTTTGGTACGCATTTCTTTGATGCGGCTGGTGGTGGTGATCCAGTCATGTTCCAGCATCTATTTTGGTTCTTTGGTCACCCTGAAGTATATATTTTGTTATTGCCTGTTTGGGGTTTCATTCCACAAATCCTAGAAACATTCTCACGTAAACCAATGTATGGCTACAAAGCGCAAGTGTATTCACTGTGGGCGATTGGTGCACTAGCAATTGTGGTTTGGGCTCACCACTTCTTTACCGCAGGTATGCCAGTTCCAGCATTGCTGTACTTTATGTATAGCACGATGGCAATTTCATTACCGTTAGCTGTATTATTTTTCTGCTGGATTAAAACGATGTGGAAAGGCTCAATGAGCTTTGAAACACCCATGTTGTTTGCAGTAGGCTGGATTATTTTATTCGGTATCGGTGGTCTTACAGGTTTAGTGCTTGCTGACGTTGCAGCTGATGCGCAATATCACAATAGTTACTTCGTGGTGGCTCACTTCCATTACACCCTGTTTGCTGGCGGTATCATGGGGATTATGGCGGGTGTGTATTATTGGTTACCTAAAATGACTGGTAATATGTACAACGAGAAGTTAGGTAAATTACACTTCTGGTTAACTGCAATCTCATTTAACTTAACCTTTATTCCGCAGTTCTTTGTAGGTCTTGCTGGTATGCCACGTCGTATTCCTGACTACGCATTGCAATTTGCTGAATTTAATGCGATTTCGTCAGTTGCTGCATTTGTACTTGGAATCTCGCAACTATTATTTGCTTACAATATTATTATGTGTGCAAGAGGCGGCAAAAAAGCGACGGATCAAGTATGGGAAGGTGCAAAAGGTTTGGAGTGGACGCTGCCGTCTCCACCTCCTTACCATAGCTTTACAGAGCAACCTACCATTAAATAAAATAAAGTTTGATCATTTAATTGATCAAACTTTAGCTTTACCAGATATGAAACTTAGGTAAATTATGGATAATCAAGAAGTAGTTACTAAACGTAAAAGTAAAAAGATCGGTTATATTTTAGGCAGCATTGCACTAGTATGGTACGTAGTGTCTATGTTTACAGTATGGCATCATTAAACGAAAACAATGCGTTAACCGCTGTCGAACAAAGAGATGTCAAAAATAAACGCCTGGTTATTAAGCTTTTATGGATGGTCTTAGGTTCGTTATTGTTTGCTTTTGCCTTAGTGCCGTTGTATGACGTTTTATGTACTTTAACTGGCTTGAATGGTAAAACTAACAACACGGCTGCGGTGTTATCCAAAGCTAAGGTTGATGATTCACGTTTAGTAACAGTGCAATTTACGTCCAGTGTAATGCCTGGCTTAGGTTGGAATTTTTATCCGAAGCAAGCAAGTGTTAAGTTACACCCAGGGCAGATAGAAACAGTGATATTCGTTGCTAAGAATATTACAAATGAGGTAGTGGTTGGCAGGGCTGTACCTAGCGTTACTCCTGGTATCGCTTCAGCAAACCTTAAAAAGATAGAGTGTTTTTGTTTTGTTAGGCAGTCACTGAAACCAGGTGAAGAAAAAGAAATGCCATTAAGATTCTTTGTTAGCCCAGATATTCCAAAGGATGTATCAGAAATGACATTGTCATATGCTTTCTTCCCTGCAGTTGAGGAAGATAAATAGTTGTAGATATAAAAGCGTTGGGAAATGGCGTTATTTGCCAT
>DASQFK010000228.1:0-30860 GCA_035633175.1 Methylotenera sp.
GCGCTATTTTTAACGCCTGATAAATTGAAAATCACCATTAACACCATGGCAATGGCTAACCAAATAGCGATGTTCTTAAATATATTGTTCAAAATCCTGTTCCTTTTACAAAAGGGTAAAGCTATAAACTTTTTGAAACATTATCTTACGTATTTAATTATTCTAATCTTAAATTAAGGTTTAGTAATCAAACATTAGGGCTTGTGTCATATTAAGTGATGCTCAAATAGGTAATTACAGTTACCTACTCTTTGCGACCCAATCCTAATAAATACACTTCGTTACTTCTACCACGCGATGCTTTGGGCTTACGTGTGACGACTTTATCAAACATGGTTCGCATGTTTTGTAAAATTTCATCAAAACCTTCACCTATAAATACCTTGACCAAAAAATTACCGCTTGGTTTCAACCACTCTTTACTGAACTCTAAAGCCAATTCAGTTAAATATGCTGCACCGGCTTGATCTACAATCGTGATACCTGAGATATTGGGGGCCATATCCGCAATTACAAGGTCAACTTTTTTATTATTTAACTTTTCTTCTAATAATTTTAATACAGAATCTTCTCGAAAATCGCCTTGGATAAACTCCACGCCATTGATAGGCTGCATGTCGAGCAGGTCTAGTGCAATGATTCGGCCTTGACCTTTCAATCGCTGTACAGCCACTTGCGACCAACTACCTGGCGTTGCACCTAAATCCACAATGGTCATCCCAGGTTTAATCAGCTTATCTTTATCATCAATTTCGGTAAGCTTGTAAGCTGCACGGGCTCTATAGCCTTCTTTCTGTGCACGCTTCACAAATTCATCATTGATATGTTCGTGCATCCAAGCTTTGCTGGAAGGTTTTAGTTTCATCTGTTAAACTGCTCGCCTATATAAATCAATAACATACTCTAGAAGATACTGCCGTGAATTCAAAACAAATTAGCTACTTACGTGGCCTTGCCCATAGCTTAAACCCCGTCGTTATGATCAGCAATAAAGGACTATCAGAAGGCGTTTTGAAAGAAATTAACGTGTGTTTAGACGCACATGAACTCATTAAAATCAAAGCAATGGTGGATGATAAAACGTTACGTTCACAAATGCTGGCTGATATATGTGAACAAACTAGTGCCATTGCTGTACATCACATTGGTAAACAATTAGTAATATATCGCCAATCGACCAAACCTAAAATCGTAGTTCCTCAAAAGTAAACGTCATAAGGGTGAGTGCCTAGGAATCAAGGTCTCACCTAAAATCAAGACATCTATCGTGAGCGCAAAACCACCACAAACCCCAACAGGCATTCTATTACATAAGCAATGCTTGCTATGCCATGCCAAGCCTTAAACCGACTTGCAAATACACTTTGCATCACATCGCTAGGAAAGGCATTTGCCTTTAATTGCGTCATCAAAGGTTGAATGCCAAAATGGCCGGCAAGCACCAGCAATAACATCACGAATACTGCCCAAAAGTAACTTTGTTTTAGCGCCAATGTGCCATAGGCTAACAAGCGATGGATCAATAAGTAAAATCCAGAAAACAAGCCTAGATAAGAGACGTAAGTAAAGAATTTGCCAGCTAACTGGCCAGCTAATTGCCGGTCTTGCAGCGTATCAAATAATACATAAGCTGTTGCGCCCGTTGTCCACAAAGCGCCAACCCATAATGTAATAATAATGACACTAAACTTATCCGACCAATTATTCATTTTCATCTACTTTATCAATGACAATTATCAGCATATTTTAGATATATTGAACGTCCAGAATCTCGTATTCTTTCACACCACCTGGGGCCGTTACTTCAGCAATTTCACCTTCTGATTTACCAATCAAACCACGTGATATTGGAGAGCTCACAGAAATTTTACCGTTCTTAATATCAGACTCGTCATCACCTACGATTTGATAAGTAATGATCGTGCCACTGTCTAAATCTTCAATTCTTACAGTTGAACCGAATACACAACGACCATCCGCATTTAATGTGGTTGGATCAATAATCATGGCATTAGAAAGCTTTGCCTCCACTTCATTGATGCGTCCTTCAATAAAACTTTGGCGCTCTTTAGCGGCCTCGTACTCAGCATTCTCAGACAAATCACCTTGCGCACGCGCTTCAGCAATTGCCTGAATAATATGTGGCCTATCTACGCTACGCAACTTGAGTAATTCTTCTTTTAGTAGCGCTGCGCCTTTAACGGTAACTGGAATTTGGGTAACTGCCATACGACTTTTCCTTATTCTAAAAAACAAAACCACACCCTACTAGGCGTGGTTAATGTTGCAATCTTACATGATTTTTTAAAAATTTAAACTAGCATAAGCGCAAATGCTCAGCATTTGTTATTGAAAACTAGTTAAGTAATTTGTGCAAGTTTTGAATAGACTCAACTTGCAGCTCTTGCATATGCGCCATACCAATACATGCCGCTTTAGCTCCAGCAAGCGTAGTGTAATAAGTCACTTTATTTTGTAATGCACTGCGACGGATTTCATAAGAGTCGGCTACGGCGCGTTTATCTTCTGTCACATTTACAATAAAGCTAATATCATCATTTTTAATCATATCAACAATATGAGGGCGACCTTCAGCCACCTTATTCACTGAACTCACTTTTAAGCCATTGGCCGTTAATGCAGCAGCCGTTCCCTTAGTTGCGACTAAACTAAAACCTAACTCGTGTAGGGCTTGGGCTATCTCAATTACTTTTTTGTAATCTTCTTTGCGCACACTAATAAATGCCCTGCCGCCTTCTGGCAATTTAGTCGAAGCACCAAGTTGTGATTTGAGAAAAGCTTCTGCAAATGTTGCACCTACGCCCATTACTTCACCCGTAGACTTCATTTCAGGGCCTAGAATAGTATCAACACCTGGGAATTTAATGAATGGAAATACCGCTTCTTTCACTGAGTAAAATGGCGGAATAATTTCACGTGTCACACCTTGATCTTTCAGTGATGTGCCTATCATGCAACGCGCAGCAATTTTAGCCAACTGCAAACCGCAAGCCTTGGAAACAAACGGCACTGTTCTTGATGCACGAGGATTCACTTCTAGCACGAACACGGTATCACCTTGTATGGCAAACTGTACGTTCATTAAACCGACTACACCAAGCGCACGCGCCATCTGTTTGGTTTGATCACGCAACACATCCTGCAACTCCGCTGACAGGCTATAAGGCGGCAATGAACATGCAGAGTCGCCAGAATGAACGCCAGCTTGCTCAACGTGCTCCATAATGCCGCCGATAATGACATCGCCTGTGTTGTCGCATAATGCATCGACATCAACTTCCAAAGCATCATTCAAGAATCTATCCAATAATACTGGTGATTCATTTGAGACTTTTACCGCTTCGCGCATATAGCGTTCAAGTTGTGACTGCTCTTGGACGATCTCCATCGCACGGCCGCCCAATACATAGCTTGGACGCACCACTAGCGGATAACCAATTTCTAATGCTAGGCGGATCGCCTCTTCTGGCGTTCTGGCTGTGCGATTTGGTGGCTGTTTTAACCCTAATTCCTGCAGCATTTTTTGGAAGCGCTCGCGGTCTTCGGCTTTATCGATCGCATCTGGGGTAGTGCCAATAATCGGCACACCGGCCTTTTCTAAGGCACGTGCAAGTTTTAAAGGCGTTTGGCCGCCATATTGCACAATCACACCGACCGGTTTTTCTAGCGCAACGATTTCCAATACATCTTCCAAGGTGACTGGCTCAAAATACAAGCGATCAGACGTATCATAATCCGTCGAAACCGTTTCAGGATTACAGTTCACCATAATCGTTTCGTAACCGTCTTCGCGCATGGCGAATGCAGCGTGTACACAACAATAGTCAAACTCAATGCCCTGACCAATACGATTAGGGCCGCCACCCAATATCATGATTTTCTTTTTGTTGGTAGGCGCTGCTTCACATTCTTCTTCATAAGTAGAATACATATAAGCTGTATTAGTCGAAAACTCGGCAGCGCAAGTATCCACACGTTTATACACAGGGCGCACTTGTAAAGCCTGGCGATAAGCACGTACAGCATGCTGGTCTGTACCTAATAATGTTGCTAAGCGCCTGTCGGAGAAGCCGCTGCGTTTAAGTTTGAGCAAAGCCGGCTTATCTAAATCAGCAATTTGTTTGCCTTTGAGTGTTTGTTCACGGTCAATCAAATCCTTAATTTGCACTAAGAACCAAGTATCGATTTTAGAAATATCGAATACTTCATCGACAGTCATACCCATTCTGAATGCATCACCCACGTACCAAATACGCTCTGGTCCAGGCACGCCCATTTCTTTGGTAATGGTGTCTAAATCGGTGGTCTTTTCATCTAAGCCGTCAACACCAACCTCTAAACCGCGTAAAGCTTTTTGGAATGACTCTTGGAAAGTACGACCAATCGCCATCACTTCACCCACAGACTTCATTTGTGTAGTTAAACGAGAATCAGCTTGCGGGAATTTTTCGAAAGCGAATCTAGGTATTTTCGTTACAACATAGTCAATTGACGGCTCAAAAGATGCAGGTGTTGCACCACCAGTGATTTCGTTTCTAAGTTCATCCAGCGTAAACCCGACCGCAAGCTTTGCTGCAACTTTAGCAATTGGAAAACCAGTCGCTTTTGAAGCCAAGGCTGATGAACGTGATACACGCGGATTCATCTCGATCACAATCATGCGGCCATCATCAGGATTGATTGCGAACTGTACGTTTGAACCGCCCGTATCTACACCGATTTCACGCAAAACCGCCAATGAAGCATTACGCATGATCTGATATTCTTTATCCGTTAGCGTTTGTGCAGGCGCTACGGTAATTGAATCACCGGTGTGGACGCCCATGGGGTCAAGATTTTCGATTGAGCAGATGATGATGCAATTGTCCGCAGAGTCGCGCACCACTTCCATTTCATACTCTTTCCAACCGAGTAGCGACTCTTCAATCAGCAATTCATTAGTAGGCGAGGCATCTAAGCCACGTTCGCAAATGGTAATAAATTCTTCACGATTATAAGCAATACCGCCACCGCTACCGCCCATAGTAAATGAAGGACGAATAATTGCTGGATAGCCGATATTAGCCTGCACTTGCAACGCTTCTTCCATGCTGTGTGCAATCATGGAGCGCGCTGAACCCAAACCAATTTTGGTCATCGCTTCTTTGAATTTTTGACGGTCTTCCGCTTTATCAATCGCTTCTTTAGAGGCGCCAATCAACTCAACATTGTATTTAGCTAACACACCATGTTTATCTAAATCGAGCGCACAATTTAAGGCTGTTTGACCGCCCATCGTTGGCAGCAACGCATCTGGACGCTCTTTGGCGATGATTTTTTCAACGATTTGCCATGTCACTGGTTCAATATAAGTCGCATCCGCCATTTCAGGGTCGGTCATGATGGTGGCTGGGTTAGAGTTTACCAAAATAACACGGTACCCCTCTTCACGCAGCGCTTTACAGGCTTGTGCGCCAGAGTAGTCGAATTCACAGGCCTGTCCAATCACGATTGGACCAGCGCCGATAATTAGAATAGATTTAATGTCAGTACGTTTTGCCATTTATTACACACTTTACCAAAATAAACTTTTGCGCCAATAGGGTCTTGCTAACCATGTAATCTGCGAGTTTTCAATCGCATTTTCAGTGCCCTTGCTCACTTGCTGTCGAACTAATGTATTGATTTGACTAAAGGACTTAGCCGTAAGCCCAATTTTTGCACCAATCAGGTTGTTATGCCTATCCATCAAATTATCAGACCTATTCTGGCGCTCCATGCAAGCGGTGACTAAATCAACCACTTTTGGTGATGAAGTATAAGCTACCACTGCGCTCGCTAATGTATGCCTGTAAGCATCTAACTGGCCGCTTTTACCGCCTTCCAAATCACTAACAAAACATTCACGCCAAACATAACTTAATACAAAAATCGGATACATTGAAATTAGAATCAAGCTCAAAACCAACCATTTTTTACTCAAACTACGCATTATTTGCATTAACTATTTAACTTGCATCATGCTAATAAAACGGTCAAACAAGTAGCTCATTTCTGTAGGACCTGGGCTTGCTTCAGGATGACCCTGGAAACTGAATGCTGGTTTATCAGTGCGCTCGATACCTTGCAAGCTGCCATCGAACAGTGAAATATGGGTGGTTTTAATATTAGCAGGGAGGGTTGCCGCATCTACCGCAAAGCCATGATTCTGGCTGGTGATATAAACACGTTTAGAATCTAAATCTTGAACTGGATGATTTGCACCGTGATGGCCGAACTTCATCTTATGGGTTTTTGCACCGCTAGCCAAGGCCAGTAACTGATGCCCCAGACAGATACCAAAGGTTGGTACACCAGACTCTACAATGGTTTTAATCGCTGAAATAGCGTAATCACATGGCTCTGGATCACCAGGTCCATTAGATAAAAACACGCCATCAGGCTTGTAAGCCAAGGCTTCTGCAGCAGTAGCTTGCGCTGGCAGAACTGTCACCTTGCAACCGCGCGACACCAGCATGCGTAGAATATTACGCTTAACGCCATAATCATAAGCAACTACGTGAAACTTCTTAGCTGGCGCTTCAGCAAAGCCGTTGCCCAAAGCCCATTCACCATCAATGAATTCATAGGGTTTATCGCAGCTGACTACTTTAGCTAAGTCCATACCCGTTAAACCAGGGAAGCTTGCGATTAAGCTCTGCGCTAAGGCTATAGCTTTTAATTCATCTGCTTCACCAGCAATAATAGCGCCAGTTTGCGCACCTTTTTCTCGTAAGATTCTAGTGAGTTTGCGCGTATCAATATCAGCAATCGCAATAAGTTTATTGGCAACCAAATAATCAGCCAATGATTGTGTATTTCTAAAATTGCTATGGGTTAACGGTAAATCACGAATAATCAAACCACTTGCATACACTTGGCCTGATTCAACGTCTTCCAGGTTAACCCCATAATTACCAGTATGGGGATATGTAAGCGTTACGATTTGCTTGGTATAAGACGGATCTGTGAGGATTTCTTGATAACCAGTCATGGAGGTATTAAACACAACCTCAGCTACAGTATGACCAGAAGCACCGATTGATGTACCACGAAACACAGTTCCATCTGCAAGTACGAGTATGGCGGGCAGGTTTTGTGGCACAATAACTCCTTGTTTTAGCTTAATTAAATATTTTTATTCTTAATTCCATCATGAACAGATGGCAGATATGCAAAACGGGAGGAGCTTGTATACTCTTCCCGTTTCAGAATTAATGAATTATAGCGAAAAACCGTCCACATTTCAACGTCAAAAATGTAAATAGATCGTGACATTCAAAAGGACTTAAGCTTCCGAAATCATCGTATCAAGCAATATACGCAAAGTCAGCGTTAGCTTTATTCATTGAAAAACTTAACGGCTCAAATTTGCGTTAGCTGCTTATTCAATTGTTTATCATGTGTTTTTGCTAAAAAGACTTGCGCTGTAATTGCGCCCAACAATGCGATAAACATATCCCACTGCGTATCCCAAACATCGCCTTGCGATCCCAAAAACGCATTTGCAGCAGTCCCTGAATAAACAGCGACCCACCATTCTATAAACTCATAAATAGCACTGATACTTAAACAGATGCAACAGGTAATAAAGAACAGCCATCTGCCCTTTTGTAACGGAGATTTTTTAAGCAAAATTTCTCGAGCGATAATGGCAGGAATAAACCCTTGTGCGAAATGACCGACACGGTCGTAATGATTTCTTGACAGATCAAAAGTATCGCGCAGCCAATTAAATAAAGGCACTTCTGCATACGTATAGTGACCGCCAACCAGCAATATAATCGCATGTATCAATACGAGCACATAGGCTAATCTGGTAAATACCAACTGATTGCGTGTCAAAAACAAGATAGGGAGAGCGATTAACACAGGCGCAACTTCCAGCCACCACGTGAGCCGTTCAAATGGCGCTATAGCAGACCATACGAACACCAAAACCAGTATAGAAAACAGCAACAAGTAAAATTGGGTTTTAGCCATTACATTGACCATGAGGTTAAAAAGTACGCGTTGAGAGACTTTTAAAATGAAATGTGTTGGCTAGCAGTTCAATTTATCTCTAGCAGTTCAATTTATCTTAAGTTCAATACATCACGCATATCAAACAAGCCTGATTGTTTACTATTCAAGAATTTAGCTGCTCGCAAAGCGCCCAGTGCAAATGTTGCTCGGCTACTCGCTTTATGCGTAAGCTCTACGCGCTCACCTATACCGGCAAAGAGCACGGTATGGTCACCCACTACATCACCGCCGCGCACAGTAGCAAACCCAATCGTACTAGGATCACGTTCACCCGTAACGCCTTCACGGCCATATATTGCGCACTCTTCCAAGTTACGCCCTAATGCGCTTGCAGCCGCTTCACCTAACCGCAATGCAGTGCCAGATGGTGCATCTACTTTATGCCGATGATGCGCTTCTATCACCTCGATATCGTAGCCTTCATTCAATACTTTAGCTGCAGATTGCACCAAATTAATGAGTAAAGTAACGCCTACACTCATATTTGGCGCAAATACTATCGCAATGCTTTCTGCTGCAGCCTCTATCGCCAGTTTTTGCTCTGCTGAAAAACCAGTAGTGCCGATAATCATTTTAACTTTTGCTTTTTGGCAGGCTGCAAGATAAACCATACTCGCTTCTGGGCGCGTGAAATCGACTAGCACGTCAGCATTTTTTAAAGCAGCTTCAATATCGTCTGTGACTTTGACGCCAGAAATCTTACCTTGAAGCTCCCCTGCATCACGACCTAACTGTAAATTCTGGCGATCTGCTGAAGAGCCCCTATCTAGCGCACCTGTTAGCACTAGTTCCGTATCGGCAAACACCGACTCAAGTAATACATGCCCCATACGGCCTGAACAGCCAGCAATTACTATCTTTAATCGACTTTGCATCATGCCTACAGTCATCATTAAAACCCAATTTTTTCTAGTATTTGGTCAAAGTATCCTAATGGCTCTTCTTCAGGCAATTCTTTGGGTTTTGGTGCTGTTTTATTGCTACCGCGTGGCGCAGCAGCCTTAGGCTTAACATCCAATGCTTCTTCAGGGGTCGGTTTTAAGGATTTATCGAATACCATCCCTGACGAAGAGTCATAAGGTGGCGGGGTGATTGGCGCTGGCCTTGGCTTAACTTCCTCAAGCACAGGAGCCGTTTCCGGTACCGATTCTGTTTTTGGTTCAATATTAGCAGGCTCGGCTTTAATAGGCTCCGCATTTTTTTCAATGCTAGGAGGCTCAACAATCGCAGGCTCTACCACAATAGATGCTGCTTCCGCAGGTGCAGCAGGTGCAGGTTTTTCTGTTACTGGCGCAGCAACTGGCGTGTCAGTCATTGGCATCGCTTCCAAAGGTACTGCCAGCATAGATTTATTTTCTTCACTTGGGGACACGCTGTCCTGAGGAGGCGTGCTGTCTTTTGTCACCGCATTTTCACTAGGTGAATTCGCCGTATTTTTTGCCGCTTCATCTGCAGCGGCTTTAGCTTTGGCTGCTTCAGCCTCTTTTGCCAAAGCAGGATCATCTTTTTCCCAGAATTTCAGTTTATCCATTAAACCTTTATCTGCAGGTTTAGCTGCAGGGTTAATCACGCGTGTTCCAGTATTTGCCGTATCTTCTTTTACTTTTAATGTATCGCTGCCAGTGGGCACGACATCTCCGCGAACCGATTTTAAAAGCTCATTTTCAAAATCTAAAATGACCCGGCGCTGTTCGGTAATTTTGCCGTTTTCACGTAGCTGATAGACATAATCCCAACGTTTATCATGAAAACTATCTTGAATGAGCGGCGTACCCATGATGAAGCGCACTTGCGATTTCGTCATGCCGGGTCGCAATTGCAATAACATCTTAGAAGTTACAACATTGCCTTGTTGCACATCCAGCTTATAAGGTTTTATAGTGGGCAACGCTGTACCACATGAAGCACAAAGCAGAGCTAATATTACAAAGGAATAACGCATATCATGACTTTAATTTGAATTAGCGTTAATATAACACGTAGATAGAGAACCAAAAACACTGTCGTGGTTATTGTGACAAACAACTATTAAGAGTAAATGATTATGCATGATCAAAAAGATTTAAAAAACGCGGGGCTTAAAGCGACTTTACCGAGATTAAAAGTGCTGAGTTTGTTTGAAAACAGCAAAGAGCGTCACTTGTCTGCTGAAGATATTTACAAGGTGATGATTAATTCAGGTGAAGACGTAGGTTTAGCAACGGTTTATCGAGTACTTACTCAATTTGAGCAAGCAGGATTGTTAATTCGCCATCACTTTGAAAGTGGTAAGGCAGTGTTTGAACTTAACAGCGGTGGTCATCATGACCACATCGTGTGTGTAAAATGCGGCCGTGTAGAAGAGTTTTATGATGAAGAAATTGAAAAAAGACAAAAAAATGCTGCTGAGTCATTAGGCTTCAAAATGCAAGATCATTCACTGACTATCTATGGCATCTGCAGCAAACAACCCTGCTCTCATAAAATCTAAGTTTCGAAAGCATATATAGCACTTCTATTGAATAGCTATAATTTATAGCTATTCAGTTTTATAGCGCCAAATTTATGATTGGCGTTCTAGCATTTCGTTGGCATGTTGACGCGTAGTATCAGTAATTTCAATACCGCCAAGCATACGTGCGATTTCTTCTACACGCTCGCCTTCATCTAGTATCGCTATTGTGCTCAAGGTTTGCGCATTCACTAATGACTTACTCACACGCAAGTGATGTTTACCCAAAGCAGCTACTTGCGGAAGGTGTGTGATCACTAATACTTGCCGGCTATTGATTTGTGACATTTCTGTTTTTTTATTATTTTCCTGCTGAAACGTTCCTTGTCCTAATTGCTTCAGCAACTTCCCTACCACCTCTGCTACACCGCCACCAATACCTACATCGACCTCATCGAATATCATGGTGGGTATGCTTTCTTTTTGTGCGGTCACTACACGTATCGCCAAGCTGACTCGTGACAATTCACCACCTGACGCAGCTTTTGCTAACGGTCGTGCAACCACGCCTGCATGGCCCGCAACCAAGAATTCCACCTGTTCCAAGCCATTGGTATTAGCGACTTGCTCGGTTAATGCTACCTCAAACTTACCACCGCTTAATGATAAGCGTTGCATTTCAGCTGTAATTTTTGCGCCTAATTTAGCAGCAGCAATCTGACGTCCTTCACTCAATTTTTTAGCTAGCTGCATGTATGCAGTTAGCGCAAGCGCCTCTTGTTTAGCCAGTTCACCATCATTTGCATATAACTCAAGCTCAGCCATACGTACCTGCGATTTAACTAATAAGGCGGCTAACTCATCAGGTTGCACACGATATTTCCGAGAAATGTCATAGACAAATTGAATTCTGGAATCCAACTCGGATAAACGCGCTGGATCAAGCTCAGCGCGCTGTAAGTAACGATTCAAAAAGCGATCCGTTTCTTCAAGTTGAATCATGGCTGAATCCAGGGTTTCAGCCGCATCTTTTAAAGATTCATCAAATTCGCATAGATGTTGTAACTTATGCTGAACCTGCGTCAACATCCTTAACGCAGACAACTCACCTTCACTTAATAATTCACGGCACTCTTCTCCGCCGGTGATTAAGCTTGCCCCATTGGATAAGCGCAAATGCTCTTGCTGCAATTCATCCCATTCATTAGCCGTTAATGCTAATTGCGATAATTCATGTGTTTTTTCACGTAAATCTGCCAATTCATCCGCATAGGTATTGGCATTTTTTTCAGCTTCTACCCGCTGGATATGTAATTGATGCCAAGTTTTGTAATGCTGCGATACTTGCAATGCAAGCGTAGATAACTCCCCAAAATTATCCAGCACATTGCGCTGGGTGGCTGATTTGAGTAAGGAGTGATGCGCATTCTGGCTATAAATATCGACCAATAATTCACCCAATTCTTTGAGTTGCGATACGGTAACGGTAATGCCGTTGATGTATGCGCGTGACCGCCCATCGGCAAACATCACACGGCGCAGTAACAAATCTTGCGCATCATGTTCCATTTCAGCTTCAGCCAGCCACTGTTTTGCTTCTTCGTTGGTATCTATATTAAAGATTGCGCTGATTTCAGCCTTATCGCAACCCGCACGGGTCACGCCGCCTTCTCCGCGCGCACCTAAAGCCAAGGAAAGTGCATCAATGAGAATGGATTTACCTGCGCCAGTTTCGCCAGTTAATACAGTAAAACCAGACTCAAACTCCAAGTCGAGTTGATTGACAATGACAAAATCACGAATAGAAAGGCTTTGTAACATGCGTTATTTAATTAAACCTATGAATTGACTTAACTCTATCACTGCTTAGCTCCAGTTAAGCTTATTGCGAAGCATATCAAAGTAGCAGTAATCGCTAGGATGCAACAAGGAGATAGTTTTTTCAGCACGATGTATCTTAATGGTATCGCCTATTTCCAACGCTACTTGATATTGACCATCGAAACTTAATTGCGCTTCGTCAAACTGCACGAAAGTGACCTCAATCTTACTCGTGCTATGCACTGCAATTGGCCGGTTACTTAAAGTATGCGGGCAAATTGGCACCAATGTAATCGCTTCTAAATTCGGGTGCAATATTGGTCCGCCTGCTGAAAGCGCATAGGCAGTAGTGCCGGTCGGCGTACATAAAATAAGCCCATCGGCACGTTGTTTATGCACAAACATTGCATCAATAGCCACTTCAAACTCTATGAGACGCAAGCCACTTTTAATCACTACATCATTCAATGCATAACTAGTATGTAATACTTGTCCATCGCGAATGACTTCTGCGACTAACAGCATACGAGATTCTTGAATAAAATCACCTGCAAGCATACAGTCTAGCTGAATCAACATATCTTCAGCACGTAAGTCAGTTAAGAACCCAAAACGTCCACGGTTAATGCCTATAAGTGGCACATTAGCATTAATCAGGCTACGTGCTACGCTAAGCATTGTGCCATCGCCACCCATCACTATCGCTAAATCGGCCACATCCCCAATTTCATCTAATTCAACGGTGGGAAAACCTTTGAGTTGTGCGTGTTCTGCAGTGTTTGCTTCAATGCAAACAGTAATATCAAGTGATTGTAAATGTTGTGCTAGATTTACCAAATCTGTCTGCATGCTTTGCAACGCAGCGGGATTCATGTACTTGCCAATGACGGCAATTGTCTTAAAGTTTTTTTGCATCTGATAATTAGACCATAGTCGTGCATTCTAGGCAAAGTACTACTCACTTACCAGTCGTTAATAATCATGCAAATTATGTGAATTAGCTATGCATTACTTGCAGACTAAATTTGTTAAATGCTGGTTCATTTGGTGAAAAAAAATTACACAAGCAATACTAAAAATAAAAATTATCAATTAAATCATTAGGTTGAAATAAATTTTCGTCGAATATCGACATAGGCACCATTGTTGCAATAGCCATAAGAACTTAATTATTGCTAAGCGCTTAATGACCAACATTCAACAAAACCAAATTGTTAAAACTTACTTTGTACTTACCTACTTTTTGGCATTGTGGCTAGTATCAGATTCAATCCCGTTTGCCAGCACATACGAAGATGGCTGGTTACCGTTTGGGTTTATGCTCATCACTTTCGTGCTCTATGGTCTGTATTATTTACTGCCGTCAATTCTTCTGACTAAACTTGCGAGTTTGGTCAACCAGAAGCTTAAATTAAATAAGCCGTTATTTGTATTGATTACGGCGATATTAACAGGCGCAGTGATTACCTTACTGCTGTACGCAAATGCAAAAATATTTTCACTGTACGGTATGTTTTTTAATGGATTCATACTCAACTTATTGCTCACCCCTGGCGGCATTGAATCACTGGGCGGTAGCAATGCATCTCAAGTAGGCTTTGGCGCAATTGCATTATCATTCATTGCAGTGCAAACAGCTTTAATGTGGTTAGCGCACTTTTTAAATGCAAAAAAAACTACGCACGAATTATTGATAAAAATACCTTATCGCATGATCGCCCCTGTTGCTTTAATCACTACGATTGTGATTCACATGGGGTTTGCGTTAGATAGCTACAAATCTAACCAACTTACTATGGTGGCGGAAAGTATTCCATTTTACCAGACCGTTTCAGCGCGTGACCTTTTTAAAAAATTGGGCTTCACAATTAACCGCGATACCAAGCTGAAAGTAAAAGGTAAGCTAAATTACCCATTAAATCCCATCAAATTTAACCAGCCCGTAAAGCCATACAACATTATCTGGTTAACTTCAGAATCATGGCGCGCGGACATGCTGAATGAAAAAGTCATGCCTAATACATGGCAGTTTGCAGCTAACGCAGCACGATATACCCGCAACTACAGTGGCGGCAACGGTACGCGTATGGGTGTTTTTTCTATGTTCATGGGTATGCCTGGTAATTATTGGTTTCCATTTATGCAAGCCAGACGCGGCGCGGCAATTATAAATGTACTACAACAGCAACATTACCAAACTAGCTTCTATACTAGCGCGCTGTTTTCTTACCCTGAATTTGATCAAACTATTTTTGCACAAGTGCCTGAAAATCAATTACATACTATACAAAAAGGGCAAACTGGCTGGGAAAACGATAGAGACAATGTGAGTAATTTACTTTCATTTATTGACAATCGAGACACCGCCAGGCCGTTTTTCACCTTCATGTTTTTTGAATCTCCTCATGCGCGCTATTACTTTCCAGAAAATAGCATCATTGCAACACCCTACCGTGACGATTTGAACTATGCTACTTTAAGTAAAGAGCAATTGCGTAACGATATCGCACCCATTAAAAATCGCTATATCAACTCGGTACATCATTTAGATATGCAGTTTGGGCGAATTTTTGACTATCTAAAACAGCATCAATTACTGGATAACACCATCGTTATACTCAATGGCGATCATGGTGAAGAATTTATGGAGCATGGCTTTTGGGGTCACAACTCAACTTTTGTTGACCAGCAAGTGCACACACCCTTTGTCATTTATACGCCGGAAATGAAGCCTTTTGTAAGCAATCAACTCACCAGCCACATGGATGTAGTACCCACATTAATGCCGTTATTGGGCGTAACAAACCCAAGCAAAGATTACGCTACTGGCGTGAATTTACTCGCTGGAGAAAAACGTAACCATACCTATATCGCAGATTGGGACCGTATTGTGTATGTAGATGATGAAGTTAAAATCACGCAACCTGTCAACGGCAAGGGTTTTGCATTGCTAAAAGTAAGCAAAGGCAATGACGATCCACTTAGCAAAGAGGAGCGTACCGCTATACTCGTCAAAAAACAGCCCGCTTTATTACAGTTGGTAAATGACTTAAGTAAGTTTTTTAAGAAAAAAGAATCTATTAGTCTGATCAAATAAGCCTGACACAAAATTAAGTAATTTTATGATTGCCATATAACGACCACTGCCCGATAATTTGGAAGTGGACAAGCGCGCGCAAATCTTACTTAAAACCTTGGTTGAACATTACATTAGTGATGGTCAGCCTATTGGCTCGCGCACACTGTTACAGCATTCCGGCTTAGATGTAAGCGCAGCCACGATCCGCAATGTAATGAGTGATCTAGAACATCTTGGTTTTATCGCCAGTCCCCATACTTCTGCCGGACGCATTCCAACACAAAAAGGCTATCGTTTATTTGTTGATTCGTTACTGACTGTACAACCCGTAGAAACAAAAATGTTACAGCAACTCAAAAGTGGCTTATCGTCACCTAATCCAAACGAATTGATTACAAGTGCGGCAGATATGCTGTCGCAACTTACACAGTTTGCAGGCTTGGTGATGATTCCTAAGCGCAAACGTATCGCCTTCAAGCATTTAGAATTTTTGCCTTTATCAGATAAAAGAATCTTGGTGATTATTGTTACTAGCGACGGGAATGTACAAAACCGTATCATCATCGCAGAAAAACCTTATTCAGCTAGCGAGCTTACTCAGGCGGGTAATTATTTTAATGCTAACTTTGCTGGTCAAACCTTTGAAGAAGTGCAACAAAAGCTGCATCTAGAACTTCAACAGATGCAGTCTGACATGAATCGTTTAATGTCTGCTGCACTCGATGCAAGCAGTAAAGCCGTTAATAATGACAAGGATGGTGTGGTGATCGCGGGTGAGCGTAATTTGCTACAAGTGGATGAACTATCTACTAATGTCAGCAGCTTACGTAAATTGTTTGAGATTTTTGAACGCCGTACTTCTCTGATGCAACTATTGGACAATAGCCAACGCGCTGAAGGCATACAAATATTCATCGGCGGCGAAAGTGGATACTTACCTTTGGACGAATGCAGCATGATTACAGCGCCTTACGAGGCCGATGGACAGGTGGTGGGCACATTAGGCGTGATTGGCCCAACCAGAATGGCGTATGAACGGGTGATTCCCATCGTAGATATCACCGCTAAACTATTATCTAACGCACTAAACTCTACCAACTAAAAAACAATCCTCACGGAATTTAATGGCTTACTACAATCCTGAACCGCCTTATCAGCATGGCGATACCCTTAAAGTGGGTATTTTACTTGCCAATCTAGGTACACCAGAAGCACCTACAGCACCCGCATTAAGGCGTTATCTAAGCCAATTTTTAATGGATAGGCGTGTAATAGAAATTCCGCGACTTATTTGGTGTTGGATTCTCTATGGCATCATATTGGTGGTGCGTCCAAAAAAATCCGCCGCGAAATATGCGCAAGTGTGGTCGCAAGAAGGTTCGCCATTGTTAGTGCACGGGCAAAAGCAAGCGCTGATGCTACGCGGGTTTCTCGGTCAAAAAATCAACTCGCCATTTGCTGTTGAACTCGGCATGAGTTATGGCAATCCCAGCATGCAATCTGCCATTGATAAATTACGTGCCAAAAACTGTGACCGCATTTTAGTGTTTCCGTTATATCCGCAATATGCAGCCAGTAGTACGGCAAGTGCGCTGGATGCAGTATGGCGTGTACTGCTTAAAACGCGCAATATGCCAGCCATTCGCACCATAAAACACTACCACGACCATCCTGCTTATATTGCTGCACTAGCGCAAAGTGTACGTGAGCATTGGCGCTTGAATGGAAAACCAAATGCAAATGGCTCAGGAAAGCTTGTGATGAGCTTTCATGGTGTACCCAAGTTCCATCTCATGAAAGGTGATCCCTATCACTGTGAATGTCATAAAACTGCACGTTTATTGGCGGAAGCTTTAGAGTTAAATAAAGATGAATATACCGTCGCTTTTCAATCGCGTTTTGGTAAGCAGGAATGGCTCAAGCCTTACTTAGCCAGCACGCTGGAAGAATTAGGCAAAGCGAAAACCAAGCGTATCGATGTGGTTTGTCCGGGGTTTAGCAGTGATTGTCTAGAGACCTTAGAAGAAATTGCCATGGAAGGTAAAGAAATCTTTACGCATGCAGGCGGCGGCGAATATCACTATATTCCTGCGCTTAACGAAAGTGAGGCTTGGATTCACGCCATGACTGCTATTGCGCTTGAAAATCTGCAAGGCTGGGTTGCAACTGACTGGAATAGGGAGTCCGCTAAAAAAGATGCGGAAATGACTAAATTACGCGCTCAGGCTATGGGCGCTAAACAATAAGCGTTATACTTTTGTTTTGAGTTATAAAATAAAATCATGATAGTAATTACCGGCGGCGCAGGCATGATAGGTTCTATCATCGCTTGGCACCTCAACACAAAACTTCAACGTGATGATATGGTCATCGTTGACCATATCACGCATGTTGATCAATGGCAGAATTTGGTTAAACGACAGTATGTGCAATATTTAGATAGAGAACAATTATTGCCATGGCTTGATGGCCGTACTGATATAGAAGCCATTATTCACATGGGCGCCATTAGCGCGACTACCGAACGTGACTTTAATAAGCTCGTGACGAATAATATTCATTATTCACAAGCTTTGTGGACTTGGTGTGCTGACAATAACGCTTCATTTTTCTATGCCAGTTCTGCTGCGACTTATGGCGCTGGCCAAGATTCTAATGGTAAGTTTGGGTATGATGACGCATCGATTGAACATCTGCGCCCGCTCAATGGTTACGGTTACTCTAAACACTTTTTCGATCAATGGGCGCTGCAACAGGTTAGCAAGGGCTTACCAACGCCACGAGCGTGGGCAGGCTTTAAATTCTTTAACGTGTATGGCCCTAACGAATATCACAAAGAGCGCATGGCGAGCGTAGCGCTGCATAGCTTTAACCAGTTTAAAGAAACCGGCACGGTTAAGCTATTCAAGAGCCATAAAGCAGATTATGAGGATGGCATGCAACTGCGTGATTTTGTCTATGTGAAAGACGCCGCTTCGGTAGTGGTGCATTTTCTTGAGCACGCATTAAATGGCAAGTCTTGCGGTAATGGCATCTACAATATCGGCACAGGCAAGGCACGGGCATTTAAAGATTTAGCGACGAGTGTAATGAGCAGCATGGGTAAAACGCCGCACATTACTTATATTGATATGCCGGAAGATCTACAAGGCAAGTATCAATATTTTACTGAAGCAACAATGACTAAACTACGCGCTACTGGTTACCAGCAAGCTTTTTATAGCTTAGAAGATGGCGTAAAAGATTATGTGCAGAATTACTTGATGCAAGAAGATGCATATTGTTAAAGTAGTTTATAAGCACGATACAAAGAGACTATTATTTTGAATCAAATGAATCAACACAAATTTTTAGAGCAAGAATGGCAAGCGCATACCACCATGTTTGCCCAATTGCAAAGCATATTCCCGCAAGTGATTGCCGTTGCAAATGAGTTACGTGCAACGCATCAGCGCGGTGGCAAAATTCTGATCATGGGTAATGGCGGCAGTGCCGCCGATAGCCAGCATATCGCGGCAGAAATCGTCGGTCGTTATAAAAAAGAGCGTCGTGGCTTGCCTGCTATCGCACTCACTACCGACACTTCAATCATCAGCTCAATAGGCAACGATTACGGTTACGACTACATTTTTGCACGTCAGATTGAGGCATTATGTCGCCCAGAAGACACCGTGATTGGTATTACCACCTCTGGTAATAGCAAAAACGTGGTAAATGCCATCATCGAAGCAAACTCAATTGGTGCAACAACCATAGGCTTAACTGGCGGGACGGGCGGAAAACTGCTGGACTTATGCAAATTCAATATCGTCATGCCAAGTAGCGATACACCACGCATTCAAGAAGCTCATATTTTTATTGGCCACAGCCTATGCGATATGTTGGAAGCAGATTAAGCTAGGTTAATTACAATATGAATGCGCACTTAATTGAGACTGTTCGTCTTTTTAACGACTCCAGAAAATTAGTATTAGTGATTGGCGATGTCATGCTAGATCGCTATTTAGTAGGCAGTGTCAACCGAATCTCTCCTGAGGCCCCCGTGCCAGTGGTACTTCTCAATCAATCAGAAGATCGCGCAGGCGGTGCAGCCAATGTTGCGGCGAACTTAAGTGGCTTAGGATTGAAAACACAGATTATCGGCTGCGTTGGTGATGATATCACGGGAAAAATCCTCAACCAGATGATTGCTGATACAGGCATTGATGTCACAAATATCATGACATCTAGCGCAAGGCCGACCGTTTCTAAAACTAGAGTCATGAGTGGTAATCAGCAAATCGTGCGTATTGATGATGAAAGCGCCTCTGTATTTACTGCCGATGAAACTAGTCAATTGTTCGCTAACGTAACGCGTGCAATCAGCGCCAAACCTGCGATGGTCATTTTGTCAGACTATGCAAAAGGTATGTTAAGTGACGCTACTTGCCGAACAATTATTAACCAATGCAAGCAACTTAATATTCCTGTCATTGCCGACCCTAAAGGTCGCGATTACAGCAAATATAAGGGTGCCAGCGCCCTAACCCCCAATAAAAAAGAAACAGCAGAAGCCTGTGGCGTTGCAATGCATGAAACAGATGCTTTATTGAAGGCTGCAGAACAACTCAAGGAGAATCTTCAGTTAGATTTTCTTGCGGTAACGCGTGGGGAAGAAGGTATCTCTTTCATTGATAATAAACAAATCCAGCATATTCCGGCCACCGCTAAAAAAGTATTCGATGTTTCAGGTGCGGGCGACACGGTAATCGCTACACTTGCCGCTGGTTTAGTGCATGGCTTGACGCCGCATGATGCCCTGCAATTAGCCAACATCGCCGCAGGCATCGTGGTAGGGAAAGTAGGCACCGTGCCAGTGACCCAAGCTGAACTATTGCGCGCTTTAATCAGTGAAGATGGGCAATCGCAAGCAGACAAAATTTGCGATAAAAGCCAACTTTTAGAATTAGTAGGCCACTGGAAAGAAAACAAACAAACCATCGTATTTACCAATGGTTGTTTTGATTTACTCCACGCCGGTCATGTGACTTACTTAGAAGCAGCTAAAAAAACTGGCGACAAACTGATTTTAGGTTTAAACACCGACCGTTCCGTGAGTGCATTAAAAGGGCCCACACGACCTGTTGTACATGAAGGGGATCGTGCGCGCGTATTAGCCGCCTTAGCCTCGGTAGATGCAGTGATTCTATTTGATGAAGATACCCCTTTACAGTTGATTGACGCCATTCGTCCTGATGTTATCGTTAAAGGTGATGACTATTCTGAAGAACAGGTAGTTGGCGGCAAAGAAGTGAAATCATGGGGCGGTAGTGTTAAATTGATTCCCTTAGTGCAAGGTCGAAGTACTAGCAATATCATCAAAAAACTGGGTACGTAAAGTTGTCTGTAGCTAAGGTAGCATCACCTAAAATATTAGTGTTAGGTCCTGCTTGGGTAGGTGATATGGTGCTTGCACAAAGCCTGTTCAAAACACTAAAGGCAAACAATCCAGATTGTATTATTGACGTGGCAGCACCTGCTTGGACATTACCGTTAATTGAACGCATGCCTGAGGTTAACAAAGGCATCGCCCTACCATTCAAACATGGTCAATTTGCCTTATTTGAACGCATTAAGTTCGGCAAAAGCTTGCGTTCTGAAAGTTACGCACAAGCAATTATTCTAACCAATTCATTCAAGTCTGCTATCTTGCCATTTGCAGCAAATATACCGCAACGCATAAGCTTTTTAGGTGAAATGCGCTATGGCCTAATCAACGACATTCGTTCTCTAGACAAAGAAAAACTGCCGCGCACGGTGGATAGGTTCGTGACTTTAGGGCTAGGATCAAACGCTGAACTGCCTGCCTATATCCCTAATCCTGCATTACTTACAAATAGTAAAAATGCATTCGATTGCTTACAAAAACTTGGCATTAACAAACCCCATAACAAAGTCTTAGGACTTTGCCCAGGCGCAGAGTACGGCGAAGCCAAGCGCTGGCCTGCTGAATATTATGCAGAAGTTGCCCGTGATGCGATACTAAAAGGCTGGCACGTGTGGCTATTTGGCTCGGATAAAGATATTCCTGTCACTACAGCCATTAACCAACTCACACATAATCAATGCTTAGATTTGGGTGGCAAAACCAACTTAAGTGAAGCCATTGATTTGATGTCGTTATGTGATGCTGTTGTGAGTAACGACTCAGGACTGATGCATGTAGCCGCGGCATTAGATAAAAAATTAGTCGCTATTTATGGATCATCAGACCCACATCATACCCCGCCAATGAGTGGCAAGGCTGTGGTTGAATATCTAGCGCTGGAATGCAGCCCTTGTTTTAAAAGAGAGTGTCCGCTCGTGCACTTAAACTGCTTAAAACAAATATCCCCGACCAAAATAATCAGTCGTCTTTACACTTAAAAAAACCATGATTTCACGACTTATCAATAGCACAAAAAAAATATCCAATACGCAACTGCAGCTGATTCTAGTGTTGCTGGCGATGCTACTCACTATTCAAATCCAATACATTCAACATGGCTGGATTAATCCTGATTCTGTCTTATATTTTGAATCAGCAAGACTATTTGCAAACGGCGAATGGCAACAAGGCTTCAACGTATTTAAATGGCCTTTATATGCCCTGTTAATTGCTTTTACGCATAAGGTCACGACGTTAGATATTCATACTTCGGCACAAGTATTGAGCGTAATATTCTTTGGCATCACTACAGCAAGTTTTATGAAGATAATTGAACTTGGAGGTGGGGGTAAGAAAGTAATGCTCGCAGGGGGTTTAATATTATTCAGTTCAAGCTACGTGGTAGGTGATGTACTTGAAATGTTGATGAGAGACCAAGGGTTCTGGGCGTTTTTTCTGGCTAGCTTAGTTTTCTTTATACGGTTCTATAAAACTTATAGTTACCAAGATGCTTTTTTTTGGCAAGTAAGCGCGATTATTGCCACGCTTTTCAGAATTGAAGGCATCACCTATTTAATCGCTCTACCGCTCATTCTTTTTTTCACTCATACGCAATCATTTGCGATATCTATTCGTCATTTTATTAAATGTAATTTTATTAACATCCTCTCAATCATCATTATTTTGATTGCAGTATTTATGCTAAAAGTCATTCCAGTTGATAGTTTGGGTAGGCTAAATGAAGTGTTTACATTTAATTTATATGACGAATTTACTAAAAAATTATTTGCTAAATCAACAATTATGGGCTCGGATGTATTAGGAGGCTTCCTTGATGAATTTGCTATTCAAGGGATTCTACTGACATTTTTGCTTATTATTGTTGTTAAAACTATATCTGCCACAGGCTTAGTCAATATTGGTTTGGCAATACTTTCGATGCGAAGCAAAAAGTCTATGCTGAATAATGAAGTTGCCTATGTTTTAAAAGTTGTTGCAATAATTGCAGTCATCAATATGGCATTAATCATTACAAAAGTTTTTGTTTTATCAGGCCGCTATGTCATAGCGCTAGCGTTAATTCTGTTGATTTTTGCATCATTTTATTTGGCAGAAATGTTTAAATACTTAACAAGCCCTTCTAAAGCAGAAAAGAAAATGAAGTGGTTAGTGATTGCATTAATAATATTTATGTCATTAGGCCTAGTAAAAAATATCCTGCCCAAACGAGATGGTTACAATTATATGCAGGATGCAGTAGCCTGGCTAAAAACAAATAATGCATCTAATAAGCCAATTTTCTATGATGATCCAAGGGTAAGATATTTTGCAGACGCACCATTCATCGGCACTTGGGGTGATAGCTGGATAATGGTTAATAATGCGATTGATAGCGGTGCCATTAATCAATATGAATTTTTAGTTATCAACCACTCTTATAAACATCCTGAAAGAGAGAAAATACTTATGGGGGAAATCCCGCAGTTTTTTCAAATAAAAAGGTTTAGCGATGCGAATGATAGAAAATCCATCGTGATTTATCAAAGAAAATGAGATTAAGATTAACTGTGTAAAATCATTTCAGCAAACATAATTCGCCTAACTCCATGACTCTCGAATCCCATGTGTACTCTTTTAAAAATCGTTCATGACCACGACGGGCAATTCGTGTTCGCTCTTCAGGATGAGAGAGATAAAAATTCACCTTCTCTTTCAGCTCCTTAGCATCTCTAAAAACCTCTATCTCTTCGCCAACTATAAACAACTCAGAGATCTCTTCGCAATAATCCGTAAGCAAAAAACAACCCGCTGACAAAGCCTCAAATATTCTCAAGTTCACACCAGTTTCTGCGCCATAAAAGTGACTTCTCGTGATATTTAAAACTATTTTAGAATCATAAAGCAGCTGATATAAGTTTTCTCCCCATACTGAGTTATCCGCTACGTTGTCCATTAACTCTTTTGAAATCAATGGAGTATTTCTTCTCCACCGGTCGCCATAAATTGATACTTTATCTTTAACACTTTCTAGCAGGAATATACGCCTGAGGTCGCAACTACCTACAAACAATACATCTTTTGATGGATGTAAATTTGCAGTAGAGTCTAACTTTACAGCGCCAAATGGGAAAAAAGTCGCCTTTATGTTTCTTGTATTATTAAAGAAATTTGTTGTAACTTTTGAAAAAGAAAATATTTCATCGTAAACAGGTAATTCGTTTTCTAGAAAGAATACAAACTCCCTTCTTTTCGCATACAAATTACAACTGTCCGTGTCATAGAGATAAATTGAAATATTGTATTGATGCTTAATTCTTTCTAAAAATTTAGGATTCAAATATTTATAGGTAAAGCCGATGACTAGAATTGTAGTCGGAGATTCTTCTCGAATATAGGCTTCGAAATGCGCCTCATCAACTTTAGGGAAATGATAAAAACTATCTACATTTTCACGTTTATTTAACACCTTGCGGTAGGCAGAGCGTAGCTCATAAAAACGTTTTTGTTTAAAACTTTTAAAATCAGCATAAATCGCATTAATGCCAACATTACGAAACGCTTGATGCATCTCTTTAGCAAGCGGCACTCCGCTAATTCCATCAAGAATAATTAATTTTTTATTACTCATATTTATTGTTATCTCTAGAACTGGGATCAAATGCCATAACAGTGCCAATCGTAATTATTGACAGGGCAAAATTTATAATATCTCTTCCAAAGACTTAATGATGGATGGAGTATAAATAAATGGTTTCCATATTTTTCCGCCATACCATCGGGGTGTTATTAAGGGACAAACCACTTTACCCGCGCCCCAAGATGGCCGCCAATGAAAGTTTTTATTCCTCTTTCTGTAAATTGTAACTACCGGTACATTAAGAAAAGAAGCTAAATGACCGTTACCAGAATCGTTTGCAATTAAACCCCCTGATTCATATATATAGCTTGTGAGGCCATTTATATCATGAAAAATTGGGGTCTCGTAAATATTCCCCTTCATCTCCTTCCAAGCTTGATGATGCTGAGGGGCCACAACAATTTTAGGGTCATATCCCTTAGCTTTTAATTGATGGCACAACCGTAGAAAGGATTTAGCACTCCAGTTTTTATCTTCCGGGCCTGCAGAGTCTGGACTGATAATTATCCTTTCTCTAAACCGACGATGCTGCAATTGGAGCGGAGGCATTAATTCGACAGACTTAGTAACGAGAGGAAGATGCATTTTTTCTTCCATATATCGTAAAGTCATCTCTACAACACTTTCTTGATGAAACTGTTTAAATCGGATAGACCCACTACAATCCGATAACCTTTGAATCTGATCAAAGATATTTGAAGGTAAACCAGTTTTCAGTCTTTCGGTATGGTCGTAATACCAGTTACTTGGGCACTTCTGGCAAATGAGCACCCACTTTTCTCGCATTTTTTTAGTAAATTCATCAGTCATTTGCCCACGCAAAAATGTAGGCGGGCTCATAATCACCAAATCATATTGCATTAACTCCTGGTCAAGCATGTTTGGTTGCGGATATGCTTTTATTGTGAGATTTGGCATCCAATGCTTAATCTGATTGGCAATCCCTCCATAATAAGTCACTGCATAGCCATTTATCCTTAAGTTTTCCGCCATCATTAAATAAATGAGGCCATCTCCTAAAGAGTCAAATGAGACAAGGGCAATTCTGGCTTTATAGTTCATAAATTTATTGTTTAGAGATAGTTAAATGCTATTTTAGTATATTGCTGTTCTCAATAACTTTTCGAAATTTTGACCGTGCTGACTGATCTGAAAAGTCTTCATCCAATTTCTTAAGGAGTCGTGAAGCATTAGTTTGATCTTCCTCCGACTTACGTATTAGACTAGTTGCTAATGCATCAGCACTCCCCAAAGGGAATAATTCACCTATATCTCTAACCACTTCTGCACCGCCACCACAATCAGAACAAATAAGCGGCACGCCTGCTGCCATTGCCTCTAATAGCACCATGCCAAAAGGCTCATGGTCGGATGTTAATGCAAACACATCAAATGCTTTAAAATATTTTCTCGCTTCGGCAATTTTCCCAGTAAATACTACATGGTCACCAATACCTAAACTAGCAACAAGTGCTTTTAAATCTGATTCTAATGGCCCTGAACCCATGATGACTAAGAGACTTTTGACAGGTAAGTTGATTAAGGCTTTATGAAAGCCACGAATCAGCGTTGCCTGGTCTTTATCGTGATGTAATCTACCAACATTACCTACTATCCAGGCATCATCCGGCAATGCTAAAAATCGTCTCGCATCAATCTTCGATAACTGAGTAGCTTGAGTAGCTTCTACATCGATACGGTTATATAGGGTTTGTATGCGCTCTTTTGGCCAGTTTGGGAGTTGTTTGCGCATATCATCACGTACAGAGTCCGATACCCCTAATAACAGCAATCTCCTCCGAAATATATTGACCATCACTCTACGTGAGAATCGTCCAAAATCATTATAGTTATGATGGATGCTAATGACGGGTAAGTTACTTGCTAACAAGGCAACATACGTTGGTTTTGCACGATGCGCGATGCAAAACAAAAAGTCCTCACTCGCTACAATCTTTCTGACTCTTGCAATTGCATTCAACTTTAACCCACTGACTTGGCTACTTTTGTATCCAAGAAAAATAACTTCATCGGAACACGTCGCCCGCTCCACTTCGGCATCAGGCTCACCTGTGAGATAAACTGTTAAGACTTTATATTCTGTACCTTCAAACAGCTTTGAATATTGCCTCGCACAATCAAGAAAAGGCGGATAATAACTGTGACAGATCTGTAAAACTCGCAAGTTGTGTTCCCAGGATTAATTTTATATTGTTAGGTTAGGGCACATTTTACTCAGAATCTTTGAAGATTTATGTTTTGAAAGTTGGGCACTGTCTAAATAAGACTGAATAAGGGAAAACCAACTCTTCTCACCAAGTGTATGTATGTCTACATCATACCGCTGGATACGCATAAAGTTTCTGATTCTAGTATTTAACTGTAATCCCCACCAATAAATACTCATATCGGATAGGTCTATCAATCCACACTTGCCAGAATTAGTCTTAATAATGTTACCAAAATGCAATGACCGAAAGTAGACGCCTACTTGGTGCATTTGAGCAATGAATTTTCCTAAATTTTTACAGTCTTGTTCGGTCAAACGATTATCAGATAACAAGTTTCTTACCGTTACGCCTTCAAGAGGTTGATATAAAACAGCAGTATCTGTTGAATTTTCAAGATGATAAAGTTTGATGATATTGACCGTTGGTATTTTTAGTTGCTGTAATCTCTCAGCATTTCTGCAAAATCGGCGTGCGTTTGAATAGATCAAACCACCGTTCACCGTAGCTCGCCGTCTAAATATCTTCAATATATTGTTATCAGCCAACAATATTACCTTGGCACCTCGGCCATCTTGCTCTAGCGTTTTAGAGCCAATTTGCATGGCTGAAAAATCCGCTTGGTGCAACAAATGACTAGCTCTAATTGACATCATAGTAAACAAGAAATATTTGGAATGACTGCTATTTTATTAGATGCGCAGTAAGATTGCCAATCTGCAACTTCAGTCCAATCACTGACAAAAACAAAATCTAACCCAGCGCTAGTAGCTGCTTCAAAATCATACTTACTATCACCTAAAAATAATGCAGGAAACTGTAAATAACCATTCTGTTTTTCACGTGCGAGTACTTCATCTTTATTATCTGGACTACCAAAAATGCCTCCATCAAATAAAGAATCTAGACTGACCCCTGAAGATAAACTACGATTTGCAAATAAGCTACGTAACTCTTGTTGATCACCACCTGAGAGTATGGACCATTTAGCATTTGGCGTCGCATTCCGCAATTCAAGCAAGCTTGGTGCAATTTCACAGGTCATTAGCCCAACTTCTAACTCACGACTAAATTCGTCCAGTAACACTTGAATAGCCTCTTGAGTGGCTGGTTTATGTAGGATATCACGCAAGTAATAATCGAATTTGTGATATCGCGAAATACCGCCTAATTTCACATGATAATCCACCAAGGCTTGTGCTTGTTTATCATTAGCACCTAGATTTTTAGCTGTACGAAAATAAGCATCCGTTTTCACTATGTTTGAATCAAGCACTACGCCATCGCAATCAAATACGATGCTTTTATAACTTTTGATGTCTATTTTCTTTTGCAAGCTTAACTTCTTTCTTACGATTAATTTTAAAGTCTTGATAATAAAAAAGGTTGCTGTTGCAACCTTTTTTTATTACTTTTTTATTGTACTGTTATTAGGCTTCACATTGCGTAATCGAAACAACGCAGCAAATTTTTACCTAAGTAAAGCTAGGCTGCTTTAATCGCACTCGCTTCTTTGGCTAGTTTAGTAATATGTGCCCAATCTCCACGTGCCACTGCATCCGCTGGCGTGAGCCACGTACCGCCACATACCACCACATTAGGCAGTGCTAAAAACTGTGGTGCAGACTCAATTGTAACCCCACCGGTAGGGCAAAACTTTACATCGCCAAACGGACCTGAAAAACCTTTAAGCAAGTTAATACCACCTACTGCAACCGCTGGGAATAGTTTTAAGAAATAATAGTCGTCTGCATTAGCCATCATAATTTCTGAACCAGTAGAAACACCAGGCAATAATGAGAGACCGATCTTACGTGAAAATTGACCTAACTCTGAAGTGTAGCCTGGGCTGACTGCGAACTTACATCCAACATCCAATGAAGCTTGCGCATCTTTCAAGTTACGTACGGTACCTGAACCCATAATTGCATCTGGTACGTGTTTAGCAATCTGCTCCATGGCTTGTAGCGCACATGATGAGCGAAGCGTAACTTCAAGCACTCGAATACCGCCTTCGAGTAATGCTTCCGCCATAGGCACAGCATCTTCTACTTTGTTGATAACAATTACTGGAATTACTGGACCGTAACTTGCTAAATCTAATGTGTTCATATTGCTCTCTAATTTAAATTAATTCGAATTCTTTTAGTATTATTTGGTTTTGAAATTACTAACGCCGAGCCGTTTCAAAATTAATTTAAGCAAGGCACTTGAGCGCAGACAGTACGATAAGTACGGCAAGCGAGAGTAACGCCGCATAAATTATATTTTCAAACGGCTATAACCAAGCTATAACCAAGTGATCGCGCCTTCTTCGGCTGATAGAACATTCCTGCGCATGCCGCCAAACAATTCGCGACCAATGCCATGCGAATTATTATGACGTTTACTGTCAGATAGCTCTTCCACTTCACGTTCAGCCCAAGTGTCTTCATCTACCAAGACATTCAGTTGCCCTACAATCGCATTCAGGCGAATGATATCGCCATTGCGGATTTTAGCTAGCGCACCACCTGCAGAAGCCTCTGGACTCAAGTGAATCGCTGCTGGAATCTTGCCTGACGCACCGCTCATACGACCATCGGTGACAATAGCCACCATGAAACCTTTGTTTTGCAATACTGCCAAAGGTGGCGTTAGCTTGTGTAGCTCAGGCATACCGTTGGCTTTAGGGCCTTGGAAACGCACCACAGCAACAAAATCACGCTCTAGTTCGCCACGATCAAACGCTGCGAGCAACTCTTCTTGCGCATCAAATATAATCGCTGGTGCTTCGATAATATGACGATCTTCGGGCACAGCTGAAATCTTAATCACACTGCGACCCAAATTACCTTTAAGTAAGCGTAAACCGCCTGATTCATTAAATGGAAACTCTACTGTACGCACAATCGTTTCATCTGGGCTTTCTTTGGGGAGATCTTGCCAAATAATTGATTTATTTTCCTTTTCATCCACGGCCAAAGTCGGCAACTTACCATATTCGCGCAGGCCACCATAGGCTACCGTGAATACGTCAGGATACATATAACCACCATCAATCAACTCACGAATAATAAACGCAGGTCCTCCCGCCGCTTGGAATTGGTTCACATCCGCTTTACCATTCGGGTAAACGCTCGCTAATAATGGTGTAGCTTTTGCAAGATAATGGAAATCAGTCCAATCGATAATAATGCCTGCCGCACGTGCAATAGCCACCCAGTGAATCAAATGATTGGTTGAACCCCCAGTTGCCAATAAGGCCACCATTGCGTTCACAATCACGTATTCGTCAACTAATTTACCGATGGGCGTAAAGCGCTGTTTCTGTGTGATGCTTAATACGGTTCGCACCGCTTCACGGGTTAAAGTTTCGCGTAAACCATCTTGAGGATGTACGAAAGCTGCGCCTGGCACGTGCAGACCCATCGCTTCTAACAGCATTTGGTTGCTATTTGCAGTGCCATAAAACGTACAGGTGCCCGCGCCATGATAGGCGGCAGATTCTGAAGCAAGCAACTCTTGCCGCCCTACTTTACCTTGTGCATATTGCTCACGTACTTTAGATTTTGCTGTGTTGTCCAAACCAGTGCTCATTGGGCCTGCTGGCACGAACACACATGGCAAGTGGCCAAAATGTAGCGCGCCAATCAATAAACCTGGCACAATTTTATCGCATACCCCTAACAATAAAGCCGCATCAAATACATCGTGCGACAGTGCAATCGCCGTACCCATGGCAATATTATCGCGACTAAATAGTGAAAGCTCCATGCCAGGCTCGCCCTGTGTGACACCGTCACACATCGCTGGTACGCCGCCGGCAACTTGCACAGTAGCACCATGTTTACGTGCTTCATCACGAATAATACTTGGGTAATTTTCGTAAGGCTGATGCGCAGAAAGCATCTCGTTATACGCGGTAACAATACCGATATGTGGCGCTTTATGAGCCACAACTCTTAATTTTTCATTTTGTGGTAATACCGCAAAAGCATGGGCTACGTTAGCGCAACCTAGACGATCAGCACTACGTGGACGTGCGATGATGTCATCGACACGATTCAAATAAGCAGTACGAGTTGGCCTACTACGTTCGCGGATGCGTTCGGTAACTTCTATGTGAGATTGTTTCATGATTCAAGACAGTGCAAAAAATTAATAAACTTATTCAATTATCCCCAAAGCGGGGCATATCGTCAAACACACTT
>DASQFK010000229.1:0-9757 GCA_035633175.1 Methylotenera sp.
CAGGTAAAACTGTATCGCTTTACACTTGCTTGAACATCCTCAATAATCCTGGTGTCAATATAGCTACGGCAGAAGATCCTTGTGAAATACCGCTGGCTGGTATCAACCAGGTAAACGTTAATGATAAGCAAGGGCTGACTTTTGCAGCAGCACTGAAGTCATTTTTACGACAAGATCCGGACATCATCATGATTGGTGAAATCCGTGACCTTGAAACAGCAGATATGGCGATTAAAGCTGCATCTACGGGACATATGGTGCTTTCTACATTGCATACTAATGACGCCCCTTCTACACTTACTCGCCTGCTTAATATGGGGGTTGCGCCATTTAATATCGCATCTGCAGTATCACTTATTACTGCACAACGTTTAGCAAGACGCTTATGTAAAAGCTGTAAAGTACCTATCGATGTGCCAAAAGCAGCATTGATAGAAGTCGGCTTCAGAGAAGAAGACTTTGATAGTAACTGGCAGCTATTTGGCCCTAAAGAAGGCGGTTGCGAAATGTGCAACAGCGGATATAAAGGTAGGGTTGGAATTTACCAGGTGATGCCTATCACCGAAGCAATGAGTCGTATTATTATGACTAGTGGCAATGCCATTGATATTGCTGACCAAGCTAAAAAAGATGGTGTTAACGATTTACGTCGCTCCGGTATATTAAAAGTAATGCAAGGCTTAACTTCAATTGAAGAAATAGAAGCCTGTACAAATGAATAGTTTCACGATTACAACTGCGCATAAAATTATAGGGAATAAATATGGCAGCTACTGCTAAAGCCACTAAAGAGGCAACCTACTCCTGGGAAGGTAAAGATAAAAAAGGCAAACCTATCAAGGGTGAGATGATAGGGACCGGCGACTCATTTGTAAGTGCCACCTTACGCCGTCAAGGTATTTCTGTTACAAAAATTAAGAAGAAAAGTACTCTTTTTGCAAATAAAGGAAGCGTTTCAGAAAAAGATATTACTCTATTTACTAGACAACTCGCTACCATGATGAAAGCAGGCGTACCCCTCTTGCAATCATTTGATATTGTCGGTAAAGGCCACAGCAACCCTGCGGTCGCAAAATTATTAGGTGACATTAAGGCCGATGTAGAAACTGGTAGCAGCCTAAGTGCGGCATTTCGTAAATACCCTTTATACTTTGATGCACTTTTTTGCAATTTAATTGGCGCAGGTGAACAGGCTGGTATTTTAGATACCCTACTGGAGCGCTTAGCCACGTATAAAGAAAAAATTCTTGCAATCAAGTCAAAAATTAAATCAGCACTCTTCTACCCAATTTCGATTATTGTTGTTGCGTTTGTAATTGTTGCAATTATTATGATTTTTGTAATCCCTGCTTTTAAAGAACTTTTTGATGGGTTTGGAGCAGAATTACCTGCGCCAACACTCATCGTGATGGCTATTTCTGCGATTTTTGTAGAATGGTGGTGGGCGATATTCGGTTCAATTGGATTCGGTATTTGGTTTTTCTTTTATACCTGGAAACGCTCTTTGAGCATGCAGGCTACAATGGATAGACTAATACTCAAAGTCCCGGTATTTGGTCCATTAGTACGCAAAGCAACGATTGCAAGATGGACGCGCACCTTGGCAACGATGTTTGCAGCGGGGGTTCCTCTGGTTGAAGCATTGGACTCGGTAGCAGGTGCGGCGGGTAATCGGGTTTATTACGATGCGACAAAGAAAATTCAAAGTGAGATTAGCACAGGTACTAGCCTTACAGTAGCAATGCAAAACACCGAAGTTTTTCCCAATATGGTATTACAAATGACTGCGATTGGTGAGGAGTCTGGTGCTTTGGATTCTATGTTGAGCAAAGTGGCAGATTTCTTTGAGGCTGAGGTAGATGATGCAGTTGATGCACTCGCCAGCCTGATGGAGCCTGTAATCATGGTTGTGCTGGGTACTTTGATTGGCGGTTTGGTGATTGCCATGTATCTACCTATCTTCAAAATGGGTTCTGTGGTCTAGTGATTTAAATAAGTTAATTAATTTATAAAAGTTTAAAATAAAAAAGCGACCAGTTAATGGTCGCTTTTTTATTTCTATCACTCCAGTTCTTTTTGACCTTATTGATTCATTTTATTTTTTAGCCGCCGCAATCATAGCCCGCTCAATTTCTTTATAAGGCTGCGCGCCCATCATACGTTTACCGTCAGAAAAAATAAGTGTAGGCGTACTAGTCACACCCAGACTTTTAGCTAAAGCAGCGACTCTCTCCAATGGCACCTCACAATTTCCTGTAGATTTTGGTAACTGATTGCGAAAAATCCAATCATCCCAAGCTTTTGTGCGGTTATTCGCGCACCAGATAGATTTCGATTTAGCCACTGCATCAGGATGCAACTGTTCTAATGGGTATAGGAAAGTATAAATCGTTACATCAGTCACATTCGACAGTTCATTTTGCTCTAATCGTTTGCAATATGGACAGTCTACATCAGAGAAAACCACAAGTTTACGGCTACCATTACCTTTTACTACCTTAATCGCTTGATCAAGTGGCAAACTAGAAAAATCTACTTTGGTGAGTTCTTCCAAGCGCTCGCCTGTAATATCTTTTTTGGTTTTTGGATCAACCAAGTGACCTTCTGCAATTAAAAAGCTCATCTTTTCATCTGTGTAAATGATCTGCCCGCCCATAAATACTTCATATAAACCGGGATAAGCAGTTTTAGTGACGCTTTCTACCTTAAATTTTGGATAAGCCGCTTCAACCGCTTTCTTCACACTGGCCTCATCCGCAATCGCCTGTGTTACAAAAGCGCCTAATAGCGCGATACCTATTAATTTTTTCAACATGAAAATTCCTTAATCATTTATTTTTTAATTCAATTTAATACATTAACTTATGTACATTAAAGTAACGTATCTACACTAAAGCACTTATCTACACTAAAGCACTTATCTACACTAAAGTGCAATGGCATTTGCAACCAGTAATTTTTTAATTACTTTGTATTTAGCCGCAGAGAACCCCCAATGCCTTATTTTTCTTACTACGCTACTCTGGCTTCCAAAAAGTTGATAGAGGCCATCTGTCAGTAATAGCATATTTAAAATATCTGCTTTTCTAACGCGCGAATAGCGTTTCAGAAGACTGATATCGTTTACAGCTTGATATTGATTTTTTTCTTTGAATACTTCCAGTAAGTCAATGACATCTCTAAAACCCAAATTCACGCCTTGACCTGCCAAAGGGTGAACTTGATGTGCCGCATCGCCAATCAATATAACGCAATCTTGTATCAACGTATTGGATTTTTGTAAGCTTAGCGGGAAAGATTTGGGCAAACCAATTAGCTTCAGTTCACCTAACACTTCGCCTCCGGCTAATTTTACCTGCTCGCTGAGTTTGTCCTCCGTTAACAGTAAAAGTTTCCCAGCATATTGGGTAGAGACCGACCATACGATAGAAATTCGATTCCCCGGCAGAGGCAACCAAGCCAAAATACTATTGTTACCCTCATTATCTTGTGCAAACCATTGTCTAGCTATATGACTATGCGGTTTCTCAATCTCAAAATTTGCGACGATTGCGACCTGGTCATATTCTTTCTTTTGTAATGGCATATTGAGTTGCTCACGCACCCAAGAATGGCTGCCATCCGCAGCTAATAAAAGTGCGCTTTCAATTATTTTTCCATTAAGCAAACGCACTATCGTAGTATTACTCGATGTAGTCAATGCAGCGCATGGACTATCGAACAAAATTTGAATATCCGTGGCCTCGATTCGCTGCATCAAAGCCTGCGTTAAGGCTTTAGCTTCTACGATAAACCCTAGATAGTCTGAATTAGCGTCTTCCGCAAACAAAGTTAAAGGCGGCAATGATGCATCACCCCATATTTCCATCGCTTGCATTTCACCAATACGCCCTGGGTTTAACAACTGCCAAACGCCCAAGCGCTTCAACCACTCCGCATTCTTCGGGCTAATTGCATAAATTCTTGAATCCCAAACTTGAGCTTCTAAAGCTGCGGTTTCTTTAATGGGATTTTTACTATCAATTAACACTACTGAGAAACCCGCATGCTGTAGGCCGAGAGCTGCTGCCAACCCAACCAAACCCGCGCCTACTATGGCAATATCCGTTTTTAAGGTCGCCGCCATTATCATTTTCAAAAGCTCATTTCCCAAAGCTCATTTTGCTAACGAGTTGTCGCTTGATAGGCTTCATCACATCCATTAACCCTAAGCCCGCGCCACGTAATCTAGAAACACCCAAAACATCATTTGAGAAGATATTCACTAGAAAATCCGTAAATAACAAACCACCTTTAGTATCTATTTTACGGCTTGCTCGATAAGCCTCTAGCATTTTTTCACTGCCTAACTCTGCATCAGCACTTGCAGCAATATGTTGTGCTAATGATTCTGCATCACGCAAACCTACATTAAATCCTTGCCCTGCGACAGGATGCATCGTTTGTGCAGCATTGCCAATCACCACTAAATGTTCTGTTTCAACTGTTTGTAACTGCGACATTCTTAATGGAAAACTCATGCGCTTTTCTACACTCAAGAATTTTCCAACACGATCACCAAACTGCTGGTGAAACTGCGCTAAAAACTCAGCATCACTTAATGTAAGCAAGGGTGCAATGAGTTCCTTCTTCCCTGTCCACACCAACGAAAAATCACGCTCACCATTTGGTAATAACGCAATCGGGCCATTGGGCGTAAAACGCTCATAAGCAATATTGTGATGTGGAAGCTCAGCACTTACTTTGGTAATTAAGGCATCATGACCATATTCCTTTGTTTCACGCTCTAGTCCAGCCAATTCATCCAGGCTACGGCCGCCATCTGCCAACACTACTAAAGCGCTATTTACCCGCTGAGATTCGCCATGATGCTGATAGGTAACAGTGGCTTGCGTCATTGTATGGGAAATATTTTCCGCACTAGCTTCGAATATAAAATTTACCTCTGATAAATCATTAAGTTCCGCATCTAACGCTGCACTTAATGCACCATAAGATAATACGTATCCGAGCGCTTCCTGTTGATAATCGCTGGCCTGCAATTTTGTTCTACCCATGCTACCTTTTTGTGACACATGGATACTATTGATTGCCGTAGCATGTATCGCTAGCTTATTCCAAACCCCAAGCTTTTCTAATATACGCCTGCTGCCAAAAGATAAAGCCAACGCACGGCTTTCTGCATAAGCATCACCCTGCTTCCGTGCTTCAAGCACGGTAACTTTAACGCCTTGCTTGGCTAACAATAATGCCAAGGTTGCCCCTACTGGTCCGCCGCCTACAATGACCACTGTGTTATTTGTCTGCATAAGCTCTATGTGTACACTCATTGACGCATAATAGCTTCAATATCAGCCACATTCTTCAACGCTTTCGCCGTCATCACTTCGCAACCGTTTTGCGTGACCAATACATCATCTTCAATACGAATACCAATATTCCAAAATTCCTTCGGTACATTATCAGCAGGGCGAATATAGCAACCTGGTTCAACGGTTAACGTCATTCCAGGTTCTAACATACGCCAATTTTGCACATTATCTTTTTGTTTATTTAGGATTTTATTGCCATACTGATACTCTCCAGCATCATGCACATCCAAGCCCAGCCAATGACCGGTGCGATGCATATAAAACTGGCGGAACGCACCAGTTTCAAATACGGCTTCTTTACTGCCTTTGCAAAGTTTCAAGTCTATAAAGCCTTGAATCAACACATCCAGTGCTGCTTCATGTGGCGCATTCCAGTGATTCTTAGTATTCACCTGTTCAATTGCGGCATATTGAGCAGCGAGCACTAACTCATACACCTCTTTTTGTGCCGATGTAAATTTCCCGTTTACTGGGAAAGTACGCGTGATATCTGAAGCATAACCATCCAGCTCGCAACCCGCATCAATTAATAGTAAATCACCATCATTTAATTTTGCATTATTAGCATTGTAGTGCAGTGTACAAGCATTGGCGCCACCCGCAACGATGCTGGTATAGGCAGGTGCCTGCGCGCCTTTACAATAAAACTCATGCAAGAACTCTGCTTCCACCTCATATTCCATCATATTTGGTTTTGCAAATTGCATTGCCCTATTATGTGCGCTAGCAGCAATATTGGCAGAGTTACGCATAATCGCTTGCTCGAATGGTGATTTATACAAACGCATTTCATCAATAAGCTTACGACTATCGACAATATCATCAGGCACGCTCACGCCGGTTCTGGCTTGCGCACGCAATGTATTTAACCACCCTGTGACTCGCGCATCCCAACTTACGCTTTCACCTAAACTAAAAAACAGCTTAGGTTGATTAGCCAGCGACTTCAATACGACATGATCCAGCTGGTTAATGGAATAAGCTTCATCGAAACCAAATGCTTCACACGCAGCATCAGCGCCATAACGAAAGCCATCCCAGATTTCGCGCTCCATATCTTTATCGCGACAAAATAATATGCTTTTTGGCTGCTCGCCTGCTATTAATACCAGCACTGACTCAGGCTCTTTAAAACCTGTTAAATAATAAAAGTAACTATCAAAGCGGTATGGGTAATGGCTGTCGCGATTGCGCATTAACTCAGGCGCAGTAGGAATAATTGCAATCCCCTCACCCATCGCCTGCATGAGCTTAAGGCGGCGATTTCTAAATTCAGTTACATCAAATTGATTAATAGAAGTTGTCATTAAGTTTTTCTTTTGCTTAAATTAGTGAGTCAGTCAACTGTCTATCCAAGGCTTGTAAACGCTCTGGCGTACCAATGTCATGCCATTCACCTTGAAGATGCTCACCAGTTACCTGTTGCGTTAACATCGCTTCACGCAATATGGGTGCAAGTTTAGCTGGCTGGCCTTTTGCAATATGCGCAAACAGACTCGGCTGATAAATACCTATTCCGGAGAATGTTAACTTATGCAACCCGTCACTACTGACTAAATTCTTATCCAGTGCAAAGTCGCCGGCAGCATGTTGTTTGGGGTTATCTACTAACACTAAATGCGCCAGTACATTCGTTTTTAACATATTTTCCGCTTGGAATTTACATTGAGAAAAATCAAAATCTGTATAGGTGTCACCATTCACCACTAAAAAAATATTTTTACCTAGCACCGGCAATGCATTGGCAATGCCACCGGCAGTTTCCAACGCAACTTTTTCAGGCGAATACGCAATGGACACCCCCCATTGTTGACCGTTCCCTAAGTAGTTCTCAATCTGTTGACCTAAATGCGCATGGTTGATTACCACTTCATTGAAACCAGCTTTGGCTAATCGCTCCAGGTGCCAAACAATTAAAGGTTTACCGCCCACCTTCAATAACGGTTTAGGCGTATGGTCGGTAAGCGGACGCATCCGTTCACCGCGGCCTGCAGCCAAAATCATCGCCTTCATCAGATAGCCAGCATGATCATTAAAAGGTGTATCCCACTTGCTGCTTTTTATTCTCTAGTACATCTAACAATCGTAGCATTGGTTTTAATTCAATATACCGCTCACATACCTTGCGCAAATAATGCATGACTAAAGGCAAATCTTTCAAATAGCCATCTTTGCCATCACGATGATAAAGTCTAGCAAAAATGCCTAAAACTTTAATATGCCGCTGCGCGCCCATGTATTCAAAATCGCGATAAAACTCGGAAAAATCAGTAGGTACAGGCAAGCCCGCTTTTCGGGCATCTTGCCAATATCGCACTAACCAATCGATTATTTGCTCTTCGTCCCATTCGATATAAGCATCTTTAAGCAATGAGACCAAATCGTAAGTAATAGCGCCGTATACGGCATCTTGAAAATCCAGAACCCCGGGGTTGTTTTCACCTGTGACCATGAGATTGCGGGAATGATAATCACGATGCACATACACTTGGCCTTGCGCCAGAATATTTTGATTAAGCAATTCAAAGGTTTTCTTTAAAACCGCTTGCTGCTTATCATCTAAGTTCATATCCAAATGTTTGGCAATATACCAGTCGGGGAACAATTGCATTTCACGGTTAAGTAAAGCCAAATCATAATTAGGCAGCATGCCCTCTTTACTGGCTAACTGCAGTTTAATCAACGCTTTATTAGCATCTTGATACAAGCTTGCTGCGCTATCATTATTCAACTGGCTTAAATAGGTTACATCACCTAAATCAGTAAGCAACAAGAAACCATGTGCTAAATCTTGCGCTAAAACTTCCGGTACATTTAAACCTGCATCTAAAAATAACTTCGCAACGTTTACGAACGGCGCACAATCTTCCTGTGGCGGCGGCGCATCCATGGCGATTAATGTACTGTGTTCTAAATATTGATTAGCTAAATGCACTCTGAAATAACGCCGAAAACTGGCATCGGCCGATGCTGTCGTTAAATTAAATTCACTATCTGGCAATACGGTTAGCAGCCAATGTTCTAGTTGTTGTTGTCTATTATCCACTACGATGTATCCAATATATTTAAAAGGCTTTCGCGTTCTATTTGTGCTTAGCTGGCTGGGTTTAAATCTACTTTTTTCATGAAAAATACAGGTTTGACTGTATATTTTTTAGAGGTGTAGTACGATTTATTGATTGCCAAAAAGTGCAATTTATGAGATTTTATCATTGATAAAATAAAATAGTATTCTCTAATATACCTGTGCCTTCTAATCCATCATTCATCTCCAACGCAACATCAGTGAAAAACCAATGCTGAATAGCCGGGTTCTAAGCGGTTTTACAGCGCTAATTTTGGCGTGCAGCCTACCAGTTCAGGCTGCAGACGAAAATATTGAAACTGAAACACTGCCACCTAGCGAAACTTCTACAGAAGCTCCTTTGAGTACGCCTGTAGATAATGCCAGTGAGGGAATAACTGACGGGATAATTATTGATGGCGATAAACTTGAGCTGCATCTGGATCGGAAAATGCGTGCTATCGGTAACGCTTCTATTACCCGGGATAAGCAAACTATTCAGGGCGATGTGATTGATTATGATGTGCAAAATGATGAATTGCGCGTAACAGGAAATGCAAGTATTAATGTAGGAAATGCTACCTTAACCGGGCCTGAACTCACTATGCGTCTTTCTGAAAGTATCGGTGAAATGCACGATGCATCTATTAGCTTAAAGAACCCGGTGACACCTGCATCAACTGATAATGTCGCACAGCCCATAGCGAGTTCAGAAACCTTCTCTAAACGACTAGGTAATTTGCAAAACCAACAAATTGGCGGCGAATCTTTATTATCAAGCGGCCAATTCTCCTCATTGAATACTGAATCGGAAGAGTCCCTAATTCAAGACAACGCCGCGCAAACTTCAGCCTCGAAAGCGCCACAACCCCAATCACGCGGGGATGCTAAAGCGATATTTTTTGAAGGTCAGGATAAAAAACGTTTAATTGATGCCCGTTACACCACATGTGAAGTCGGTGTAGATGACTGGTATATCAAAGCTAAAGAGATTGAACTTAACGACTTTACCGAGTCTGGTGTGGCTAGAAACGCTTATATGGAATTTAAAGGCGTTCCATTCATCTATACACCATGGGTTAGCTTTTCATATAATAACCAACGTAAAAGCGGATTGCTGGCTCCTACTGTGGGTAGCACTAGCCGCAGTGGTTTTGAAGTTTCAACGCCTTTCTACTGGAACATTTCACCTAATATGGATGCAACTTTTGCAACACGCGTATTGAGTAAACGTGGCATCCAACTACAAGGTGAATTCAGGTATTTAGAAGAAAATTTCTCAGGTATTGATAGCTTAGAATATTTACAGAAGGATAATCTA
>DASQFK010000230.1:0-5486 GCA_035633175.1 Methylotenera sp.
ATTAATTACTATACATTTGGGTAATTTTATAACCCAAGGCATGATTGTTGCTGCAAATACCATACTGCTGAATAACGCTGTTGATTTAATGGGGATTACAGTTGGATAGCGTGAGTGTCGTTACACCTTTATTGGACAAAATTGAGCCAACGCAGCGCATTGCTAAAGTGCGTCGCGACTATAATACTTGGGTCGCAAATGAATCTATAGAAGATTACGCCCTTCGTTTTACACCTAGATCTTTTCGTAAATGGTCAATTTTTCGTGTTTCAAACACTGCTTTAAGCGCAATATCTTTCTTAGTATTAGAAGCCATCGGCGGCACTATTGCAGTCAATTACGGTGTGGTAAATGCGCTTTGGGCAGTATTGGCGGTGGGCATTATTATTTTTCTAACCGCACTGCCAATTAGTTTTTATGCCGCCAAGTATGGGCTAGACATGGATTTGCTTACGCGTGGTGCAAGTTTTGGCTATATTGGATCCACCATTTCTTCGTTTATTTACGCTTCGTTTACCTTTATTTTATTTGCACTAGAGGCAGCCATTATGGCTTATGCGCTAGAGCTATATTTTGATTTGCCACTTTATATTGGTTATTTAGTCAGTGCTCTGGTGGTCATTCCATTAGTGATTCATGGCGTTACTTTCATTAACAGAATTCAAATGTTTAGTCAGCCAATTTGGCTTGTATTAATGTGTGCGCCACTGATGGCAATACTCTATCAAGACCCAGAAGTCGTTTCGCGTATGATGCTCTTTGCAGGTGCATCTGGCGAGCGCGGTGAGTTTAATCTGCTCTTGTTTGGTGCGGCAACTGCAGTGGGTGTTGCATTGATTCCGCAAATTGGCGAGCAAGTCGACTTTTTGCGCTTTATGCCAGAAAAAACAAAAGAAAACCACTGGCGATGGAATTTAGGCGTGTTATTGGCTGGGCCTGGTTGGATATTATTAGGCATGGTCAAAATGGCTGCTGGGGTATTGCTGGCCTACTTAGTCATTCAGAGAGACATGTCATTTTTGGATGCAGTCAATCCTACCCACATGTATTTAGTTGGTTATGAATATGTATTTAGCTCAAGAGAATTTGCACTGGCTGCAACCGCGCTGTTTGTAGTGATTTCTCAGGTAAAAATTAATATGACGAATGCTTATGCTGGTTCGTTGGCCTGGTCTAACTTCTTTGCGCGTCTAACACATAGCCACCCTGGACGTGTGGTATGGGTTGTATTCAATGCGGTGATTGCGATTATTTTGATGGAGTTAGATGTATTTAAAGTACTTGAAGAAGTGTTAGGCTTGTACTCAAACATTGCGATTGCTTGGATTACCGCAGTAGTAGCTGATTTAGTGATTAATAAACCGCTCGGTTTAAGTCCAAAAGGCATAGAGTTTAGACGTGCTTATTTGTATGACATTAATCCAGTAGGTGTGGGCACCATGTTTATTGCATCTGCACTGTCGATTACTGCATTTTTAGGCGTGCTTGGCCCTGAAGCAAAAGCTTTTTCATCTTTTATAGCCTTGTTTAGCGCCTTGTTAATCTCTCCCATGATTGCGTGGTATACCAAAGGCAAGTACTACATTGCTCGTAAGCCTTATATCTTTCCGACAAAAACGCGCGTGCAAAAGTGTGCTGTGTGTGAAAAAGAATACGAAACAGATGATATGGCACATTGTCCTGCGTATCAGGGAGCAATTTGTTCATTATGTTGCTGTTTGGATGCGCGCTGTAACGACGCTTGCAAGCCACAGGCGCGTTTATCAAATCAATGGCTAGAGCTAAGTAGGAGGTGTTTCCCCAAATCACTTTGGCCATATCTGAAAGGTGGGGTTGCACATTATCTTTTACTCATGTTCATAGCACTTTCATTTTTTGCTGCCGTTTTAGGGCTGATTTATTATCATGAAACAACCATTGTGGAAGCTACAGCGATTGATTTGCTACCTCAATTACGGGCGGGATATTTAAAAGTATTTTTAGCTTTAGTTTTTGCCAGTGGTATTGTCGCTTGGTGGTTAGTATTAACGTCAGAAACTAGGCGGGTTGCTCAAGAGGAATCAAATCGTCAGACAGGTTTGCTGTTAAGAGAAATTGATTTACATAAACAAACCGATGCTGAATTACAATTTGCACGCCAATTTGCCGAGCACGCAAACCAGGCTAAAAGTCGCTACATTACGGGCATTAGCCATGAACTTCGCACCCCTTTAAATAGTATTTTGGGCTATGCGCAACTCTTGGATAACGACAAAAACATACCTAAAAATAAACAGCAATCTATTAAGGTAATTCGACGTAGTGGTGAGCATCTTTTATCATTGATTGAAGGCACGTTAGACATTGCCCGCATTGAAAGTGGGAAAATTGTATTTGATATTAAACCACTGAAATTTCCTGAATTTATACAACAGATTGTGAGTATGTTTGAATTGCAAGCGCGTAATAAAGGCTTGGAATTCAGTTATTCTTGCTTGGGTATTTTGCCTGAAGTGGTGAAGGCGGATCAAAAACGACTGACGCAGATTTTAATTAATCTTTTAGGTAATGCTGTTAAATTTACAGAAAAAGGTCGCATTGACTTCCGCATTCAGTACGCAAGAGAAATAGCCATCATTGAGGTTGTGGATACTGGTCCTGGCATCAATGAAAGTGAACGAGAAAAAATATTTGAGGCTTTTGCACGTGGCAGTGCAGCTAACCAAATTAATGTTGGTGGTACAGGCCTTGGTTTAACAATTAGTAAATTACTGACAGAACTCATGGGCGGAGAATTGAGTTTTACCAGTGTGGTTGGTCAGGGCACAAGCTTTCAAATTAAATTATTTTTACCACAAATACTACATGCTAGCGAAACAGAACCCCCAGTGTTTGTAAATCGTATTGCCTATCAAGGTCAAAGGCGCAAAGTGTTGGTGGTTGATAATGAAGAAGTTGATCGTGAACTGATTATGAATATATTAGTTCCATTGGGGTTCGAGGTTGCGCAGGCTGCGACTGGACAAGAGTGTTTATCTCAATTCAAAACGTTTAAGCCAGATGTGATTTTAATGGATTTGGCGATGCCATTGATGGATGGCTGGGAAGCGGCATACCAAATACGTAACATAGCGCATTCAGATGTCCCAATTGCGATAGTGTCAGCTAATGCATTTGATAAGAACTTGGAAAATGCCGCAAAAATCCCTACCGAAGACTTTATCGTCAAGCCCGTGAATGTTCAAGATTTGTTAGATTGGCTGGGTAATAAGTTAAACATTGAATGGATTAATGAGCCAGAAAAAGCGTTCGCATTGGTCGCCGCCACAGGGCAGGCTAGAGTGCAATCAATGGTTACATTGCCGGATAAATTGGAAATACTACTTAAACACATCAATAATGGCTATATTAAGGGCATACAAAGCCAGCTAAATGACATTGAATTGTTGGATGGTGACTTCGTGCCATTCATAAGTCAAATGAGGTTGTATGCAGACAATTTTGAAATTGATGCAATGAAGAAGTTTATTGAAGAATTGCACAATGAATGAAGTTTTGAAAAGTAACAATCATATGACAACCGTGCTGATTGTTGATGATGTACTAGACAACCTCGCGGTGTTGCATGACGCTCTAGATGAGTCAGGTTTTACTGTGCTCGTTGCAAACAGTGGAGCTAAGGCACTGCAAATAGCAAAAGATACGCAGCCTGATATCATTCTTTTAGATGCAATTATGCCCGAAATGGATGGTTTTCAAGTCTGTGCGAAGCTTAAAGAAAATATAGATACAAGACATATCCCAGTCATTTTTATGACAGGTTTAACAGAGGCAGAGAATGTCGCGGCGGCCTTTGAAGCTGGTGGTACAGATTATGTGACTAAACCTATTCGGCCAAAAGAAGTGCTTGCTAGAATCTCCTCACATCTGCAAACTGCAAAAATGATGATCCAAGCTAGAGGCGCTTTAGATGCTTTTGGGCAAGCTGCCATCGCAATTACGCCAAAAGATGGAAAAATTGTTTGGCAAACGCCACTTGCAAGAGATTGGATGCATAGATATAGGCTTTTGGGAATTGATGAAAGTCCAGTCGCTACAACTGCGGCGCTACTCAATTGGATTGCTCAAGTTAAAACCGCTATCAGGGCTAAAAAATCGCCAGAGCAGTTTACTGTCATTAGAAATGCAGATAGATTAATATTTAGTATCGTTGATTATTTAAGTGAAGAACACTGGGTAATTTTACTTAGAGAAGAGTCAGATGAAGCGCAAATCGAAGCGTTATGCGCCGTTTTTAAACTCACAAAGCGCGAATCGGAAGTGCTTTATTGGGCGACTAAAGGTAAAACCAATAAAGATATAGCCGATATTTTGGCCGCTAGCCCCAGAACGATTAATAAACATCTTGAACATATATTTGTAAAAATGGGCGTAGAAACAAGAACGGCTGCTGCCTCGTTAGCAGTCTCTAAGTTAAGAGGACTAAAATAAACTTTTCTTAGTATCAGTAAATCAAGCTATGGCAACCAAAGGCACTATATACTATTGAAGGTCTGTTAAGAGTTGAAGATTGTCTGCCAAATAATTAAATTCGATTTTAGATGGCAGTTTTTAGAGCTATCGTTAACCAAAAGAACCATTTTACTGGACTTGAATAGGTTATTTGCTGGCCTAAACTATGTAGGTGTTGGTCATATCAAGCCAGAACTATTTTGGTCTCCCATTGCCCACAGCTATCTTCTCGGGCACCCCATTCTCTCCTTAAAATTCAATCCTTTAGTAACACTGCTAGTGTCCTTGAGTAACCAACAAAGCTATTTGTCCTTCTCTTGTCCTTTTTGGAGAAGTTAATGGCGACCTTCCACAAGCGTTCTAACGCATGGCAAGTAAGAATCCAACCTAGTGGTTATGGTTGCCGTAGTGTGATAAACCGGCGTTTCATAATCATTCTGTGCGGCGATTGCCTTCTTGATTCTGAACTTTCGATTGTATTAGCCTCTAAATATAATAATGGCTCCTTTTTTATGAGCAAGGCCTAACTTCCCAGTCCCAGAACAGGTGAGTTTGCCAATTGAGCATTTGCATTAATATATTTGGGTAAATTTTATAAGCTAAAGTTAGAGAATATCGATATGAAGCATTTATTGATAGTATCAACATGTTTGTTATCATTTCAGGCACATGCGGAGATCTTTGTATGTAAAGACAGCTCGGATAGAATTACCTATCAAGAGAAGCCATGTCTTACTACAGCTACGGTTGGCAAGCTTAAAAACATTCCTGATGCGCCGATTGAAGATCAGATATTAGCGCGAGATCGCATTAATAAAGCTAATGAAATTTATCGTCAAAATTTGGCTAAGGCAGAAATAGAGCGTCAGCAGCAGGAAGAGCGTGATCTAAAATTGGAGGCTCTGGAAATTGAAAGGCGCAAAGTCGAATTGCTGGAAAGACAAATAATTGCAGCAGAGAGGGCGGCAATTGTCCCGCGATGGAGTTTAGGGGTT
>DASQFK010000231.1:0-4894 GCA_035633175.1 Methylotenera sp.
TATTCTGTGTCATAAGCAATGGCCCAAAAAATATTAGCTAACAGCAGCACCCAAGCAATTGGCGCGATATAGCCCATAATGGCAGCAAATGCCATGGGGATACCAAAACCAAAGGCAATGCCTAAATATGCTTGTGGAATCGCTAAAAATCGCTTGGTAAATGGGTAGCTCGCCGCCAATAGCAGTGCAAGTGCAGACAATTGAATAGTGAGCGTATTGAGAAAACACACCAAACCAAACGCTACCAAACTTAACACTGCAGCTAATATATAGGCTTCTTTTTTACTCACTTCATTATTTGCTAATGGGCGATTTCTAGTACGCTCAACTAAGCCATCATATTTCATATCTGCAATGTCGTTCATCACACAGCCTGCGCTACGCATGAGCACTGTGCCTGTAACAAAAATCATCACGACTATCCAGTCTGGCTTGCCTTGAGCGGCAATCAATAATGCCCACAATGTAGGCCATAGTAGCAATAAAATACCGATTGGTTTATCAAGACGCATTAACCGCTCGTAAGCGTTTAATTTTTGAATAATTTTTTGTGCATTCATAGTGAAGGATTCAAAAGTATTGATTTATGCTACAGACTCATGCCGAAAGCAATTGTGGTAAAAACACCTCGGTAACCATAATATTAGCGCGATTTAAACTAAATATCGAACGCCTCGCCCATAGATATGGCGGCTTATTGAGCATGCTGTTTGTTGCATGCTGATAAAGTAAATGTTGCCGTGTTAGCTTTTTATAGCTTAAAGGCGCGCGCTTAACTTGAGAGTTAGCAAATAAAGTTGCGCCTAGAGGTTTATTGCCTAACTGGCTTAAACCTAACCAAGCGCCTCGCAAACTTTTGCGCGGTAAGACACTGTGTGCAAACACCACTACTTGATTATTGCCAATCAATTGTACTTCTCGAATTAATGCAGTTTTACGCAGTGAGATTCCAAGTGGCGATGTTTCATCCAGAAAAGGTTTTGCATATTTGACCAATACCGGTTTTACTGCAAAACTGGAGTAACGCTGTTGCAAACGCATCGTCAATGAGTGTCTATCTATAAGCCAATGATGATACTGACCACTCATCATTGGTTTTTTTAGCCAATGAGAACGGCCATGCTGATGTTGATTTGAATAATACGTCTTCACTAATATGCTTTCACCAGTATATTTTCACTGGTATTTTCTCTAGACTTTTACCAAATCCCCAGCACTGCCCATCCATCGGTCCAAATGCTGTTCTACTGCAACTGGGTAATCCTTTAACAAGCTATCAGCCATTGATTTAGCCGCTTCCAGCAAGGTTACGTCGCGTTCTAAATCTGCGATTTTCAGCATGGGCACACCGCTTTGACGCACGCCTAAAAATTCACCTGGCCCGCGTAAATGAAGGTCAGCTTGTGCAATTGCAAAACCATCGTTACTTTCATAAATGACTTTAAGCCGCGCTCGCGCTGTTTCAGAAAGCTTGTTTTGATAAAGTAAAATACAAGTGCTTTTTGCAGCGCCCCTGCCTACGCGACCACGGAGTTGATGCAATTGACTCAAACCCATGCGTTCGGCATGTTCAATGACCATTAAACTGGCATTGGGCACATCTACGCCTACTTCTATCACTGTGGTTGCAACTAATAATTGTGTTTCTGCTGCGCTAAATGCTGCCATTACCGCCTGCTTTTCTGCTGGCTTCATGCGTCCATGCACTAAACCCACGTTTAATTCTGGAAACTCACTTTGCATGAGTGCGTAGGTGTCATTTGCCGTCGCCAATTGTAGCGCTTCAGATTCTTCAATCAATGGACACACCCAATAGGCTTGATTGCCTTGCTTGCAGGCTTCACGCACGCGTTGCAAAATCTCATCACGGCGCGTATCTGAGACTAACTTAGTCACAACAGGCGTACGCCCTGGCGGCAATTCATCGATTACCGATACATCTAGATCTGCGTAGTAACTCATGGATAAAGTACGCGGGATAGGTGTGGCTGTCATCATCAACTGGTGCGGTTCCGGCTGGCCTTTTTGTCGTAAAGCCAAGCGTTGCTGCACACCAAATCGATGCTGCTCATCTATAATCGCTAAGCCTAACTTGGCAAACTGCACGGCTTCCTGAAATAAAGCATGCGTACCTATCACCAGCTGTGCGCAGCCATTTGCCATGGATTCTAAAGCGACATTGCGGTCTTTTTTAGCTTGGCTACCGGTGAGCCAGGCGATCTGTATATTGAGCGGCGTTAGCCACACCATCATTTTGCGATAATGTTGCTCGGCTAAGATTTCCGTAGGTGCCATTAGCGCCACTTGCCAGCCATTTTCTATACTTTGTAAAGCCGCCATGCAAGCCACTATCGTTTTACCGCTACCTACGTCACCCTGTAAAAGGCGTTGCATAGGATGTGGCTGCATCAAGTCGCGTTCGATTTCAATAGCGACCTTTTGCTGTGCCGAAGTTAAAGCGAATGGCAAGCTTTTAAGTAGCGCAGAGACGAGTTGTTTAGACTGCCTAAATTGCGGTGCATCCACGCTGCGACGTCGCGCGTAATGTTTGCGCATAGAAAGCTGCTGCGCTAGTAGTTCATCAAAGGCTAATCGCTGCCACTCCAGGGTAGCTTTCTCTTCCAGACTTTGTAAATCAGCATCTGGCAGCGGATTATGCAAAGCATGCAAGCTTGCGGAAAAACTCGGAAAATTAAACTGCTGATAGATAGCTGAAGGCAACGTTTCATTTAACAGATTTTTCTTTAAGCTAGCATGCTTAAATGCAAGTCCTATCGCTTTACGCAGAGTAGGCTGGGTCAGGCCTGCAACTGTCGGATAGACCGGGGTTAAAGTTTCTGCCACTGTAGTTTGTGTACCTACCGATTTACAAGTAGGATGCACCATCTCGTAACCAAAAAAGCCGCTACGGACTTCGCCATACAAGCGCAACTTTGTGCCTACTTTAAGCGCCGCAATTTGGCTTGGATAAAAGTGTAAAAAACGCAAAGTCAGCTGGCCGCTGGCATCTTCCAACCGTGCTATTAATGCCTTGCGTGGCTTATAAGTGACTTCAGCATGCACAATCTCGCCTTCTACTTGCGATGATTCTCCGAATCGCAGATCACGCACTGCAGTGATATGGGTTTCATCGATGTAACGTAAAGGCAAATGTAGCAGTAAAGCTTGAATGTTGCTGATACCAAGCTTCTGTAAATTTGTTAATAGGGGCTTATTAAAAGCTTTTATTTCAGTGAGTGTGTTGGTATGAACAATATTGATCATACTGATTTAACTGTTTAACCAGTCGATCACTTGTGTTGCATTTTGATTAGGTGGAAAGACAGGATAAAAAACTTTTTTAATCACATTATGCTCTGCGATCAATGTTAATCGCTTGTATAGCACTTGCTCTTCTACTTGGAACACAGGTAAATTCAAGGCGGCTTTTAACTGGAAGTCAGGATCACTTAATAAATCAAACGGTAAATGCAAACGCTTTTTAAGCTCTAACTGATAGTCTGTAGTCTGGGAACTTAATCCAATCACAGTGGCGTTTAGCTGCTGTAGCTGTTGATAATGATTTCTAAAATCACAAGCTTGCGGCGTACAGCCACGTGCTCCCGGAATCTCATCCCATCCTTCAGGAAGCGGTACCTCTGGACGGCCGGTAAGTGGATAAATATAGATAACCAGCCTGTCTTGAATATCCCTGAGATTTACTAAGTCGCCATTAGTGGATTCAAGTGTAATATCAGGTAATTGCATGCCCGTTAAATGGGCAGCCAAGCCGTCATCTATAGGTATTGGCAGTCCTTCCGGCAAATTCAGGTAAGTATTCATTATCATTATTTATTGTTTTGATCCATTACCTATTGCATTCGCCCCTTGTTGATTCCCTTTGGTACGATTAATCCTCACTACATCAGGGATTTTACGTAACCCACGCATCAAGTCTGCCAAATGGATGCGGTTTCTTACCTGCACTGTAAAGTATAAATTAGCATAGGCGCTGCCGTCTGCTTCCTCAACACTTACATTGTCAATATTGGAACCTGCTTCAGCAATACCCGCAGCAATTTTTGCCAACATACCTGGCTGGTTTGCCACGGTTAAAGTCAAGTTGGTTTTAAATAAGCGCTGGTTTTCTGGCTCCCACTCTACATCCAGCCATTTATCAGGATCCAGCTTAAATTTACGCACACTTGGGCAATCATGCGTATGAATCACCAAGCCTTTATCTTTATTGATAAAACCCAAGATCGGATCCCCGGGGATAGGTCTGCAACACTGGGCAAACTGTACCGCCATGCCTTCAGTACCGCGGATGGTAATGGTATCTAATGATTTGGCCGGCAATTTAGTATGTTTTTCTACATGGTCATCGGTCATGGCCAATAACTGGTGCGCTACCATGACATTCTGACGTTTACCTAGGCCTATATCTGCCAGAATTTCAGACTTTTTCTTAACGCCATAATCTCGGATCAGCTTTTGCCAATTTGCTTCTGTAATTTGATTAGGCTCAACATGCAAAGCCCGCAATGCCTGATTGAGCATACGCTCACCCAAATGTGCAGATTCCGTAGATTGCTGGGATTTTAAAAAGTGCCGAATATGCGCGCGCGCGCGTCCTGTGATCACATAATTAAGCCATGCGGGATTAGGTTTTGCGAGCGCACCGGTGACAATTTCAACATGATCGCCGTTATGCAGCTCAGTGCGCAATGGCGCCAACTCTTGATTGATACGTACAGCCACGCAGCTATTGCCCACATCGGAATGCACAGCATAAGCAAAATCCACTGCGGTAGCGCCTTTCGGCAAGGCAAAAATTTTACCTTTGGGAGTAAATACATACACTTCATCTGGAAACAAATCAATTTTGAGATGCTCAAGGAAATCCAGTGAATCG
>DASQFK010000232.1:0-10569 GCA_035633175.1 Methylotenera sp.
GCACCTGGACTCACTGCAGAGGTATCGATGCGACCTGAGATTGGCGCAACGATACGTGTGTAATTAAGGTTGATGCGAGCCGTTTCCAATGCCGCCATAGAAAGGGCTAATTCGGCCTCACCCTGTTTGAATGAAGCGCGAATATCGTCATTATCTTGCTTGCTGACCGCGTTGATTTTCACCAATTCTGCATAACGCTCGGCCCTTGATCTCAATGCTGCCAGACTTGCTTCGGACTTCCCTACATTTGCCTTAGCGCTTGCGTAGGCAGCACGATATGGCGCTGCATCTATCTGGTAAAGTAAATCCCCCGCTTTGACGTTGGCACCTTCCGTGAATTCTCGTTTCAGGATAATACCGCCCACTTGAGGCCGTATCTCAGCGATCATTCGTGCAGTAGTGCGGCCAGATAACTCGGTGACAATGGGCTGTTCTTGCAATTTAACGATTACTACACCAACCTCAGGCAAACGCTTCGCTTCAGTTTTGTCTTTGCTGGCGGATCTATCACAACCGGTTATTAATAGGGTGCTAAAAAAAAATCCAAAAAAAAGTACTAGCCGTTGTCTGGCTTTATATTTATTCATATATTCTCCAGCTATGCGCTGATGGGCACAAAATGCTTTTATGATCTTTTTACTTATTATGATGAGCACTGACAACCGCCAAAGTTAAAGCCTTGAAAGACTCAAATTATAGGCAAGATTACTTTAAAATTGGTTCTATTCTATTAATATTTACATGTTTTAACCTATTGAAAGTATTTAAATTTCATTGTTTCTTCTACCTGTGTGGTGTTTGCACATAATTCATCCTATATTTTCTATAGCTACAATCTTTAGCTACGCAAGGATGGCAACTAAAATTCGAAACAATGTAAAATCAATTTTATGGCGATAAGCACTTAATAAAGGTACGTTCGTTGAAACAATTTTTTAGAAAAATATTCTCTAATCTAGATTGGATAGTGTTACGTATCGTATTTATTTACACCTTTTTTGGATTGATTTGGATTTTTTTCAGCGATTCAATACTGTTAAGTCTGGTTTCCAGTTACGAGCAATTCATCCGTTATGGCACTTATAAGGGCTGGGCTTACATTTTCATCACTTCAATTTTTCTCTATTTATTAGTCAAAAAAACATTAAAACATCAAACCGAAACAGAAAACTCACTTAAAGTCAGTGAAGAACGCTGGAAATTTGCATTGGAAGGCTCTGGTCATGGCGTATGGGATTGGAATGTTCAGACGAATGAAGTGTTCAGATCTGCACGTTGGAAAGAGATATATGGCTATTCTGACAGTGAATTAGAGCCGCATGCTTTCGCTGGGCGAAGGCTGATTCATCCCGACGATAAGCACCATACCATCAATGATGTAGAGGCTTATCTGGCAGGTAAAACCGATATTTTTGTATCTGAATTTCGTTTGAGATGCAAAGATGGCTCCTGGAAATGGACATCGAGTCGCGGCATGCTGGTTAGTAGAACTCCAGACGGCAAGCCTCTGCGCATGATCGGTACCCATACTGACATTAGTGCACGTAAAGAAGCGGAAGCCCAAGTCATTCGTTTGGCGCATTATGATCTGATTACCGATCTACCAAACCGTGTTCTATTTCTTGACCGTTTTAAACAGGATGTTAAAAAAGCGCAGCGTGAGGACCAAAAAATCACATTGATGTATCTTGATCTTGATCGATTTAAGGAAGTGAACGACACGCTGGGACATGAGATGGGCGACTTGCTTCTCAATGAAACGGCACAGCGTTTGGTGAGTTGTGTGAGATCCATGGACACAGTCGCACGATTGGGCGGTGATGAGTTTACTATTATTTTGAATAACCTTGATAGTCCAAGCATTACTGAGCACATTGCCCAAGAAATTCTGGATACCCTGGCTAAACCATTTCAGCTTGGCAATGAACTGATTTATATCACCACCAGTATCGGTATCAGTATTTATCCCGAAGATGGCCATGATGTGGAAATGCTTCTAAAAAATGCCGACCAAGCAATGTATGCGGCAAAGCAACATGGCAGAAACCGCTATCATTACTTCACACCTTTGATGCAAGATGCTGCTTTAAAACGCATGCATTTAATCAGTGACTTGCGTATTGCGCTTCACGCTAATCAGTTCAGAGTTTTTTATCAGCCAATCGTAGAACTAGCCACCGGAAGCATTCATAAAGCAGAAGCCTTGATTCGCTGGCAGCATCCTTCTCGCGGTTTAGTAAGCCCGGCTGAATTTATCCCTGTCGCAGAAGATACAGGGTTGATTGTTGACATTGGCGAATGGGTATTTAATGAAGCTGCAAGCCAGAGTGCAAAATGGAGACAGCATCACCCTAACTTTCAAATCAGTATCAACAAATCTCCAGTACAGTTTAGAAGCGCTAATGCGAACTGCATTCACTGGATAGATCGTTTGATTTCACAAGGTCTTTCTGGACAAAGTATTGCCATTGAGATTACTGAAAACTTGCTGCTAGATGCCAGGGACTCCGTGATAAACCAACTGAATGCATTCCGAAACGCTGGAATTCAAATCGCCATAGACGATTTTGGAACCGGTTACTCATCGCTGGCTTACTTGAGAAAATTTGATATTGATTACGTGAAAATCGACCAGTCTTTCACTTCCAACATCAGCGCGGGATCGAGCGATATGGTGTTATGCGAAGCTATTATTGTGATGGCACATAAACTTGGTATTAAAGTGATCGCTGAAGGGATTGAAACTAAGGAACAACTTGATTTATTGATTAGCGCCGGCTGTAATTACGGCCAAGGATACTGGTTCTCTAAGCCTGTGCCAGCAGATGAGTTTGAAAACCTACTCTATCGTAATGTGTAGACTAATATTCAAAGCTGCAACTCGTTTATGCTGCTAGTCTTCTCACTATATTAACAAATCCAGCTGTCAGACAATTCCTACTTAGAAATAGGTGGAATTCATATAGTTTATGAGAACTATTAGCCATTAAATAGTCAATCTATAGTTAACTATTTAAAGGATCCATGATGAATAAATTAACCTTTGCTTTATTCACCATTGGCGTGCTGTTGATTACTTATTTAATATGGGTAGGAACCGGCTATGAATCACCTAAAGACCATAAGTCAATGCCCGCGCCAACACATCCAGAAGTAGTCGGAGGCGATCCAATTGTTAATCCTAAGCCTTTAAATCCTGATAAAAAAATGACTAGCGATAAGAGCGATGATAAGACTAAGGCTGAAATGGACGCAGAGTTAAAAAAAGAATATGAACAAAACATAAAAAAATAACTATTCAACGTAATTCAATACAGCCCTCGTAAGAGGGGTTTTATAATATCTAAACTAGATTACTCATTATTAATGTGATGCCATTCCCCTAACTAATAAAATTAGTTCTGGTTTAAGACGCTTTAAAAGCTCGCTTAATGGCTCCGGTTCTGCAAACAAGAAACCTTGTCCATAATCACATTCAAACTGAGTTAAAAGTTCTTTTTGAAGAACAGTTTCTATACCTTCAGCAATAATTTTAATACCCAATTTATGCGCCATTTCAATAATGGCTTCACATAGCACTGCGTCGTAATTTAGCGGCTCAAGATTATGAATAAATGATCTATCTATTTTGACATAATCAATATCAAATTTTTTCAGATACGCAAGTGCTGAGTAACCCGTGCCAAAATCATCTATAGAGAATTCAACCCCCACTTTTTTTAATGTAGAGATTGTGTTGATAACTGCATTAGAAGGTTCTAAAAGCAGTCCTTCTGTAATCTCTATAGTAAGAGAGTGTTGAGGAATTCCTAGCTCTTTGATAGTCTCGGCCCACTTTAGTAGATCCGCTGGCTTATTAAACTGATAAGGAGAAACATTAATGCTCAATTGAAACTCAGCATTTGAATTTTCTTTAATAAGAGCCAAATCTCGCAATGCCTGACTAAAAACCCAATTGCCCAATTCGCTTATTAATCCTGTTTCTTCCATTAACGGTATGAATTCAACCGGGTTGATTACCCCCCTTACAGGGTGGTTCCATCTTACTAACGCTTCGGCTTTTATTATTGTAGGGTTTTTAAGATCAACAATCGGCTGATAATATAGAACAAATTGTTTTTGTAAAAATGCCTCTCTTATATCACCAGTGATTGCCAGCTTATTAAGTAAAGCTGCTTGTATCGACTGAGTAAAAAATTGAAACCTGTTCCTCCCTAGTTTTTTAGCCTCAAACATCGCTTGATCCGCATAACTTAATAACGCTTCAGCCTGATGGCCATCATTTGGATAAGTGGTGATTCCTATGCTTGCAGTAACGTAATACTCATCATTATCAATAGAAAAAGGTTGTTCTAATTTATTCAGAATACTTTGGCAGGTGCTTTCTAAACTTGAGAGCTCTTTCATATCATTCAGAATAACGATAAACTCATCACCGCCAAACCGAGCTGTAGTGTCTACCGTTCTGACACAATTACCAATACGTTCCGCCGCTTCTATTAACAGTTTGTCGCCGATTGAATGTCCCGATTTATCATTCACCTTTTTAAAATTATCTAAATCAATAAATAATATTCCGATTAACAGTTTAGATCTATCTGCTTTCTTAATGGACTGCTGCAAGCGATTTTGCAGTAAATAGCGATTGGGTAGTTTGGTTAGGTGATCGTAATTGGCTTGATACCATATTTGCTTCTGGGTTTCTGCCTTTTGTTTTTTGATCTTTTGTTTTAGTCGGTAAAATCTAAATAGAACAAATGAAAATATTATCAATAGACTGCTGAGGAGCAGAGTAGTAATTGGATTATCAGCCCTATCAGTAATTTTCCATTTATCAATGATGTCTTTGTTGTTTTGCCCTAAAGCTATCAATCCCTTATCAAGAATAGAGGCCAGCTCTGGCAAATCTTTACGCACCGCCATAGAAACAGTCGAGGTAAATGGTGTAAAAGCGGATTTCTCTACAAAATCTAACCGATTGACGATGATATTGTAATCAACAATCATCTCATTGCCGATATATGCCACAACTGCACCAGCCTTAAGCTTTTCAAACGCTTCATCGGCGATATCCACATACACCAGTTTAATCTTAGGGTAGTTTTTATGTATTTCCTGGATGACCGGACCATTTTTAAAAATAGCGACATTTAAATTATTCAAGTCTTCCAAAGAAGTTATTTTTTTATTGCTTCCTATATTTTTATGGGTATAAATTGCATAGGGAAAAGTTAAAAAAGGTTGAGGTATAAGGTGATAGTCAGGATTTTTTAGGTTGTAATTGCTCACCGCTGAAATAATGTCTGCTTGCCCAGGTTGTATGTTTTCGGTGTAATTAACTAAAGTAAAATTAATATTTAGTAGTTTTTCTAATCGGTTTAAATAGTCAATTGATAAGCCCTGATGATGATTACCCTCTAAATCAAACTCAATTGGCATCCATCCATCTTTTACTGCAACTGTGACTTTCTTAGTTTTTTTAAGCCACGCTTGCTCATTCGGAGTAAGTCTAATATTGATTTTCTGACTATAATTAATTCCATCTGATTGAATGTTCTCTTCGGCCAATGCATTAGCCGCACAAAAAAACAGGCATAGCATCCATATCTGAATAAATCTCACAGGTATTCCCTATTAAAACAATAAGTTACTTTGAATTTTATCCCCGTTTGTTCCTGGGGTGTCTATCGTAAACTGAACTTGAATGCACGTACTATTCTAAAAAGATCTTATTATTATCACTTAAAACTATAGCAGTGAGTCAGCGGATAATGTTAGATACGGATCATTTAATTGAACAACCTATGGGCTGCGATTATGGACAAGGCTACTTTTTGAGCAAACCTATGAATGCAGACAAAATGTTGGTATAGATAGAGAAATGGTCTATCACATCATTGATTATCTGCATGTAGCTTGAGTCAGGCATAACAATTTTCCCTCGCAAGAGAGAAGTTATGTTTATTAATCTTGGCAGCTAATTGCGCTCGTACCTACACACTCCTACCTTCATCCATTGATCTTTAGCTGACCCTTTCCATTCCTCTCACTTTTAAAAAATATACCTTTCTGCAAAAGCACTTGGTGATATCCCAACATTTTTATCTAGATCTCAACATTAAATAAACAATAATATCAAATAAATATAATATATACGTTATAAATCAATATGTTAATTTTATTTTCATAATTGGCATGGGCTATGCTCGTTATTAAGCACAATCCATTTTTAGGAGAATAAAAAATGTTACATTTCTTCAAGAAAGTACAGCATTTAAATTATATATTTCCTCCATATCAACTCCATAATAGAAATGAATTAAGCAATACAAGATCTGACTTCAGCATGACTGAATATAATGTAAACGAAAATTTGAGCAAAGATGCCTCAATTGATTCAGACGAAATGCAGATTGATAAAATCTATCAACGCTCATAACTGATCAACAACTTTCTTGTTTATAAACCGACCCGTTGCCGCCTGTCGAACCCACGGCAAGGATCGCTTTTATGATTATCCGATGACCTCAAAGCCGTTGTAATCACCATCATCCAGTTCGACTTCGACTCGCTCCACATGTGCAAGCTCCGGGCCACTTTGGGCCCAGAGTACAAGGGCGTCTACGGCAGTGGAATCGCCATGCACCGCAGCTTCTACCGAGCCATCGCTGCGGTTCCTCACCCAACCGCTGACTCCCAGCCTTTGTGCTTCTCGACACATCGAATTGCGGAAGAACACACCTTGTACATGACCATGAATCATGAGTCGTAGCTTCTTCTGTAATGGAATTTGATTGATGACCATTCTTCTCTTCCTGCAATAATTTACGTAAGGTTAATCATCTTTTGCATGCACTTTTGCATACCCGGCACGTCGGCGAAAGAAGAGCCAACCATAGATTGCGATATTGACAATGACGACCACACCAGCAAGCGCGAACTGAGTATCTGGTGTGAGGCCAGAAGGATAGATGATGTCCAATAGATAGTGCTCAACGAAGCTATCCGTGTAGCCAGATTGCCCGGCTTTGATGCGAAAGTAGTTCTCCAAGTACGTGAGCGGACAGATGCGACTAGCGAGTTCAACAAAGAACCCCCAAGCGGCTGCTGGAAGATGGACAAAAGGGATCCAACGCCACCATACCGTCATTGCGCCACCCAAGAGGGCAAACAGAATGAAAGCCAGATGGAGCAAGAGGACACTGTCAGCAGCTAAACGAAAATACATGACCGTTAAGATGCACGCTGGATTGACCCACTTTATGCATTTTGTAATGACCAATAAAATATTGTAATTTACTAAGTATTATACTAAGTTAACGTTAGAAAATAAGACAATATAAAATGCAAATTCTGAGAAAAATGATTCAATTTTGGATGCAAATCAACATTGAATGAACTAAAAAATTCAGGTGTAGTGCGTGTCTTTTTTGCCCTGTGGCCAGAAGTATTGGTACGACAGGCATTGCATACAGTGGCAGTGGAGTATCAGTCACTGTGTAAGGCTCGCGCCATGGGTGCGGATACCCTGCATATGACCTTGCTGTTTCTGGGGGAAGTAGAGCGTGCACGTCTGCCGCAATTGATACAAACTGCGGACAAGGTATCGGTGCCGCCTTTTGGGATTATATTGGAAAGACTTTCATTCTGGCTGCATAACCGGGTTGCTTATGCTACACCACAAGTGGAAGTGCCGACACTGGATCAGCTGGTCACATCGCTACGGCAGGAACTGCTAGAGGTGGGTTTCCCGTTTGAAAACTATGAGTTCAATCCGCATGTCACTTTGTTACGTCGCGTCGGGCATGTTTTGGAGTCGCAGGCCATTACGCCCATTATGTGGTGGGTAGACTCGTTTGTGTTGGTGGAATCGGTCATGACAAACCAAGGAGTGCGCTACCAAGTGCTTCATAAGTGGTCGTTGCTCCCTTTTGGCCGAGAGAAGCCTGTTAACTAATCTAGAATCTCATAACTATCTGTGACTGCTTTTTAATAATGATGCCAGTAGTTTGACTACTAACCTCTTACAGGCTGAAACTGACGACTTAAGACGTAAAAAAACCTGAATTATCAGGCTTTTTTACTAGTACTTCATGTGGTTAATGCTAGCATCCTTATGGGTACAAAAGCTCAAGAGTCTTTATTTTACTTATCTTTCAATTACAGCGCCACGATTGGGTGAGCCACAATAAGAATTTGCGTTTGGTGAAAAGCACTTTCTAATCTATCTCTTAAATCGGCCCAATATTTTTTCGTTAATGTATTGCAGATGACTTCGTAATGAATCACCAAGTCTTTACTAATTGGCTGGTTCACATTCTCTTTCCAATAACCAATAGTGGGGACTTGATCGTATTGCGTTAAACCCCCAAATTTTTCGATAAGCTCCGTACGAATGCTTAAATAAATATCCTCATTAAAAGGTATGCCCTCATTATTTACCTGGGGTAGGTAGATATTAACGATATGCATTTGTACATTAGTAGAATTAATTGTTATTGATACCTAGTCAGAGTGAATCAATATGTATTTGTTCCTTTTTAGTACAGTTTATTGTGTTTCCGGCATCTTAATGCTCAAGCCCAACTCAGTCTGATTTTCTTATAACTTTAATTTCTAATAATTGGTAACAGACGACGTATTTATTTCAACGCTCTACTCATATCATCATACCTTCTATTGTGCTCTTGCTTTTTCTCGGCCTGTCAGCCTTGCATTTTTCTACAAGCTGAGCTGATTTAATTAGGGTCTGTCCCCTATTGGTCCTGACACCCTACGCTTGCTATGTTTAGCATAGCATTTTTATATAAGAAGGATTATTATTTAATACCCTATTGTTTTTATCAACTACTATTTCCCTTATCCATATTCTTGAGCGGGATATAGGCTGGGTAACAAACCACTATCATTGGTTAGCAGAAGGAACATCATCACAATTTGGTTGAATACATTACATTTTCAGGAGAAACAAATCATGAAACAAACTCAAATTTCCATGTCTTTTCTGTGTGTTGCCGCAACCATGACGATGTGGTCGGGGAATGTACTAAGTGCTGACTGGCCAAAACAAGGCACCACAAGCTATGTGACTCACTTCATGATGCACCCTACCACGACTATCGATCTGGGAAGTCTGGGTAAGGCTATTGCGTTGGAGATGGTAGGAACAACTGCCAATACTAACGGGGATAAGCTTATGGATAAGATGACCGCTCAGTGTGTTGCGGTGCAAATTATCTCAAAGGCCAAGAATTACATAGACGGCGGCTGTGTACTCACTGACAAGGATGGTGACAAGATTTTTTCTACTTTTGATACCCGTGAGCATGAAGGCTCACTACCGAGATTTACTTGTGGCACTCATATCATCGTTGGTGGCTCTGGCAAATATAAGGGCATGAGTGGCAAAGAGCCTTTTAGCTGCGCTATATTGCCCACCGCTGCGGGAGATGATTGGAGTGGAATGGATATTGAGCACCAATTAACTTACAAGTTTGAGTAAGTCTGCCTCCGGTTTTTCTCACGCCTAATTAACTGGGGTAAGCCCTCTAGAAATTAAAGGGGTTAGCATTGATTTGATTCTAATGATTGAAACGATAAAACAAATCGATGCTGACCCCTTTAGTCAATTAGGGTCTGTCCCCTATTGATCTCTGTTTACCGTTAACAATCTATTTAGCTCGTTTTTTCTAATTGTCGCCGTCAGATAATTCCTACCCAAAAATAAGTGGTTTCCATATAGCTTATAAAAATAATTAGCCCTTTAATTAACAACTTACTGTTATCTACCTCTAAGGACTAATCATGAATAAATTAACCTGTGCTTTATTAACCATCGGCTTGTCATTAACCACTTATTCCATATGGGCAGCAGACAGCTATGAATTTTCAAGGAACGATGATTCAATACTTACACCAACTAGTCCAGGGGCAATCAACCGAGATCCTCGTGTCAATCCAGATCCTTCCGATATAAGAAGAATGATGGAAGAGAGCGAAGCTAAGGAAAAAGCTGAAAAAGAAAAGGCTGAAAAGGAAGAAGAAGAGTTAAGAAGGGAAGCTGAAAAGAACATGAAAAAATAAGACTCTTTAACGTTCAGTTCTGTAAGTACCAATCTATCACATCCTGCGCTATACCAGCGTTAATAAAGGTAGGTAATATAATGGTAGACGAATTGCTAATAACTTAAAAAATTTAATTATGATTGTTAAAACATACAATGTACTTGTTATAGGTACACGGAACTCTGTCAGAAGCATCATGGCTGAAGCTCTTTTCAATACTATGGGCGATGGGGTTTTCAAGGCCTATAGCGCAGGAATTTACCCAGCAGGGGTAGTGAATCGCTTCGTATTGGAAGAAATCAAAGATATTGGTTATCCCTATAAAAAGCTAAAAAGTAAAAGTTTGATGGAGTTCTTAAATTCCAAAGCTCCAATAATGAATTTTGTAATCAGTGTCTGTGAAGATATTCCCGTAGAAGCTATTCCTTTGTTACCAGGTAATCCAATGAAAGCACATTGGCTATTCGAAAATCCAGGAGTTTTGGATGGCACTTTCGAAGAGAG
>DASQFK010000233.1:0-15343 GCA_035633175.1 Methylotenera sp.
AGCTTACTTGATGGCAATAGCGTATGTACAACTGGTACTTCTATATGGCTTGAAACCCATGGCGCACTCACCTCGGAAACAGAAACGATGCCGTCATTTGCTTCGTTGTTGAATAATCTGCGCGAGATTCCAATACCACGTATGCCAACGATGCATGTTGTTGGCACAGCAACAGAACCTATTGCTTTCAAACGCTCAGGTGAGCCTAGTAGCTGACCGCAATCTCCCGCAATTGCACGATAAATCATATTGCTTTTAAGTTTTGTTGCTATGCGCGATGGTTGCATCGGCGACCCCAGCAGATAGACGTGTTGTGGCTGTTTCGTGCCTTTGGGCAGTGAGTTGAGAGCTGCTCGCAGCAATACACCACCCAATGAGTGTCCTATCACAACGTAATCACCAGAAGATGCCAGCAGTGAGATTCGTTTTCTGAGACGAGCAGTGATTGAGTCAAAGTTTTCAAATGTAGCCGAATAGCCGAATGTGCTGGTTTTCAAGCCAGCTTGACGTATCCGAAGCAACAACGGCCAACCAGAGGCTGGCGATCGACCCATTCCATGAACGAATAACACTCTCAAAATTGTCTTTTGCACATTAGATTAAATTTAAAGAGTTAACAGATAAGATCTTCCAAAAATGATGAGTGCTGCTATTTGGCGCTTAACTTAGCCATGTCATCTGCAGTTAGCCAGCGCCAATCGCCAACGGCTAAGTCATCTGGTAACTTTAGCTCACCAATTTGTATCCGTTTTAAGCCTTCTACGCGGTTGCTAATGGCCGCGACCATGCGTTTTACCTGGTGATATTTGCCTTCTGCTAGCGTCATGTGAATGATATGGTCGCTGATTCTTGTGCAGGCTAGGGCGGCAATGGGTGCATCTTCATCCACCAATTGCACACCTTTTAAAATGTGTGCGATTTGGGCTTCATCTACCGGGTGTTTGCAGGTAACTTCATACACTTTAGGTACTTTATGTTTAGGCGAACTCATTTTGTGAATAAATTGCCCGTCATCTGAAATCAAAATCAAACCCGTAGTGTCTTCATCCAGCCGACCAATGCATTGCACATCGCGTACTACCAGAGGATGTGGTAACAGGCTGTAAATGGTGGGGTGATGTTGGGTTTTATGCGAGCATTCGTAATTACTTGGTTTGTGCAACATTAAGTAAGACTTTTCTCGATAATCCCAAGCTTCACCTTGAACGGTATAACTTAAATTTTCCAAATCAAATTCAGTGTTAGGGTCATCACAAGGTTTACCATTCACGGTGATTTCATCGTTCCACACCATGATGCGGCACAGTTTGCGCGCACCAAAGCCTTGGTTGTGGAGTATGCGTTCTATTGATAGTTTTTTAGCCATGCGTGCATTATAACGTTAGCGATAAAAAAGCCCACGCGTTGTGGGCTATTAAAGTATTGCTTTATGAGGACGTAATTTTTACGACTTACTTAATCTTTACTATTCACAAAGTTATATACCAAGGCGCCCAATCACAGCGCTAATAATTAACTCACCAGTGGCACGCTTATATATTGAATAAGACATAAAATCTCCAATAATAATTTTTAATTCATTCATTTAGGTTAGATTACATATTACTAATACACCATACTACTCAAGGCTAATCCAAAGGTGGCAGGAGTAATTTACTGTAAAGCTTGTGGGTTCATAAGTGGCTTTAAGTTAAACTAACGTTTTGATTGTAAAGAATGATTGAATTCTTGATAAGGTTGATTTAATAAGTATGGCTTTTAAACATATAATCTCGCGCGATAATCCAGTATTTAAACAGCTTAAAAAGCTGGCAGATAACGCACGTGAGCGGCGTAGTGAAGGTAAAACTTTGCTGGACGGCGTGCATTTGATTGAGTCGTATATTGCTACATTTGGTGAACCTGAACTAGTGATCATTCCCGAGGGTCAGAGTAGTGTGGAGGCCACAGGTTTAATTCAATCTTTAGAGCACGTTTCTACTGTGATGTTTCCTACTTTAATGTTTGCTGAGTTGACGCCTGTTGCCAGCGCCACAGGCGTTTTAGCATTAGTGAAAATCCCGAAATTACCCGTTCCAGAGCAGTTAACTTTTGTGCTGATGTTGGAAGATATTCAAGATCCCGGCAACTTAGGCAGCATGCTACGCACTGGTGCAGCAGCAGGTGTTGAGGCGGTTTATTTAAGTACCAGTTGTACCGATGCATGGTCTCCCAAAGCATTGCGTGGTGGTCAAGGTGCGCAATTTGTGTTGCCGATTGTGGAGCGTGCAAACTTGATCGCCGAGCTAGAAAATTTTGATGGCAACAGTTATGCGACCACCATGCAAGGAGAATCACTTTACGTACAAGATTTAAGGCAACCAACTGCATTTGTGATTGGTAACGAAGGTGCAGGGCTAGCGAATAAAACGATTAATGCTACTACTAAAAGCATCACTATTCCAATGGCACACACCACATATGGCTCGGTAGAGTCTCTTAATGCCGGCGCGGCTACGGCGGTCTGCTTGTTTGAGCGCATGCGGCAGACATTTTAATTGTTATCTCAGGAGTAATTTTGATAAGGAGGGTTCATTATGAACACTAAATCAATCGTATTAAACGAATATTGTATTAATAAACACAGGGGTTTTAGCATTATCGAAATGATGGTGGTCGTTGCAATTATTGCCATTTTAGCGATGATTGCGATACCTTCCAGCATAGGGCGTATTGTTAAAGAGCAAATAACGGCAGCCATGCCACTGGCAGACGTGGCAAAGTTACCGATTGCCTCCAATTGGATGCAGACCAAAACTTTATTTGCTAATAATGACGCAGCTAGTTTACCTGCGCCGGATAAAATAGTGAGTAATTTTATTAGCGCCACTGAAGTGCAGAACGGCGCCATTCACATGACTTTTGGCAATAAAGCTAATGCGCAAATTCAAGGAAAGATTCTTTCATTTAGGCCTGCTGTTATTCCGGAATCGCAACTGGTGCCTATCGCTTGGGTATGCGGCAATGCCAAAGCGCCTGAAAAGATGACGCTGTCTGGCGATAATAGAACCAATATACCGGAGGAATTTTTACCTGTTTTATGTCGTTAAAATCGTAATTAATATGACGTGACATTTTGCAAGTATTTTGCGTATCATCTACGCAATAAAAATACCCGATTAATAATACTAAAAAAGGAAACCCCTTAATGTCATCTCTGAATTACAAAGTTTGCGGTAACGACCTACCTTATGTGCAAATCAGCTTAGCGCCTCGTCAAGAGGCTATCGCAGAGCAGGGTGCAATGATGTATGTCGATCAACACGTCGTCATGAGCGCAATTTTAGGTGATGGCAGCGATTCAAAATTCGGTGTGATAGGGCGTTTTTTTAATGCGATTAAACGTACATTTACTGGTGAATCGATGTTCAGCAGCGTGTATACCAATACTGGCTTGGCATCACAAGACATTGCTATTGCAGCGCCTAGCCCTGGACAGATTGTGCCGATTGAGTTGGAAGAACAAGGCGGAACTATCATTTGCCAAAAGGGTGCCTATTTAGCGGGTGAAAAAGGTCAAAAATTACAATTAGCTTTTCAAAAACGTTTACGCGTTGGTTTTTTTGGTGGTGAAGGCTTCATCATGCAAAAAATCAGTGGGCGCGGCACGGTTTTTATCCATGCCTCTGGCACGCTTAAGCAAGTGGCATTAGGTCCTAATGATGTATTAAAAGTGGATACCGGCTGTTTGGTCGGTATGTCGTCCACAGTGCGTTACGATATTCAATACGCAGGCAAACTTAAAACAGGTATTTTTGGTGGTGAAGGCATGTTTTACGCTACCGTTGCAGGCCCAGGTAACGTTTGGATGCAATCGTTACCGATGAGCCGTTTAAGTCGCACGATTATTGGCGCGGCTGTTGCTGGTCGAAGCAAAGGTTCAGTTCTGGGTAAATTATACTTACTGGCTATTGTTCTATTCGTCATTGTTTCGTTATTTATAGAAAAATAATCGGCAAACAAAATACAAAGTATTAATTCAAGGTGTGAAATCAAATGTTGAATGAGGTTGAAGTCCTATTGTTTGGCACAGGCTTGCCTACGTCTGGCGTATCTACACGGTGTCGGGTGCGTGAATCGGCAATTAGCGTGGATTTTCAACATCTTAATCCGAGTTTTGATGCATTAAAGGCGAGCGTTGGCGGATTTGATCACAACCAGTTGCAATTGCATTGGCAAAACGGTGGTGACAGCTTCATGCTGATGCCCGCCAATATAGATGCGCAAAAGGCACTTTATGCGTCGTTACCCGCCCATGCAATTACAGGCTTAAAAAACTGGAAAACTGCGACTAGATCACAAAGTATCGTATGGAACAGCATTCTGTATAGCATTGCTTTTATAGCACTTGCTTTGGTGTTATTTGTTTGGCAATACGATAACGTGATGACATGGGTTGCCAGCAAAGTATCGATGGAAACAGAGAAAAAAATTGGCGATTCAGTTTTAAAATCGCTCAATTTGCAAGGTAACTTGTTAAAAGATGGCGCAGCGGTTGATGCTGTTAAAAAAGTGGGTAATCAGCTCACACAGGGCTCCCGTTATCAGTATCAGTGGTTTGTAGTGCAGGATGACACAATTAATGCTTTTGCAATTCCGAGTGGCATTATCGTAGTGAATAGCGGCTTACTTAAAAAAGCTGATACAGCAAATGAGCTTGCGGCGGTATTGGCACACGAAGTTCAGCATGTAGAGCAGCGCCACGCTTTAAAGAATATGCTGAATAGTGCAGGTGTAGCGAGTGTGGTACTTATGGTGCTAGGTGACGCCAATGCAGTAATGATGGTGATTGCGCAGCAGGTCTCTAATCAGTATTTCAGTCGCAAAGTAGAAGCTGAGGCCGACTTAAAAGGCGCACAACTCTTAACTAAAAAGCGCATTGATGCCAGCGGCATGGTCAGCTTCTTTAAGAAAATGGATGCAGCTTATAAGAGTAAAGAAGGCGAGAACAGCAGTATGCCAGAGTGGTTATCCTCACACCCTGAGACAGTAGCGCGCATTAAATTTGCCGAGCAGTATGTAGCAAAAAATCCCTGTAAGGCCTGCATACCTTTGGTGTGGGATAAACCGGCCATTTTGGCGGACTTAAGTAAAAAACGCGAGAAAGAATAAACACGTATTAATGTGCGGTTTTATTTTCTGAGTCAGTTTCGATTAAAACCGCTTTTTCGTTGAATATTTCAGCTGCGTCCACTGCATCAAATACATAATGTTTATTACAAAAGTCGCAATTCACTTCAATATCGCCGCGCTCGGTCAAAATACTTTCTACTTCGTCTACACCCAATATTTTTAGCATACTAGCTACTTTGTTTTTTGAGCAACTGCAATGAAATTGTGTGGCTCTTTTTTCAAATAAGCGAACATCTTCTTCCGCAAACAATCTGCTTAACAGCACTTCAGGTGCTAAATTCTGTAACTCATCATCAGTCACAGTGTTGGCTAGCTGGTTAAAACGATTCCAGGCATCGGCATCATGCTCTGGTTTGTTCTGTAATATTTGCTCCGGCAATTTCTGCAACAACATGCCAGATGCATTTTCGCCATCGCAACGCAGCCACAAACTTGTATCGATTTGCTGTGAACGTAGCATGTAATTTTGCAGCATCTCTGCAATCGTGTTGCCTTCGATTGGCACAATACCTTGATAAGCCTCGCCTTCTTTGGGATCCAAGGTAATGACAAATTGCCCATTCTTTATTAAGTCCAGAAAAGATTCGTTGCCAATGTCACCTGACCATTTAGCGGTAGCGCGCATTGCTAAGTCTGAGTTGCATTCCACCACTAGCAATTTCAATGCGCCTTTACTTTGCAGTTGTAGCACTAAAGCGCCATCCATTTTAAGGGTCGCAGAAAGTAGGGCGCTGGCGGCCATTAGTTCCCCTAATACTTTTTTTAGTATCATTGGCAATGTTTGATGTTGTAACACTTCATGATAAGTATCATTTAAATGCACAATATTGCCGCGAATTGGCGTATTTTCAAATAAAAATGGAGATAGAGAATCTGTAGAATTTTTCATGATTGCATTTTAACATTTGCTTGTTTAAATTTATCAATTTTAAAAACAACATCAAAAAAAAGGCCCATACATTTGTATGAGCCTAGTCAACTATTTAACTTGTAATTAGAAGTCGTAAATCAATGTTGCGCGACCTGTAATTGGTGAGCCTGGGGTGATGTTATTGTTGTTATGTGCATACAGCGCATATTCTTTATTCGTTAGATTTTCCAGATTTACTTGCAAGCGCGTATTTTTATTGAGCTTGGCAAATACTGCAGCATCCAAACGTGTGTAGCCCGGCAAGATTGTGCTTTGAGAGACAGTTGGAGATAGGGCATACATCTCAGAACGGCTAACCACGCCAAGTGCCACTGCCCAAATATCATTAATTTGGTATTTGTTCCAAATAGATGCTGTTCTATCAGGTGTTTGACCTAATTCTGCACCTTTAGGAATTGTGTTAGCGGCAGTAGAATTTACTTGTCTCTTCGTTATTTCTCCATCTTGGAAAGCGATTCCGCCGTAAATACTCCATTTATCTGTAATATTACCCGCGATCCCTAACTCAATCCCTTTAGTCACTTGTCCATCAAGTAAGATTGATTGTGCTGTGTTGCTAGGGTCTGCAACTTGTACATTTTCTCGTTCAAGCTTATAAATAGCAGCAGTAAATGCTAAATCCGGGTTGATGTCCCATTTAGCGCCGATTTCATAATTAATGAATTTTTCTGGGTCAAATGACTTATTAGTTGCTGTGAGTGAGGTCAGTTGCTCGCCAGCGCGTGGTACATAAGACAAGCTGTAGTTTGCGTAGAGAGAAACTGGTTCAACTGGTTTAAAAATTAAACCAGCACGAGGTGATAACAAGTTGTCCGTGACATTGAAACTTTCAGAAATTAAATCATTTTGATTGGCCGCGGAACCTCCTCTGCGACGGCTACCGTCAAAATCAGTTTTGATTGTGTCATGTCTTAAACCCACAATTGCCTGCCATTTTGGAGATAACACAATTTGATCTTGCAAATATAGACCAATAACATCTAATGTAGATTGATTATCACGAAACGCATTATTGTTGTTAGTGAGGTTGGGCCTAAAGCTAACTGAGGTGTTGTTGATTTCAGTGGCGTTGTTAGCGTTAAGTGTAGTTTGGGTTGAGCCTGCGCCTGGTCCAAAAAAGCCTGCTAAACGATCATTGCTTGTATCTTGAGTGCTTAGTTCCAAGCCCGCAAGTAACTTGTGCTCTACTGAACCCCACTTTGCAGTGTAAGTTAAATCAGTTTGGTTAATAATGTTCTCACGTTCAGTTGTGTCCAAGTAACCGCGCACTGTGAAATCACCATTTGGAGCGACAGGACTATCAGCGTATACATTTTGATAATACTTATTGTAGTGTGCATAACGAGTGCGGTTTTTAACACCAACACCATTATCAAAAGCATGTTCAAACATGGCATTGAATGCCACTGTTTCAGTTTCAGTAGGGCTAAGCTTAGCGCTACCGTAAAAAGCATCTTCATTCCCAATTTTATATGGACGTCTATCAAAGTCCGGATTAGAGGCGCTCAATGTCGTACTTTTTGTGGCTTGTGAAGGCACACCACGATCCGCTACACGTTTATCTTTGAAATATTCCATCCCTAAGACGATTTTTGATTTTTCATCAGGTTTGATGGTCACGGTAGGGGTGACACCATAGCGTTCAAGATCAACACCGTCACGGTACGAACCAGAGTTCTCATAAACTGTATTGATTCTGAACGCTATTTCATCATTAATGGCTTGGCCAAAGTCTGCTGAAATACGTTTTTGGTCATAAGCGCCATAACTTGCAGTAATTTGACTGATTGGGTCCCAGCCAGCTTCTTTGGATACTCGATTAACCACGCCACCTGCACCACCACGGCCGAATATCATGCCGCTCGGGCCTTTTAACACTTCAATACGGTCTGTGTTATATAAATCTCGATAAGTTTGCACATCGTCACGAGTACCATCTACAAAAAAGTCACCGGTAGTTGCATTGCCTCGAAAAACAATCGCATCACGGTTGCCTTCACCTTGTATTGCGGTGACACCAGGCACATAGCGGACAGCTTCGGAAACGCTTTGAATCGATTGATCTTTAATTTGGTCTTGAGTAACTACAGAAATAGCTTGCGGGACATCACGTAATTCAGTGTCAGTTTTGGTAGCAGTTGTGCTACGTTTTGCGTTGTACCCTTTAACTGGCTGTGTATCGCTAGTTGCTGGTGCAGTAACCGCGACTTCTTTTAACTCAATAGTGTTGCTAGTGCTGGTTTCTGCTAATGCAGAAGTTGGGCTAGCCATTAACATTACGCTAGTGCCAAGTAAAACACCTCGAATCGCTAACGTTAACTTTGATATTTCAAACTGATTTTTACGTTTGGTATTTTTAAGTACAGATTGTTGCACAGTGGCTGCAATAAATTGCATTTCTAACTCCCATTTAGATTATCAATAATTTTTTTGTAATATTAACACAAATGAGAATTGTTATTATTAAGATAAACTAATAAATTTTGTATTTAAAGCTGTAAAATTTATGGAATTAATTTAAGCGAGCTGTGTATTTTGAAGTCACTTAATTTCATATATCTTTAAATGTTGAATGAAATTAAGTGTTAACTTTTGTTAATGCACTGGCTGTTCGTAGGGCGGAATATGCCATGTACCTAATTGATTGCCCAATAAGGTTAAATGACAATGCAAACGATCAGCACCATTCGCACTGACATCGAATTCATACGTGCGCAAAAAATGCACTTTTCCGCGACTGTTACGTGCAAGCCAGAGTTTATTACATGCTACGGTTTCGTCTAATAATTGCAATCCAAAGCGTGCTGCTAATTCTCCGCCCAATAAGACAGCTCTTTCGCGCTTACTCATACTGTCTAACCAAAACACAGCAATCGCAATTAAGATAATGATTAATGCTAATTCCATTATATAAACCTTATATTTTTAACTTTCCACATCAGCTTCTTCAACTTCATCCTCATGCAGCGATAAGCTATCTGCTTTAGAGCTACTATCTTTAATACCTGCGTTCTTGCCATGTAATTTAAAGCGCAGACGTAACTCATTAATCGAGTCGGCATTTCGTAAAGCATCATCTTGGGTAATGCGGCCTTCTTCACATAATTTAAAGAGCGCTTGGTCAAATGTCTGCATCCCAAGTTCAACGGATTTTGCCATGGCTTCTTTCACCATATTCGTCTCACCTTTAAGAATCAAGTCCGCAACCAGCGGAGAATTGAGCAAGATTTCAATAGCCGCACAGCGACCGCCGCCTGTTTTGGAAACTAATCGCTGTGAAATAAAAGCCTTCATATTGAGCGATAAATCCATATGCAATTGTGCATGGCGCTCTTCAGGGAAGAAGTTAATAATGCGGTCTAGCGCTTGGTTAGAGCTATTGGCGTGCAGCGTAGCCATGCAAAGATGGCCTGTCTCGGCAAATGCCAGTGCGAACTCCATTGTTTCCCTATCGCGAATCTCGCCAATCAAAATCACATCAGGTGCTTGGCGCAAGGTATTTTTAAGGGCGTTAAACCAACCATTAGTATCACGGCCTACTTCTCTATGGGTTACCAGGCAGTTCTTGCTTGGATGTACATATTCCACTGGATCTTCCACCGTAATAATATGACCGTAGCTGTGTTCATTACGATAATCGATCAATGCTGCTAAAGTGGTGGATTTTCCTGAGCCTGTCCCACCTACTAAAATCACCAATCCGCGCTTGGTCATCATGACGTCTTTAAGCACTTCGGGTAAGCCTAGGTCAGCAATGTTAGGAATTTTGGTGGTAATGGTACGTAACACCATACCCACTTTTTCCTGTTGCATGAAAACATTTACACGAAAACGACCAATTTCTTTAGGAAAAATTGCAAAATTACATTCTTTTTCTATGGCAAATTCAGCACGTTGTTTTTCGTTCATGAGTGCATCCGCAAAGGCTTTAGTGAATTCACCTGTAAGCTTTTGTTGTGTCACTGGCGTCATTTTTCCATCAATTTTCATGGCAGGAGGAAAATCAGCAGAAATGAATAAATCGGAGGCTTTTTTATCTAACATACCGCGTAATAAGTTATGCATGTAACCAAGTGCTTGTTCATTCGTCATTCAAAGAAAACTCCATACATTAATCGGGATGTGGTGGCAAAAATTTTTATAATAAAGCTGATGCTAAATTATAATGTGACTTGATAAGAATCTATTGCTGATTCAGATATATTAATGAAAACTATAAGCTAAACCTCGTATTTATCAGATATAGTTCTGAGAACTGATTAGACTAAATGACCAAGCCATGAGTATAACGCGTGAAAAACAAGCGATTAATGCCTACCTTAAGCTTTTGCAAAACAAAGGTGCAGATGCCGGAATGCTGCACAAGCGTTCATTATTCTTAGATAAACTAAGCGTTCATCTTCTCGATAAAGAGCTTGATGGCGGTGAATATCGAGCCGCTATTGAAGATCTAATGGAAGAAATTCCTCCAGATGATTGGCATATAAGTTTAACCACTGCACGTGAATTTTATGCATTCTGGGTGAACGATATTAAAGCAATTGCTACATTTAATTTACGCAATGGTTTTGATGTTCAGCCGCTACACTGGAAGCCTTTAGAAACCTCACTTAAAATACTTTGGGATAGGTTAGAGACTGAAAAGTTTGATGCCTCGGAAAATTGGCCACTTAAAGCTTATACGCAGGCATTGCGACAAGATGGCGCTGAACAGTCATTAGTAGATACGCGCGTGAGCCTAGCAAAAATTATCTTAATCCGTTTAAGAGATGCACCAGAAAAAGACCACAAAACCTATCGTACCGCGGTTGATTTAACCTTGCCGCTATTTAATATCAAACAAAACAGACGTTTATTTTTAGTGGTAGTACGTGAGTTTTATCATTTTTGGACTGGTAATCCTGACGCAAGCAGTATGGTGCTCAAAGATGGATCGGGCAATATGCTGGAATAGGATTTATAGTTAGTCCGCATTAAAAGTGAATCTGAACAAATTAAGTGCGATGCACCATCGTAAGCACTTATTCGGTGCAATTTGTCCTACTTCTATTCTGAATAAATAATACAAAACAATAGCTTAAGTATTGGCTTGCTATTTGCTTGATTTTACTCGCTTAAAAATAGGGGGTGATATCGCAATGGAAGTGTTAGTCTCAGCAAGTGATGTGTTATTTGTATTATTAGGCGCCATTATGGTGCTTGCAATGCATGCCGGTTTTGCGTTCTTGGAGGTAGGTACCGTTCGCAAAAAAAACCAAGTCAATGCCTTGGTTAAAATCATGGTGGATTTTTCAGTATCGACCATTGCCTATTTTTTCATAGGCTACAGCATTGCTTATGGTGTCAATTTTTTTAGTGGGGCAGAAGTTTTGGCCGCTAAAAATGGCTACGATTTAGTTAAATTCTTTTTCCTGTTAACCTTTGCTGCAGCTATTCCCGCGATTGTTTCTGGCGGTATAGCGGAGCGGGCAAAATTCAACCCACAGCTTGCAGCAACGTTTCTATTGGTGGGATTTGTTTACCCATTTTTTGAAGGCATCGCTTGGAACAACCATTATGGTTTCCAAGATTGGTTAAACGTTAGCTTTGGTGCAAAATTCCATGATTTCGCAGGTTCAGTTGTAGTACATGCGATGGGGGGCTGGATTGCTTTAGGCGCCGTTATTTTACTTGGCGCACGTACGGGGCGTTATAGTAAAGATGGTTGGTTGCATGCGCATCCACCTTCTAACATACCATTTTTAGCGCTAGGTGCATGGATTCTAACTGTGGGCTGGTTTGGCTTTAACGTCATGTCTGCGCAAGCTGTGCAAGGTATTTCAGGATTAGTGGCTATTAACTCACTTATGGCGTTAGTGGGCGGTACATTAGCGGCATTAGCAATGGGTAAAAATGACCCGGGCTTTGTACATAATGGCCCACTAGCAGGGTTAGTCGCTGTTTGTGCAGGGTCCGATGTCATGCATCCACTGGGAGCTTTAGCTACAGGTTTAGTTGCTGGTGTGTTGTTTGTGTGGGCATTTACGCAAACACAAAATCGCTTAAAAATTGATGATGTACTAGGGGTTTGGCCATTGCATGGCTTGTGTGGCGCATGGGGTGGAATTGCTGCCGGTATCTTTGGTGCAAAAGCACTTGGTGGTATGGGCGGTGTGAGTGTTATCTCACAACTCATAGGTACGGGTTTAGGTGTGCTTATTGCGTTGATGGGCGGTATTGTGGTCTATGGCGTGATTAAGAAACTGGTGGGTATCCGCATGAATGCTGAGGCTGAGTTTGATGGTGCTGATTTAAGTATTCATAAGATTGCTTCTACTGCTGATGATTGATGCAAATAATAGAACTGATAAGAACAAATAAAGTCTGTCGGAAAATGCTCATAAAAAAGGCTCAGCACAATATATGAGCTTTTTTATATCTTTCTAAGTAGCTAAAAACAATCTCCGATTTTAGTGTATCTACTGCATAAGATAGCTATCGTAGCAGAGCTTACTTAGACCACATTAAGCTAATTTTGCGGCTATAGTTTGAGCATGAGCCAAAGCAGCAGCTTAGTGTGTTGTTTTGAGAATTCATTGTAAATGCACCGATAATGCCAATGCAGGCACCAGAATAGATAGGTTGCTTGCCTTCACTTGTTTTTTAGAACTAATGAAAGTACACTATTCTTAGCTTTTCACAAAAGCATGGTCAGAGCTTGCTAGAGGTTATAAAGACTGATTCCTGAAGCCATTTTTGGAAGCCGCTATATCAGCTATCATTGATATGTCACTATGAAATAGATACTTGTGGCACGTGAATTGCTTGGATATATAGGGTGATGCTAATTAAAGGGTGACTCTTGAAAGGCACCATTGTTGGCACCGCTGATTGATTGAGACAAAGGCGTCTCGTCGCATGCAGTAATACATGTAGACGAACGTCTTTTTTATTTTGGAAGTCATGTCAAATACGCCACACAATTTGTGTTCACTGGAGAAGAACTATAATAAATATCGCAAGCATGAAAAGCAGTACGCCTTTGGATATAGTCTTCGGGCCTGTAGCATTATGATTGCGCCTAGAAGTTTAAGGTGTTTGCAGACAGTCGTCGATATCACTGACCGAAATAATAAAGATGCATTGGTAACTGAGGCATTGATGTCACCAAATGCAACTTTAATCCGACTCCTAGTGGTAGACAATCATGAGATTTTCCGCATAGGCTTACGTCAATTTATCAAGACGCATCGCAATATTGAAATTGTTGGCGAGTGCGGGACAGCGTCTGGCGCTATAGCAGAATCCCTGCGTCTACAACCGCATGTTGTACTCATGGAAACGCATTTGCCGGATGGTTGTGGTTTGCTAACCTGTCGGAAGATTCTGGCCTCATCACCTAACATTAAGGTGCTTATTCTGACCGGTTTTGATAATGAAAAAGCGAGTCTGGAAAGTATCGTCGCTGGGGCTAGTGGATTTTTGCTAAAGAATATTGGTGTGAACACCCTGATAGATGCAATTGGGACCGTAGCCTCAGGACGCCCCATTATGAAGCCTGCCATTATTCCGTCTCTGCTTAAGTCGATTCAACCACACCCTGAGCAGACGACCGTGGACAAAACATTGTCCTCTCAAGAGCAACGGATTATGTCGCTTGTGGTAAAGGGCAAGACCAATAAGGAAATTGGCGATGCCCTTGGCCTTAGCGACAAGACAGTAAAAAACTATCTCAGCACTATTTTTCAGAAGCTCCATGTGACTCGCAGATCAGAAGCCGCAGCGCTGTTTGCGCGACATATATTCTAGGTTTGGGTGGCGATCCAGAGCCTGAAGGAGCACACGACAGTCTTGGCAATTACTCCCACAGTACTTCATTGAGCCTAGAAAAATCGTTTTAGCTACGTTGGTCATTTTCTACTTTATCTATCGAGATTAGGTGGGATAAACGCAGGCTACCGGCGACTAACAGTTGTCGCGTTTTTAAAATCCCTATTTTATTTCAGCACTTTTTATTTTCAATACTAGGGCCATATGGCACTTCCGTTCTTATTATTCTGGACGGAGACTATGCTTATAAAAATTAAAAATAATAGATATAGGGAGAATAAACCGTGGCAGAGGAATTAATCCAGTATTTGCCGAATCGGCCCCGCCTGTTCAATACCACCACTAGCATCAGCAAAAAATTAGGTATGACTTTTACGGTCATATTGATCGTCGCGGCAGCCAATGTCATGGTTGTCCATGCGATGCTGCGGGATATCAACGGAGTGGCAGAAACGATTAACGTTGCCGGAAAACTGCGCATGCTGAGCCAGAAAATCGCTTTTGAAACCACCAAGGTATTGCGTGAACAGGGCCACGGAAAAGTCAGGGTAGCCGCCGCGCTAGACGATTTCGAAACAGCGCTGAGCGCCTTGAGGCAAGGCGGGAGCGCGTTTGGCTATAACGTCAAGATATTGTCGAGCCGACTCCAGCCCCAACTGGATGTGACGCAGATGCACTGGGGAAGCTATCGGAGCCACATCGTGCAGGCGCTCGCGAGAGCCTCGAGCACGGCCGACTTCACGGCCGAACTCGTGCAGATTACCAGTGATGCCGAACGGTTGCTGGCTGATGCAGAAACTCTAGTCCGATCCCTGACCGAGGAAGCGCAACAAGCGCAAGCGCGTGCGCTGATGAAAATGTATGCGTTGTTGTTGCTCGATGTGATTGTGCTTACCATCGTTATTCTGGGGGCTCGCAGGCAGATTGTCTATCCTTTGCGTGAGCTTGCACAGAGAAGCAAGGAGTTTGCAGCTGGTAATTACCACGCGCGCATCAGTACCCGTTCTCGTGACGAAATAGGTCAACTTGCCAATGCTTTCGATCATTCTGTACAACATATCAGTAAACTGATTGCCCGTATCGACCAGGATCGGTTAGACCTCAAGCAGGCGGAATCGATGTTTCGGGGTCTCGCCGAGAACTCTGTAGTCGGCGTGTACATCGTTCAGGACGGGATGTTTCGTTTTGTAAATCCGAAGATGGCCGAAATGTTCGCTTACGAGCAAGGCGAGATGATTTCATCAGCAGATGTTTTCGACATCGTCACAAAGGACGACCGGCATCTGGTTGAATCGAATATCCAGCGGCGCCTGCGCGGCGAAATCAATGAGATTCATTATGAATGTCGAGCCCGGAGAAAGAACGGTTCCGCATTCGACGCTGAAGTCTTCGGTTCAAAAATGGAACTCGACGGCAAGACAGCCACGATCG
>DASQFK010000234.1:0-9149 GCA_035633175.1 Methylotenera sp.
ATGGTATTTTACGTGGTTATATTCAAGATAGCTTAAATGCGCGTTTGATGAATATGCCCGTCACAGGTAATGCACGCCGTGAAAGCTACGCGCATATTCCTATGCCGCGCATGACCAACACTTACATGTTAAATGGCAACATGCCACCTGAAGAAATTATTAAATCCGTCAAAAGAGGCTTATATGCAGCCAACTTTGGCGGTGGTCAAGTCGATATTACCAGTGGCAAGTTCGTGTTCAGCGCGGCAGAAGCTTACATGATTGAAGACGGAAAAATCACTTACCCAGTCAAAGGCGCTACCTTGATTGGTAATGGCCCTGAGGTATTAAAACGTGTATCGATGATAGGCAACGATATGTCGCTGGATTCTGGCGTGGGCACTTGCGGCAAAGAGGGTCAAAGTGTGCCAGTGGGTGTAGGACAGCCTACACTCAAAATTGATGCGCTGACTGTGGGCGGTACAGCTTAATTAAATCACATTAAATTTATTATTCTGATTTATTAGCCTTAGAAAATATAACGGTTGCAGCCTCACAACCGTTATAATCTTGCCCTTCCAGTTTGCGTTAAAATTCACGCATTAAAACTTCATTCATGGCATTAAAATCTCACTCATGACGCAGACTTCACTGCCTATTCCAAAAACTGGCCAATCAACGCGAGTTGAACTATCTACCAATGGCGAAGATGGCCTAGCGCTTGCTGAACTGGGTGTAAAGCTAAAAAACAACAAACAGCCACTTGTAGTGGTAACCGCCAGCGCATTTGATGCACAACGACTTTTAGAAGAAATCCCCTACTTCGCACCTAGCTTAAGCGTACATTTATTGCCTGATTGGGAAACGCTGCCTTACGACCAGTTCTCACCACATCCTGACTTGATTTCAGAACGCTTGACTACGTTATATCAAATTGCACAAAACGCCTGTGATGTGATTATTGTGCCATTGTCTACGGCGCTGATTCGTTTGAGCCCCAAAGCCTATTTAAGCGCCAATACCTTTATGCTTAAAAAAGGCCAAACACTGGATACTGAAGCGTTGCGCCTACAGTGTGCTGAAGCTGGCTATCACCATGTGAGCCAAGTGATTTCGCATGGTGAATTCAGTGTGCGCGGCGGTTTGGTGGATTTATTTCCGATGGGTTCTGCACTGCCCTACCGCTTGGATTTATTTGACAATGAAATTGAAACGATACGTACTTTTGATGTCGATACACAGCGTAGTTTGTATCCTGTGCCAGAAATAAGGCTGCTGCCTGCACGTGAGTTTCCGTTAGATGAAGCTGGTATTGCGCTATTCCGCGGACAATTCAGAGAGACGTTTGAAGGCGACCCGCAGCGTGCAAAAATATATAAAGATGTCAGTAAAGGTGTGGCATCTGGCGGTATCGAATGGTATTTACCGCTATTTTTTGAGCAAACGGCTACGCTGCTAGATTATCTACCTGCCAATTGCCTGCTGTGCCTGCATGGCGATTTAGACCATAGTGCACAAAACTTTTGGCGCGAGGCACAATCGCGCTATAGATTACTGGCACATGATGCTGAACGACCATTGTTGGTGCCTGAAAAATTACTCATTAAAACAGAAGATTTTTTTAGCGCTACCCATCAATTTACACGGCTTAATTTAACCACTAGCAGCGCTTCAACAGGTTTGCCAGCGCTGGATATAGAACGACGTGCCGAGCATCCATTACATAAGCTGCAAAGTTATGTTAACGACTTTTCAGGCCGTATTTTAATCGCTGCTGAAAGTTTAGGCCGCCGCGAGACTATCTCGCAGTTATTTGCAGAGCATGGCTTGCAGCCTGCCATCATGATAGAAACCTGGGCAAGTTTCGTTGACTCCAATGAAAAGTTCATGTTAGGGGTTTCACCACTGCATCATGGCTTTCGGTTAGAAAATCCATCAGCGAACAAATCCATTGCTGTCATCACAGAAGCAGAACTTTATGCTGCGACCGTCCGTCAGCAGCGGCGCCGTGAAAAAGAAAAAGCACGCAGTACGGAAGGCATGCTCAAAGATTTATCCGAGCTACGTATGGATGACCCGGTGGTCCATGAGCAGCATGGTGTTGGACGTTATAAAGGATTAATCAATTTAGATTTCGGCGAAGGCGAAACTGAGCTTTTACTGCTGGAATACGCAGGTGACGACAAACTTTATGTACCTGTTTCGCAACTATTTTTAATCTCACGTTATTCAGGTGGGCCGCCGGAATCTGCACCTTTGCATCGCTTAGGCAGCGGCAATTGGGAAAAAGCCAAGAAAAAAGCACTTAAGCAAATTCGCGATACTGCGGCCGAGTTACTCAACTTATATGCACAGCGTGCTTCTCGCCGCGGTCATGCGTTTACACTCAGCTTAAAAGATTATGAAACATTCTGTGAGGGCTTTCCATTTGAAGAAACGCCCGATCAGTTAGAAGCCATCGAAAATGTCATTAAAGACATGCAATCTGGTCGACCAATGGATAGATTGGTCTGCGGTGATGTGGGCTTTGGTAAAACTGAAGTTGCCTTAAGAGCGGCATTCGTCGCAGTGATGGGCGGCAGACAGGTCGCTGTATTAGTGCCGACTACCTTATTAGCAGAACAACACTTTAATAACTTCAGCGATCGCTTTGCAGAATGGCCGATTAAGATTGCAGAAATCTCGCGCTTTAGAACCGCCAAAGAACAAAAGGAAGCGTTGGCTGGCTTAGAAGCTGGCAAGATTGACATCATTATTGGTACACATCGCTTGATTCAAAAAGATGTGAAATTCAAAAACTTAGGTTTAGTGGTGCTGGATGAAGAACACCGTTTTGGCGTGCGTCAAAAAGAGCAATTAAAAGCCTTACGCGCAGAAGTTGATGTGCTCACACTCACTGCGACACCAATCCCGCGTACATTGAGTATGGCAATGGAAGGCCTGCGTGAATTTTCTATCATTACTACACCACCACAAAAACGTTTAAGCATTAAAACATTCCATACTGACTATTCCGAAGGCATTATCCGCGAGGCTGCGACTCGCGAATTCAAGCGTGGCGGCCAAGTGTATTTTCTGCATAATGAAGTGGATACGATTCATTCCATGCGCGAGAAATTAGAACGCATTCTGCCTGATGCACGTATTGCGGTGGCGCATGGTCAGTTGCGTGAACGTGAGCTAGAGCATGTAATGCGCGACTTCTACAATCAGCGTTACAACCTTTTGCTCTGTACCACGATTATTGAAACTGGGATTGATGTACCGACTGCCAACACTATTATCATGAATAAAGCCGATATGTTTGGCTTAGCTCAGATGCACCAATTACGTGGCCGCGTCGGGCGCTCGCATCACCAGGCGTATGCGTATTTGCTCACAGACCCAGACCGTAAAATCACCGTACAAGCACAAAAACGCCTAGACGCAATTCAACTCATGGAAGACTTGGGTGCTGGCTTCCATCTTGCCATGCACGATCTAGAAATTCGCGGCGCTGGAGAGTTATTAGGAGATAGTCAAAGTGGCGAAATGCAAGAAATCGGCTTTCATTTATATTCCGACATGCTCAACCATGCGGTAAAACAACTTAAAGCGGGGAAAGAACCAGACTTAAATGCACCACTGGGTGTTACCACAGAAATTAATTTGCATACCCCAGCTCTGCTCACCACCAAATATTGTCCTGATGTACACGAGCGCTTGGTCATCTATAAACGTCTCGCAAACTGTAATGATGATGACGAACTAGATGGTTTGCAAGAAGAATTGATTGACCGCTTCGGCTTATTGCCGGAGCAAGGCGAAGCATTAATAGCTTGCCATAGACTGCGCGTTGCAGCTAAAAATATTGGCATCATTAAGATTGACGCCAGCGCAGATGTTGTTCAATTGCAATTCAATCCTAAAGCCGATGTTGATCCAACCAAGCTAATCGCATTATTACAGCGCGACCGACGCTGCCGTATGAATGGCCCAGACAAATTAAAAGTGTCTGTACAGCATGAAAATATTGTATTGCGTACCGATTTTGTTAAGCATTTGCTGAAAGAATTTGTTTAATCATTTAGGGTTAACTACTTTTTACACTTGATATACACTCCTAGTAATATCAAAAAATTTGGCGAATACACATGTTAGAAAAAATCATCACCGCAGTGGCTGTTTGGATTATGAGTGTCATTTCCACTATGGGTTATGGCGGGATTGTGCTCTTGATGGCAATTGAATCTGCCTGTATTCCGTTGCCTTCTGAAATTATCATGCCGTTTGCCGGATTTTTGGTTTCCCAGGGCGCCATGACATTATGGGGAGTCGCACTCGCTGGGGCGGTAGGTTGTGTGGTGGGGTCAATTCCTGCTTACTATGCTGGCATGTATGGCGGTAGGCCATTTGCAGAAAAATATGGAAAATATGTATTAATCAGCAAAAATGACTTAGATATGGCAGACCGCTGGTTTATCAATCATGGTGAAATCATCATATTTATTGCACGCCTATTGCCGGGCATACGCACGTTTATTGCGTTTCCTGCCGGAGTTGCACGCATGAATATGACAAAGTTTGTGGCGTATACATTTGTGGGCTCATTCATTTGGTGTTGGGTACTGGGTTATGTTGGCATGAAAGCAGGCGAGCATTGGGAAGATCTAAGTGTCTATTTCCACCAGTTTCATTATGTGATTATAGCAGCTGGGGTAATCTTCTTAGTATGGTATGTAAGACGGCATTTTAAACATGCTCAAACTTAAGCTTATCAAATTCTAATTTGACTACTCCAACAATATCAAGCGGCCGATACTTAAAAATAATACTGCTTTTTTAATGTGCAATCCTTCATCGGTAAACAACCCTGCATAGCGTTCAAGTTGAGGACGATGTGTTTCAGCTGCTTGCATTAAGTCTACAGTCTCATCAAAATCAGTCAGCTTGTAATCGACAATCCAGCGCACTTTTTTGCCATCACTCGTGTTTTCAATAAACGTGCGGTCGATGACATGATTTTTAATATCTAACTCTTGCAGTTGCATTAAGCTTAACTCGCTAGCTGCTTCAGTATGTTTTTGCAGTACCCATTGTCCCGCTTCGCTATAAAGTGTTGTTTGCAGCGCTGTTAGTACTTGTGCTGCACCTTGCTGCGAGACATGCGCAGCATGACCTTGTTGCATTAACCATTTTTGCATCGCGGCTTGGCAACCCTTTAGCTGTTCTAAATTCCAGGCATTTAGGTCCGATGTTGCAAATAGCTGCATATAAATATGCGCCAAGATACCGCAGTGTCTATGAAAGTCTAAAGTGACTGAATTAGATTCTAAATTCGTAATTGGCAGATTTAAATTGCCATTTGCCTGACCAGGATAATTTACCGTTTGACTATCTTTCTTTGTCTGTTGCATCGTGACATCAACCAAAAATTCTTGTACAAACTCACTGCTTTCCAGGCGCTGTAATTGGGGCTTAAATTGAGAGATATCCAGCACTTCTGCAGATGCATTATTTAATTCCAATGGGTTTAATTCCAATGGCTCAGCACGGTTAAAGTCTGCTTCCACCGCTGGCCACAGCACCTTAAGCAGTGAGTTTGCAATCGGCTTAATTTCACCTTTGCTATTCTTTTTTACGCTGGCTATTACATGTAACTGCCTTTGCGTACGTGTCGCTGCCACATACAATAAACGCACTATCTCGTTATCCGCACGCTCTTTTTCTAACGCTTTAAGATAGTCGTATAAGCTAACAGGAGCATTCTTTTTATTAGCTGATTTGGGCGTGAATGGTGCGGCAACCAAATGTAAATGATGTTGGATCATGACCTCTTGCCACAGTACCAGTTCATTATCTGCGTGCCGAGGCTTACGGTTCAAAGCTGGCAAAATCACCGTATCAAACTCTAAACCTTTGGATTTATGAATAGTTAAGAATTGCAGGCTATCATCCGCATCAATGTCTGGCTTGGCGTACAATTTGTGCATGCCCAACTCAAGCGCAGCAATATCGACATGACCACGTCGGCTTATTTTTTCTACTAAATCAAAAAATGCCTGTACATCGCGATTATCACCGGCATCTATCAAACACTTGCCACCGCCTAGCTGCAGCCAGGTGCTTTCTAACCAGCGGCGAATCGGCATACGCCCTTGCCCACTAAAAGCCGATGCCAATACAGACTTAACATGATTCAAACGCAATAAACCATCTTCGCTAATATTTTGCAGTCTTGTTTCATCATGCATCAGCTGCCAAATAGTGGCTCTGTGATCATTAGCAGCAAGCGTATGTAAATCCTTTAACGTCAATCCACACCACGGCGCACGTAATAAGTTTAGCCAATGGATTCTATCTGCACGATGATGCAATGCACATACTAAGGAAAAAGCATCTTGTACCGTTTGGCGGTCATTCAAATGCTCAATTTCAACCGCTTGAAATTTTAATTGCGGATAATTGCGTCTGATTTCTGAAACCAATTCGGATAGATGACTGCGATTACGCACTAGCACAGCAATTTTATTTTGGTTTGCACCTGCTGGAATTTCTCCACGAAGGTTAACGATTAAATCAGCAACATAAGCTGCCTCAATCTGCTTAACATTAAGAGATTCAACCTCGCTTTCCTCATCGTCGCTGTTGTTAGCAGCCTCCAAAATAAGCGGATGCAGCTGCACCCCTTCATACTCTACAGTTGGGCGCGTAGCGGTAAATGCCCGATAACTGATCGCACCTTGATTGATATTATCATCAGCCGGAAATACCCTTTGAAACGCCTGATTAATCCACCCGATTACTGCCGGATGCGAACGATTATTCCGGCTTAGTTGCAAGCGTGTCAGCGGCAAATGACCAATGCCAAACTCCGTTGCCTGCAAAAATAAACTGACATCCGCTTTACGAAACCGGTAGATAGATTGCATCGGATCGCCCACGCAAAACAGTGTACGGCCATCATCCGGCTGCCAGCCTTCAATGAGCTTTTCTACCAAACTCATCTGCACCGGGCTGGTATCCTGGAACTCATCAATGAGTAAGTGCGAAATCTTGTAATCAAGCTTGAGCGCTAAATCTGTCACCCCCTGCTCATTTTCCAACGCTAGCTGCGCACTCTGGGCAATCGCCACAAAATCCACTTCACCCGCCGATTGAAACACTGCCCATAAATGTGTTGCAGCCAGCATCAGCAACTTTGTCAGTGCCTGTATCACTGCTTGGCTATCGGCTAAAGTCGCGATTGCAGGCAACTCAAATACACTCGCAATTAGCTTGCTATTTTCAAGCGTATTCACGATTGCTAAAAATTCCTCTTTCTTGCTTCTGCCTTCATCAGTCGCCGGAAATCCATTATTCTTAGTCAGACTTTTTCGATAGGTTTTTTCAGATTTAGTGACCAAAAAATTAGCCAGCGCTTGCCACTGTATTAAATCTTCAGCTTCTGCACAGAGTGTAAACTGCCAATCAAGCAACGCTGAAAGCTCTGAGTCTTCCGATAAATTGCTAGCAGCGTAACGCACTAACGGCATCAATGCTGATTGGACTTGAGGTGACAAAATAGTCATTACAGGTTGCAGTGCTTCTGCAATTAAATGCTGCAGCGCCCGCTCAGTATTTGCCGACATCTCCTCAGCATCCAACCCATGCATCTGGACTGCCAAAGGCAGCCATTGGTCACGCCTGGCTAACATTTTTGCCAATAATGCCGCCAACTTTTCGCTATTGTTATCCATGAAACGCAATGCCGTGCTTACGGTGTCATCCACACCAGTCTCATGCATAATATGCGAGATAGCGCGGCGCGCCGCTTCCGCGTAATGTGAGTCTGTGTCATCGCTAACAGCCGGTTGTCCGCCAAACTTGCTCAGCAAAGGCATTTGCCGCGTTAAGCTGCTGCAAAGTGCATCTATCGTTAAAATTCTTAACCGGCTAGGTTGGGTGAGAATCTCCCATTGTTTTGAATTAGATTGGCTTAGCGCTGCATTTGCGAGTTCTCGTGTTTTCAGTTTATGCGGCGCGGTTTCATGCGTTTCATTCTGTGCGCCTTCTAAACTTAACAGAATACGATTGCGCATTTCAGCCGCAGCTTTATTGGTAAATGTAAGTGCGATAATTTCTTCAGGCTCGTTTACACTCGCCAATAGTTTTAAATAACGCTGCGTGAGTAACTCCGTTTTACCTGCACCCGCTGGCGCCTCTACGATAAACGAGGCATGTTCCAAGGCGCGCTCACGATTTAAGGTGTCTAGTGTATTTAATGCATCTGCAGTAGTATCCACGTTTGTCGAGGCGATTCCCAACCCATCAGGCGTCATGATTGATTACCCTTTTTTACCGCTGCCTGTATTTTTTCAAACTGTAACTGTCGCTCGGGTAAACGCAGCAAGGGTTTCACATCACAATAAGCCAAATCACTTTCTTTATTGAATGTCACACTCGCCACACCTGCTTTGATTTCTTGCGCAATGCTGGTTAAGCTTGCTTGCCAATGCTGCAATAACGCCTCCCAACTTTCAAAGTGTTTAAAAGCACTGGCTTTGGCTAAAGTAGGTACGGCTGGCAACATCGCATCTTCTGCTGAAACGCCCACAAATTTACTTTCATCGGTGCGTATTTTGGCAAAACACACGCCCACTACCTGCTCGCCTTTTAATGCAATCGCCGCGTAAATAGGCAACTGCGGTTCGGCAATCCGGTCATCGGCCCAGCTTTTGTTAGCCACGCTCGCACTGGTTTTGTAATCAATCACCACCAAGCCGCCTTCTGCCAAGCGATCGATACGGTCTATAGTTAAATTAACGGCCAAGCCTTCAATCTCCAACTCGTATTTTTCTTCACAGGCACTGACTCTAAAATCACTGCGTTCCATCTCAATAGCTAGCCACACCTGCATCAGTTGGCTTAAGCGCTGCTGCTCAATTTGCAATACTTGCAGTGGTATGTTGTAACTGATCTCGTTGCGTAACGCATGCATACTTTTTTCAATGGCTGTATTGATATCGGTCATCAATTGCTCACTGGACATGGCTTGTAACTCACTCAAACTTTCGCAATCTTGCCAAAAAAGTTGCAGCACTTTATGCAGCAAACTTCCGCGGGTCATGGTATCCAAGCCATCTATTGGCGTTTCAAGCTTAGCTGCACCTAAACGATATTGATAAAAAGCCCAAGCAGGGCAAATCGCC
>DASQFK010000235.1:0-1837 GCA_035633175.1 Methylotenera sp.
GTTAAGTACTTGATTCATTTTTGTTTCTGCAATGTCTTGCGGGTAAACACCACATACGCCCATGCCCTCTGTATGTACTTTGAGCATAATTTGCGTCGCATGTTCACGGCTTTTGTTAAAAAAACGCTCTATGCATTCCACAACAAATTCCATAGGCGTGTAATCATCATTTAGCAGCAGTACTTTAAACATGGGGGGCAATTTTGGTTTTGCAACTTCAGGTTTAAGTACCGTGTTGTTATCAGTAGGTGAAACGTTGTCATTTGGGTTAGCCATATGAATCTATTTTGAGCCAACCTGAAAAAAATTCAAGCCCAATTTGAATAGGGTTATATGAATTTAACAAAATAATTAGGTATTAATTTGTGTTAGGTTATTCGCTTATGGAAAGATTTTGACGCTTTTGACAATGCGATCTTGAGTTTGAACGATTTCCAGGGTGTGTGTACCAATTTTGAAGCTGGTGTTAGGTTCAGGAATGTCTTCGAAATACTCGATGACTAAACCATTAAGTGTGCGCGGACCATCTAGTGGCAATTTTAAATTTAATTTTTTGTTCAGGTCGCGCAATGTGCTGCTGCCATCTACCAGCCAGCTGCCATCGGCTTCTTTGCGATAGCTACCAAGCCGAGAGGGGGATTGCGTCGTAAAGTCACCAATCACTTCTTCTAAAATGTCTTCTAGGGTGACTAAACCTTTAAATTCGCCGTATTCATCTACTACCAATGCAACACGTTGCTGTTTCTCCTGGAACTGTTGTATCTGTGTGTAAAGCGGCGTGCCAGATGGAATAAAGTAAGGTTCAGCAATGACTTCACGCAGTGCGTCTTTATCCAAATCATTATTAGCCTGATGCGAGCCTAATTGGCTGATGATTTTACGTATATGCAAAATGCCGATTATTTCTTCATTCTCGCCTTGGCGTACAGGTAAACGGGTGTGGTGACTATTAGAAATGTGTTGGAATATATCTTCAACCGGCGCATCAAAGTCTATCGTTTCTACTAAGGTATGTGCAGTCATTACATCATCAACAGTGATTTTTTCCAGATCAAATAAATTTAACAAAATAGCGCGATGTTTTTTTGGCAGAAAATGCCCCGCGTCGGTCACTATGCTGCGTAATTCATCCATGGTGAGTGATTGTGCAGACTCTGCAAAATTTATTCTTACACGCAGGATTTTTAGTAATGCCCCTACAAATAAATTAATGAACCAAACGGCAGGATACAACACTTTGAGTAAAGGATAGAGTATGTAGCTGCAGAAAATACCCAATTTTTCTGGATACGCTGCCGCGATAACTTTGGGTGAGATTTCACTGAATACCAAGATAGCAAAAGTGACGGCTAGTGTGCCTAGCATCAGAACCCATTCACCTTCACCAAATAATTCCACGGTAATCACAGTGACTAAAGTCGCAGAAGCTGCATTGGCAAAGTTGTTACAAAGCAAAATTACGCCCAATAACTTATCTGTTTTTGCTAATAGCGCGCTCGCTAAACGCGCACCACGATTACCTTCTTTAACCAAATGACGCAGTCGATAGCGATTGAGCGACATCAGGCTGGTTTCAGCGATTGAGAAAAAGCCAGAAATCAACAGCAGCAGCGCAAGCGCGCCTAGTTGCCAAGAGATAGGAATATTATCCAAGGTGGTGTGTATGAAGATTCAAGATATGGTCAGTGTAACCGTGAGTGATACAGCTAATCAAGCCTAGAGTGGAGATTCCCTAGGCTTGCATATGCATCAGTTTAGGATGAGGCTGGAAAAGTACAGACTTTGAGAAAAGGTTTAAGGTGCAACTTCTGCATCAATCACTTCTTTTTCCTTTTTC
>DASQFK010000236.1:0-10251 GCA_035633175.1 Methylotenera sp.
TAAGCTAATAGTAGAAATAACGGAATATTGATGCAGGTAACTAATAATACTATGCTTCTTAAAGGTTTAATTGGTGAGATATATTTGATATATAGCGCAAACCCTATAAACCACATTGAGTACACTGTGAATCTACCCCAAAAATCTACAAATACTGCAGATTTCGGATCAGTGCTTAACCAATGAAAATAAGCCATCATTAAAAATAACACTGTATTACCCGCAACTAAAAAGCCAAAAAAATGCTTTAAATTTTTGTTTGTCTGGTTATTCATATTTTTCCTTACATCTGTTTAGTACGGAAACTAAACATAATAAGTACAAAAATAACCAACAATATTGCCGATGCAGGAACGTTGCCTAGATTAATACCTTCGGGCTTCGTCATAAAATCACCTAAAGCTGCGCCCATTGGATGTGTGATGATAATTGCTAACCAATAAAATATTTCACGTGATATTTGCGTTAAAAGTGCTAAAAACATAATGATCACCAATAGGCTCATCAATAGTAATGCACCACCGCCAAAACCAAGTGGGGTAGCATTGGCAATGTAATCACCAAAAGCTGTACCTAAAGTGCTGGAAGCCAATATGGCTGTCCAATATAAGCATTCGGTTTTAACATTAAATGCTGATTGGACTGAAACATGCTTGGTCATTTTGTGCCAGCAGTAAAAAATAACTACTAACACTGTAGCTACTAGCAGTGACCCCCAGCCATATCCTAAACCTAGGGTTCGCGTCACAAAGTCTGAAATAGTTGTACCTGCTAAACTTGCCAAAATAATCACCAACCAATACAACAAGGGGTGCTGTATGGCGGTTTTTAACTCAATAAGTAGAGCAATTATAAACAGCGCTATAAGTAGGATAGACGCGCCCGCATAGCCCAAATGTAGACTTTGCGAAATTAAATCGCCGCCCGTTTCACCCAGAGTGGTTGCACTAATGATAAAAGCCCAATATTGAGCGTTGATAGTAGGTAGTTTTTTCATGTGACTTACTACTAGTTAGCGTCTTTAACAGCTACTTTAACGAACTCTTTTAAATCGCCATGCTTAAATGCCCGTGCTGCGGTCTGATAATAAGCAACCGCCTCATTCAATAGGCTTTCATTCATATTAGTGGGCGTAGCATCAAACGTTAAAGGATCTATTTTGTAAGCCTCCACTTTTTGTTTAGGGCTTAACACAATTAAAGTATCGTTTTTGTAATACCCTAATTCTTGATAATTACTGATAAATGCACGTTCAGGCAATTTTTCATCTGCCGCCTCAAAGAGTGATTGCCCGTAAAAATGATCATCGCCTTTAGCGCCAAGTACATCTAATAAGGTAGGCACGATATCTATTTGGCTGGCAGTACGACTGTAATGCCCTGCAGGCAACAAATCTGGTGCGTAAAAGAATAGCGGGATATGGTACTTAGCCACTGGCAGTTTGCTTTTACCCGCTACTGATGCGCAATGGTCTGCCACTATTACGAATAGCGTATCTTTAAACCACAATTTGGTTTTTGCATTTTCAATAAACTTACCAATCGCGTAATCGGTATATTTCACTGCGCCCGCACGGTGACCTTCTGGTAAATCTATTTTGCCTTCAGGAAAAGTAAATGGCCGGTGATTAGTCGTCGTCATGATATGTGCAAAAAATGGCTTGTGACTCTTTACATTTTCATCAAAAATTTTGAGCGAATTATTAAATAAGCTTTCGTCATCCACACCCCACACGTTTTCTGCTTGAATGCTGCTTTTATCAAAATCAGTCCGATCCACCACTTTATAGTCATTACCTTTAAAGTAGGCATTCATGTTATCAAACACGCCATAACCACCGTAGATGAAGAACGTAGAATAATCTTGTGCTTCCAGTAATTCACCTATGGTAGCTAAATGATCATTATTTGGTCGATGCACAACTGCTTGCCCCGGGATAGGGGGAATAGCAATCGATAATGCATCTAAACCACGCACAGTGCGTGTGCCGGTAGCAAAAAGCTTATCAAATACTAAACTTTCACTCGCTAATTTATCTAGGTAAGGTGTTAAGTTTTCTTTGTTGCCGTAAGTACCTAAATATTCAGCGGATAAACTTTCTACCGAAATAAGCACTACATTTTTTGGGTGACGCTTAAATGGGCCAAGTTCTGCATTTTGGTGATTTTTGTCATTATTTTCCGCAACCAGGATAGTGCTGGTGGGCTTGCGATCTGCGCCAATCGAATAAAGCGTTTTTAATGCAAGTGCCTGGGGCATGGTTTTATAGAATTTATCGTAATCCAGTTCATTACGGTGCGCGGCGGCAGAAAAGCTAAACAGTCCATTCCCTGCCAGTTCATTGGCATAGGCGTTTTTGCTAAATTCCATTTGGTCTACATTTCCCAACTGAAAACTCAACACTGGTAATGCAATGGCGGCGATAAATAAGCCTGCCTTTTTCTTGAGTGATAACGCTGCAGTATCAAAGCTTACAAACCTACGTAGTGCATATAAAATTACTACCGCCACTAGCGCAATCACCAGCAATATCAAGGGGACGGGGTAAGATTCACGAATATTACCAATCACTTCACTGGTGTAAATTAAGTAATCAACCGCAATAAAATTAAAGCGCGTAGTAAATTCTTGCCAAAAGATATACTCAGAAACTGCGCCAAACAATAGGCCAAATGTGACTAAGAATGCCAGCAACCAGCGTGCTTTATTCAGCCAGGCTTTTCCGTGCCACTGGTTTGGTATTAATAATGACCCCAGTAAAAAAGGCACCAGCAAAAAACAAAGTGCGTTAACATCAAACCATAAACCAAGTCCATCCGCTTTAAGCGCTGTGCCAAATGGAATTTGGCCTACACCTACATCTACCCAAAGCACTAAACGTAGTAATAGCCATATCGACAGTGCGATAGCTGCAATGAACATAAAAAATGGAATTTTGTAACGGGTGGTATTGCTTGCCAACTGTGCCATGCATGAACCTAAAGAGAATTAAACTGTATTCTCATTTGCAATTGTCATGCCGAACTACTAAGTATTAGTTTCTATCATAGCTAATCCTCTAATTAATAACAGTGTTTGATTCATTAGAGTTTCAATCCTCGCTATCGTCATTCCGTCGAAGGACGGAATCCAGGCCGCGTGAATGCTAGCTACTTATCAATAAAGAACCTATCGTGAGCACCACCCTGACTGGATACCAGCCTCCGCTGGTATGACGTTATTTATGAGACTAGCTATAACTAAACAATAAAATTGTATTTATTAACCCTCTACTTTTCGTGCAATAAAAACAGTGTCTTTTACTTTTTTTGCGGGGTTAGTGTTTTGGAAGACTAAAATTTAACAGACTTAGCATTTAAGGCTTTCTGTGGCTATTGGGTTTCCATACCAAATATTGCGCGAGCAATAACATCCATATAATCCAAGCTGTCCATAAATTATGTGACATAAAATGTGCACCACGCATCATCTGTGCCCAGCCCATTGTAAAGCCCAACACTAAACCAATCACTAGTCCAATATTGGCTAGTTTGGCCTGCGTATCTTTAAAACCGAAATAAAAAGCCATTAATGCAAATCCACCAGAAGCATGCCCTCCCGGAAAGCAATGTCCGGCTATTGCGCCAAATGGTAAAGCATCAAAAAGTGCAAATAAAGGTTGATCACCGCCATATTTCAATAAATCCCACGGGCAAGCATGATTACTAAAGTGCTTTAATATGGAAATTGTGGAGGTAGAAATCACCATCGCCACGAATACCCATAGAAACTGTTGGTGAAAGGCTAGCAACCATGTATTTTTGAATTGATATCTATTAAATCTCACTATCTTTAATCCACACAGCCATAGCATCAGTAAAGTTAACGCAACAACTATCAACATATTTTTGAAACTTGCATGCATGATATTTTGTAAAAACCAATCTTGCTTTAGCGGAAAAGCTACTATTTTTGCATCGTAGAATGGATGAATTAGCCAAGCATCTAAACCTGTAACAGGATATATATACAAAAGAAAAATAGCCAATATGAGAGGTAAGATTAAATGTAGCAACCAGAATTTAAGGTTATATTCACCTATATTTTTTAAAAAAAATGGTTGATACATAGAAACTTTAAATGCCTTGTATTTAAAAATACACTATGAGATAAGCTGAAAAAGTTACCTGAAAAAGTAGGCAGCTATTGGTGTGAAAGCATTAGAAAAAACAAGAAGTATTTCAAGAAGTATTTAATGGTCAGCCCGAATCATTCTGGCATGGCTGAATGGCGTGTTGCGGGCGGCGCGATAAATTTAGGTCTACAAAAAACCAAAACTACTAACCATTCACTAAAGGTATAACACCACTGGAAATACAGTCACTGCTAACACTAATACCAGCCACTCCATACCCCAGCGCTCTAGCTGCCCAGTGAAATGAAAAATTAAAGTTGTGATGGCAACTGCGTAATAAAGCAGATAAGCAATTAAGGTCATAAATTTACCAATGCAAAGTTTATTAATGATATTAGTTTAACAATAAATACTCAATAAAACTTAATAATTGATCCTGTAAGAATTAAAACTAGCGTTAAATTTTATAATTTATTGCTAAATAATTAGCACCTAGTGCTAGCAATTATTATGCGTCAGCAAGGAATTCGAATTTTTTGTATGCTTTTCTTAAAGCAGGAGCAAGATAAGCACTTGGTTTTATTGCGACTTTAGCGTATATTTCGCCTATTGCTAGGGGTCTGTATTTTTGGGGATTTTTCATAAAAATTATCTCGAAAATCACAGTGAGAATCACCCTTTGAACCTGATGCGGGTAATGCCGCCGTAGGAAAGCATCTTGATGCTTTCCTATATACCTTTACAGAAGCAAAGCGAAATTTCACTTTGCTTCTTACGTTACTGCTATAAGGAGCACCAAGTGAACGCCACCGACAAAAATCTACATAAAAACCTCGCTAAATTTTCGGGCGAAACTGCCGAAATTGATCCCGCAACTAAAAAACCTTTTGCTAATTCACGTAAAGTCTATGTGCAAGGTTCACGTCCGGATATTCAAGTACCGTTTCGTGAAATTTCACTTTCGGACACACCGTCTATGTTTGGAGCGGAAAAAAATCCACCGGTCATGGTCTACGATACAAGTGGTCCTTACACAGACCCTACCATCAATGTTGATATCCGTAATGGCTTGCCTGCGTTACGCGCTAGCTGGATTGAAGAACGCAACGACACAGAGCAACTAGATGGCCCAAGTTCAGAATTTGGGCAAGAACGTAAAACTGACCCTGCATTAGCTGAAATGCGTTTTAACTTAACGCGCCTGCCACGCCGTGCCAAAGCTGGCATGAACGTGAGCCAAATGCACTATGCACGTAAAGGCATCATTACCCCTGAGATGGAATACATTGCCATCCGTGAGAATCAACGCCGCGAGAACATGAGCGAGTTGTTACAAAAGCAACATAAAGGTCATGATTTCGGTGCAAGCATTCCGCAAACCATTACGCCTGAATTCGTACGCAGCGAAGTAGCGCTTGGCCGTGCGATTATTCCTTTGAATATCAATCACCCAGAAATCGAGCCGATGATCATTGGCCGTAATTTTCTGGTGAAGATCAACGCTAACATCGGTAACTCAGCATTAGGTTCTTCAATTAGCGAAGAAGTTGAAAAAATGGTCTGGGGTACACGCTGGGGCGGCGATACCGTGATGGATTTATCCACCGGTAAAAACATCCACGAAACTCGTGAATGGATTATCCGCAACAGTCCTGTGCCAATCGGTACTGTACCTATTTACCAAGCGCTTGAAAAAGTAGATGGTAAAGCAGAAGATTTAACTTGGGAAATCTTCCGTGATACGTTAATTGAGCAAGCTGAGCAAGGTGTGGATTACTTCACCATCCATGCTGGTGTGCGTTTAGCTTACATTCCAATGACAGCAAAACGTATGACAGGTATCGTGTCACGCGGTGGTTCGATTATGGCGAAATGGTGTTTAGCACATCATAAAGAATCGTTCTTATATGAGCATTTTGAAGACATCTGCGAAATCATGAAAGCCTATGACGTTTCATTTAGTTTAGGTGATGGCTTACGTCCAGGTTCAATCTACGACGCCAACGATGAAGCACAATTTGCCGAATTGAAAACATTAGGTGAGTTAACGCAAATCGCTTGGAAGCACGACGTACAATGCATGATCGAAGGCCCAGGCCATGTACCTATGCATTTGATTAAAGAAAACATGGAACTGCAACTTGAGCATTGCGGCGAAGCGCCTTTCTATACATTAGGCCCATTAACCACTGACATCGCACCAGGTTATGACCACATTACCAGCGGCATTGGTGCTGCCATGATCGGTTGGTATGGCTGTGCGATGTTATGTTACGTAACACCCAAAGAGCATTTAGGCTTACCAGACAAAGAAGACGTGCGTGTTGGCATCATCACTTACAAAATCGCAGCACATGCAGCTGACTTGGCTAAAGGTCACCCGGGCGCGCAGATTCGCGACAATGCTTTATCAAAAGCGCGTTTCGAATTCCGCTGGGATGACCAATTCAACCTTGGCCTAGATCCTGAAAAAGCCAAAGAATTCCACGATGAAACATTGCCGCAAGAAGGCGCGAAACAAGCGCATTTCTGCTCTATGTGCGGTCCACATTTCTGCTCAATGAAAATATCACAGGATGTACGTGATTACGCGGCAGAACAAGGTATTGGCGAACAAGAAGCTCTGCAAAAAGGTATGCAGGAAAAAGCCATTGAGTTCGTGAAAAAAGGCAGCGAGGTTTATCAGAAGGTTTAAATAGTTAACTATTTTCTGACAGATAAAAAGCCAGCGAATGCTGGCTTTTTATTAGCCGGATAGCCAGAAACCACAAATTAACCTTCATATAAATACTGTATATGAAAAATTTAGATGATAATTACGGATAAGAACAACAATAAAGCTCAATATATTCGTAATGAATACCTATTTATTTGTTAAAACAATCCATATCATTAGCTCCACAATATTGTTTGGAACAGGTATTGGTATTGCTTTCTTCATGTTCCGATCATATTTCACTAATGATCTTAATCAAAAAATATATGCTGCTAAATATACAGTTACAGCTGATTATATTTTTACATTACCTGCAGTCATCGTGCAGCTTATAACGGGCGCATGGCTCGTTTGGAAAAGTGGATATGATTGGCTGGATTTTTGGTTAGTGGCAACTTACATAATTTATGTAATTGCAGGTTTATGCTGGGTACCTGTTGTTTGGATACAAATAAAGCTTAAAAATATTTTGATACAATGCAGGGCAAATAAGTCAGCCGTTCCGGATCAATATCACAAACTATTTAAAATCTGGTTTTTCTTGGGTTGGCCCGCTTTTTTAGGTTTAGTAGTAGTGTTTTTCTTAATGGTGATTAAGCCTCAATGAATCACGTAAGTCCTCCAAAAATTTGGTTTGTATATGATGGTGATTGCCCGTTATGCAGAAATGCTGCATTAGCGTTAAGGATTAAAAAGGCTTATGGAATACTGAGTCTATTAAATGCTCGCGAAGAAAAAAACCATCCCGTTATTCAAGAAATTAACAGGCGACGTTATGATCTTGATGAAGGCATGATTATTTATGATGGCATCCACTTTTATCATGGTAAAAATGCACTGTCTTTCATGGCAAAATTCGGCGAGAAACGAGGCGTCTTTAACTTTTTTAATAAAGTCCTGTTTTGGTCCAAAACCATCGCAAATATTACATACCCATGGATGCGTAGCTGTAGAAATTTTCTATTACGAAAACACAGAGTATCTCAGCTTGATAATCTAAATCTTAAGTCTGAACCGATATTCAAAAATATTTTCGGTGAGTCATGGAGGGATTTACCACCTGTCATGCATCAGCACTATTCAAATCGCCCCTATACTGATGACATCAATATCGTCGAAGGAACGCTAGATGTGATGTGTGCAGGACCCATAAGGCTCTTTGCACCTGTGTTCTGGATGCTAGGTGGTATCCCTGCCTATAACGCGACGAATGTCCCCGTCACTGTATTTTTTGAAAGTAACAAAAGTACAAAAGAATTTACCTTCAATCGGGTTTTTCATTTTAAGAATAAAAAACCTTATCGCTTCAAATCTCGTATGGTCCAAATATCCAATAATGATGTGGTAGAACTCATGCGCTATGGTTTGGGATGGAAGACTAGCTTTCACTGGGAAGATAACAGCGTAAAACTCAAACATAAGGGATACGTATTAAGTTTATTCGGACATCTTATACCTATACCTTTAACGGTGTTGATAGGCGAGGGAAACGCTACAGAAATAGCGATTGATGAGAGCTCATTCTCTATGCAGATGGATATCACTCATCCATGGTGGGGTAAGATTTATGAGTATAAAGGCCATTTTCGCTTGAAAGGAAACGTTTGATACAGCGCGTTCTTATCATTGGCGGATATGGTAATTTCGGCGGTTTTATCACTAAAACTTTAGCGAAAGAATTCAACATTCAAGTAATCGTTGCCGGGCGTTCTATTGAAAAAGCACAGTTATTTATTAGTGAGCTAGCTGCAGTCAATCCACCAGAGCCGATAGCGCTTGATATCAAACAAGACATTGCTCAAGCTTTAATCAGCATTAAACCAAATATCGTAATTCATACTTCTGGTCCATTTCAGGAGCAAGGCTATGATGTTGCTAAAGCATGTATCCAACAAGGCATCCATTACATTGATTTGGCGGATGGTCGTAGCTTTGTTAAAAACATTGTAAGCCTTAATGAGGCAGCAAAAGAGCGAGATGTTTTAATAGTTAGTGGAGCAAGTTCGGTCCCTTGCTTAACTGCCGCTTTAGTGGATTATTACAAGCCTAAATTCAAAATAATAGAAAACCTTGACTATGGTATTACTACTGCACAAAGGACGGCTCGCGGATTAGCAACTACTGCTGCTATCTTAGGATATACAGGCAAAAACTTTAAAACGCTAATCAATGGAAATTCAAAAACCATTTATGGCTGGCAGGGATTGAAAGCAAGAAAGTACTCAGAAGTGGGTTGGCGATTATTGAGTTATTGTGACGTGCCAGATCTGGCATTATTTCCTAACCGATATCCAGAATTAAAAACTATTCGTTTTTATGCAGGCTTAGAGATTCCGTTCATTCATTGCGCACTTTGGGGCTTATCCTGGTTGGTTCGTACTGGTCTTGTTGATAGTCTGAGTAAATATGCGCCTTTATTATTACGCTTATCTTTTTTATTTGATTGGCTAGGTTCTAGCGATAGTGCATTTCACATGGTTTTGTCTGGCAAGGACCAAAACGAAAATAATAAAAAAATTACTTTCGAACTCACTGCTAGATCAGGTGATGGGCCTTATATACCCTGTATCCCAGCCATCCTGATTTCAAAAAAACTATCGCAAAATAAAATTGAACAGCGGGGAGCATTTCCCTGTATAGACTTTATCTCAAGAGATGAATATTTAAATGCACTAATAGGATTAGATATAAGTTGGAAAGAAAATGTTTAAGTAAAACTTTCATTTAGCTATTTCAATTCCTAGAAATTATTGTAGAATGCGCACCCTGTTAGTTAAGCAGGGTGCTTAGCTCAGTTGGTAGAGCGTCGCCCTTACAAGGCGAATGTCAGCGGTTCGACCCCGTTAGCACCCACCAAAATTAACAAATCAGCATATAACCTGCTAGGAGTGGTAGTTCAGTTGGTTAGAATACCTGCCTGTCACGCAGGGGGTCGCGGGTTCGAGTCCCGTCCACTCCGCCAACACTTTAGACGCCTTTCGGTTTCTCGCTTTCAGTCAAGTAGGGTGGGTTCCTGAACCCACGCGTAACCGACCTTGAAACATTGCACCGCGTGGGGTTAAAACCCCACCCTACAAATTTGCATCTATGCGTTTATTAAGTTTAGCAACGCACGCAAGTGGATTGGTCTTAGTCGCTTTATAACCAGCATTTATAGCATTATCACACTTTAGGTAAGCTGCTTTAACAAGCGTATAATTCTGTCTATCAATTTTAGTAGCTAACTCAACTCTGTGACCACCATTAAACTCTCCAAAACACCTACTAACACAGTTGCCACTGGCAAAACGCCGGTGCGCCGCGCTGGCGCTGCTGTGCGCGATAGAACCAAGGCGCCGCCAAAGCCTGTAATCCGCGATACTGAGAATAGCCCTAACGCTGAAAAACCCAAAATGGATTCCCGCCTACGCGGGAATGACGA
>DASQFK010000237.1:0-3273 GCA_035633175.1 Methylotenera sp.
TTGGGTGTGGGTAAAGTCTGCCCACCAGGATAAGTTTTTATTACGGGAATACCATCGCGTGCATAAGATTTTGGGTAGCCAGTGACAGGATCGTCATAGAGTACACAGAGTACTTTAGCCATTTCAGTCTCCTTTGCTTAACTGAATTACAGGTAGTTTTTTCATTGCAAAATATCAGCCCGCAACCTGATACTCCTTACTTTCTGTCGCTGTTAGGCATTCGTCCATCGTTACTGGCGCGGGAATAATCACATCCTTACTAGGTCCAGTTGGCAGGACATGCCGCTTTGTTGGCATTTGCTATTTGCGAGCATCTACCACGCGCATGATTTCATTGAAATTGCGCCCCACATTCGGCACAAAGTATCACTTACATCAATTCCGACAACATTATGGGAAAAAAGTTTGCTTCTTATATTTCAATACTGCCTCATATATCAGCATTGCAAAAAATTATTTTTAGCTAACCAGCGAGGTGGATTTCCTTAAAAAAATAGATATATGAATCTAACTTTTGAGTGTTTTTTTTGGGTCGACAGCAGAGTTCAAATTTGCCGATAGAAATATGTATTTATATAATCTTGGTAGGTTGATGGGTATTAAAATTCAGTTTGATATTATTGAGATTATTCCCTGTTTTACCTTGTTAAGAAAATGGTCAATTTTCCATACGCTAAGTTATACAGATAAAAGTGGTTAGTTTTGACTAACCTCAAGTTGTTTTAAAGTAAAATACTCTGTAAAATTCGCTGTAAGCAGAGATTAATGGTGAGACAAGTTGCTGCTAGACTTGCCACACCGCCAAAATAAAAAATAGCGAGTCTTCGGACTCGCTATTTTTATTTGTGCTTCTAGATTTATGATTAACTAAATAATTGATAGAACTAGTATAGTAAAAAAGCATCTCATTTTTTCTGTAGGTGCTTTTCAAGTTGAGTGTTTCATATAGCTAAGCATGTTGTGCTATATTACGTTTCAAGGTAATGGGCAGTTTTATAAATCCTCAGTCTTTTATTTAAAATTTCGTATTGAATTTAAGTAAATATTTAAAGTTTAGTGAATATATTAAGAATAGAAAGTAACCATGTTAGATAACATTCGTGATGTAGCAAAAGGTTGGGTTGGTAAACTATTATTGGCGTTGATTACTGTTCCTTTTGCATTATTTGGAATTGACTCATATTTAAATAGCGCTGGCAACAATGTTGCTGTGGCCGAAATCGGTGACAAAAGTATATCAGCACAAGAATATAGTGAAGCTTTAAAAAATCTGCGCAATCGTTTGCAATCTGAGAGTAAGGTTGATCAGGCACAATTAGATGGTCCTGAAATTAAGGCGCTAGTATTAAATCAACTGATTAACAAGCAACTGTTGGCGGATGAAATTCACCATGCTAAATATGCAATCAGTGACGCGCAGCTTTCTACCTATATAACTGGTATGCCAGAATTTCAAAAAGATGGTAAATTCTCCCAAGAAGCATATGATCAAATTTTGCAACAAAACAGCATTACGCCATCAAGGTTTGAAGCGGCGATGCGCGCTGATTTGTTAGCCCAACAAGCACAAGATGGCATCTCTAAGTTGGGGTTCATCTCTAATACGCGTGCAGACAATGTGTTTAATCTTACTAATCAACAACGCGTAGCTACCGTGGCGGAAATCAAGACTAAAGACTTTATGAGTCAGGTTAAGATCGATCCAGCAGATGTTAAAGCTTATTATGAGCAGCATAAAAGTAAGTTAGTGGTGCCAGAACAAGTGAAAATTGAGTTTTTATTGCTTTCACCGGCCAGCTTGATTGGGAGCGTTAAAGTAGATGATGCTGAAATTAAGAAATTCTATGATGAAAACGCTTCTAAATTCCAAGGAAATGAGCAAAGGCGTGCAAGTCATATTTTGATTGGATTTGGTGTGAGTGCGACACCTGAACAAAAACAACAAGCAAAAGAAAAAGCGGAAGCATTACTAGCTACGATCAAAAAAGATCCAAGCCAATTTGAAACATTGGCTGTGAAAAACTCTCAAGATCCAGGTTCAGCGGTTAAAGGTGGTGATTTAGGTAGCTTTGGTCGTGGTGCAATGGTAAAACCCTTTGAAGATGCCGCTTTCAGCATGAAAGTAAATCAAGTGAGTAACTTAGTTGAATCAGAATTTGGCTATCATATTATTAAAGTCACTGAAATCATTGGACAAAGTTCTGATTTCAATAGCTTGAAGCCACAAATTAAAGCCGAACTGATTTTCCAAAAAGCGCAAGTTGCTTTTACTGAACAGGCTGAAAATTTCAGTAATATGGTGTACGAGCAATCAGGCAGTTTGCAGCCTGCTGCAAAAGCGTTTGGTGGGCAAGTACAAACGTCTGGTTGGTTAAGTCGTGCGGATGGTGCTAAATTCTTCAAAAATGACAAAATCATGGATCTTGTTTTTTCTGATGAAGTACGGAAAGAGCATCGAAATACCGAAGCAGTAGAAGTTTCACCAAATAACCTTGTTGCTGCCCGTTTAGTGGAATATAAACCTGCTGCACCTCGTAGCTTTGATGAAGTAAAGGGCGGCATTGAAGAGTTACTTAAGCTAGAAGCTGCATCTAAACTTGCTTTAAACAAGGGTGAGAATGCATTAAAGACTTTACGTGAAGGTAAAGAGGTGCCTGATCTTGAGTGGATACCAGAAGTAACGGTAGACCGTAAAAATGCACAAGGTTTAACTGAGGTGGCAATGAATCAAGTATTTATGACTAATGCCACTAAGTTGCCGGCTTATTCTGGAATTGGCGATGCTAAAAAAGGATATTTGCTTGTTAAGGTCATTAAAGTTGAGACACCGGCAGCAGAAGAGCCTGACGCTAAAAAAACGGCTGCAACAGAGTTAAATGCAGCTTTGGCGAGTGAATATTTAGCAGCTTACAAACAATCTCTTCGTGAAAAAAGCAAAGTGAAAGTGAACGAAAAGCTTTTATTAGGTAGTGCTAATAATTAACGCATAGTTAAGTGTAATTAAAACTTCAAAAAACAAAAAAGGCACTTTAAAAGTGCCTTTTTTACTATGAATTATAGATATTCTTTTTATTCAATGACACCAGCTGCAGTAATGTTCATGCCGCCATCCACATAAGTAATCTCACCCGTAATACCAGAAGCTAAATCACTACATAAGAATGCAGCCGCATTACCTACTTCTTCAATCGTTACATTGCGGCGTAATGCAGCATGTTTTTCATTAAAGCCTATCATTTTATCAAAGTCAGCAATACCAGAAGCAGCAAGGGT
>DASQFK010000238.1:0-24836 GCA_035633175.1 Methylotenera sp.
TAAAACGGATGATGAAGTGATTGAACTGGCAAATCGAACGGAGTTTGGGTTGGCTTCATATTTTTATAGTCGTGATATCGGTCGCATTTGGCGTGTAGCAGAGGCGCTGGAATACGGCATGGTGGGTGTCAATACTGGCATGATTTCTAACGAAGTTGCGCCTTTTGGCGGTGTGAAGCAGTCAGGCTTAGGCCGTGAAGGCTCGCATTATGGTATTGATGATTATCTTGAGATTAAGTATGTCTGTATGGCAGGGCTTTGAAAATGAAAAATGACTTGATAGCGATCGATTGGCATGCGCGTGCTAAAGCTTTAAAGGTTGATGGCCGTGCTTTCATTAATGGCAAGCGTGTTGATGCAGTGGATGGCAGTACTTTTGCTTGCCTTTCACCGATTGACGGCCGCAAGCTGGCAGATGTTGCCTCAAGCAAATCCGCTGATATTGATACGGCAGTGACGGCTGCACGAACGGCCTTTGATGACCGTCGGTGGGCCGGAATGTCTCCCAGAGAACGCAAACAGATAATGATTCATTTTGCGGATTTGGTCATGGCTAACAAAGAAGAATTGGCGCTGCTTGAAACGCTGGATATGGGTAAACCTATTGCTGCCAGTTTAAGTGTAGACGTGAATGCTGCTGCGAATACGCTACGTTGGTTCGGTGAAGCGATTGATAAAGTCTATGACGAAATCGCACCCACAGCAGACAATACTTTAGCGATGATTACGCGTGAACCCATTGGCGTAGTAGGGGCAATCGTGCCGTGGAACTATCCTATTTTGATGGCATGCTGGAAAATTGCACCCGCTTTAGTCACTGGTAATAGCGTAGTACTAAAACCATCTGAGAAATCGCCACTGACTGCATTAAGGCTTGGTGATTTAGCACTAGAAGCAGGTATTCCCGCCGGTGTGTTGAACATAGTACCAGGCTTTGGCGAGCAAGCAGGTACGCCACTGGCGATGCATATGGAGGTTGATTGCATTGCCTTTACTGGCTCAACTGGCGTAGGTAAAAAAATACAAATCATGGCTGGGCAAAGCAACCTCAAACGTGCATGGTGTGAGTTAGGTGGCAAATCGCCCAATATTGTATTTGCCGATTGCAAAGATATGAACAAAGCTGCCGCTGCTTCAGCAGGTTCAATTTTTTACAATCAAGGTGAAAGCTGCAATGCGCCTTCTCGTTTGTTGGTAGAGCGTTCTATTAAAGATGAATTCGTAAAAAAGCTACTCGCACATCTCCCTGAATATCAGCCTGGCGATCCATTGGATGCTAGTACCACAATGGGTGCGATGGTAGATAGTGGACAGATGGAAAATGTCTTGAAATATATCGCTAGCGGAAAAACGCAAGGTGCAAATCTACTCTCAGGCGGCGAACGTGTTTTGAATGAAACAGGCGGTTTTTATATCAGCCCCGCGATATTTGTTGATGTGACTAACGATATGACGATTGCCAGTGAGGAAATCTTTGGCCCAGTGTTGTCCATTATCACTTTTGATACGCAGGAAGAAGCCATTGCCATCGCAAACGATACCCATTACGGTTTAGCCGCCGCGGTATGGACGCAAGATATTACCCGTGCGCATACGGTGGCACGTGCATTACGTGCAGGTACGGTGCATGTCAATAGTTATGATGAAGATGATATTACCGTGCCGTTTGGTGGCTATAAGCAATCCGGTAATGGTCGTGATAAATCATTACATGCATTAGAGAAATATACAGAGCTTAAAACTACGTGGATAAAGCTTTAATAAGCAGCACACAGCTAAAACTGAGGAATGATGATGAACAGCGTGAGCGATAAACTACTTAGCAACCATGATTTACACCAAAGACGTTTAGCTGCCACGCCGCGTGGTATAGGGGTGATGGCTAATTTTTTCATTGAGCGGGCGCTGAATTCTGAAGTTTGGGATGTAGAAGGGAGACGCTATATTGATTTTGCAGGCGGTATCGCGGTGCTCAATACTGGTCACCGTCACCCTAAATTAATCGCAGCCGTAGAGGCGCAACTTAAACAGTTTACCCATACCTGCTACCAAGTGTTGCCGTATGAAAGTTATGTCACGCTGGCTGAGCGCATTAACCAACTTACACCAGGGAATCATGCAAAGAAAACATGTTTCTTTTCAAGTGGTGCAGAGGCAGCTGAAAACGCAGTGAAAATTGTCCGTGCAAGTACTGGCAGGCCAGGCATTATTGCTTTTTCCGGTGCTTTTCATGGCCGTACCATGATGGCATCCGCGCTTACAGGGAAGGTCGTTCCTTACAAAGTGGGTTTCGGGCCATTTCCATCAGACGTTTATCACATCCCATTTCCTATGGATTTGCATGGCGTTACCGTTGATGATTCTATTCAAGCGCTACATGCACTATTCAAGGCGGACATAGACCCTAAACGTGTTGCCGCCATCATGATAGAACCAGTACAGGGTGAGGGTGGTTTTTATGTCACACCACCAGCGTTAATGAAAGCATTGCGCGAAGAATGTGACGAGCACGGAATTTTGCTGGTATTCGATGAAGTGCAAACGGGTTTTGGCAGAACGGGCAAGCTGTTTGCCGCTGAGCATTATGACGTGATACCTGACGTAATTGTGTTGGCAAAAAGCTTGGCAGGCGGTATGACATTGTCGGCAGTATGCGGCAAGGCAGAAGTGATGGATGGTCCAGCACCAGGCGGTTTAGGCGGCACTTATGCAGGTAATCCATTAGCGATTGCTGCGGCGCATGCAGTGATTGATATTATTGAAGAAGAGCAATTAGTAGCACGTGCCAATTATTTGGGTGAAAAGCTCACTGCACGTCTGAAAAAGATAAAAGCTAAAGTGCCCGCTTTAAAAGAAATACGCGGTTTGGGATCGATGATAGCTGTTGAGTTTTTTGATGTTGCTACTGATGAACCCTCTACGGAGGCCGTAAAACGAGTACAGCAAGCTGCGCTAGCAGAAGGCCTGATTTTGCTGAGCTGTGGCATATATGGCAATGCTATTCGCTTTTTATATCCGCTCACTATTCAAGATGATGTGTTTGATGAGGCGCTTGATATTATCGACCGCGCCTTAGCAAAAGCCTAGCATGGATACGTAATAGTGATTGTATCTTAAGGGTTTTAGCCAAGACTTCTTAAACATCTTTTCAAATAAAAAATGCCTAGTCATTCGACTAGGCATTTTTAACTTACCTAAATTCACTTGTAAAATTAAGCACTACAAATCGGGCAAGTACAATTCAATCCATGAAATGGCCAAAAGTGTTTAACCTTGACTGGCTTTTTCATAAATTTATAACTTATTTATTCATTACGTACATTGTAACTTCAAAGCCAAAACGCATTTCTGTAGCTGATGGTGTAGTCCACATAATAATCTCCTGAGTAAAAAATTTGAATACAAGTTATACAATTTACAAAGCAGTTTGTTTTATTTGCTGCGTTTGTATGATTCTCATATTACGCGTTCACGTGCTTTAAACCCTATGTACTTAGCGCAATCCAGCATCAGGATTTTACTTAATCAGGCCTAATAAAATAAAATTTAGTAATGAATTTTATGACAGGTTCCTGTTCATAGTAAGTGTCAAACTGTCATAAAAAGCATCACCATGGCGTGATAACTTTAGCAGCATTCAATGAGGCTGTTATAATCCACCTCGCTTACTTAATTACTTTTATTATCCAATTGGATGAGGAATACATGAAAAGATTTTTGATGTTGTTAGTGATGGCAATCACCTGCCTAAGTTTTTTGTCTACAGTGGCAGAAGCAAGACGTTTAGGCGGTGGTAGCAGTTTCGGCAAAAGCCGCCCGATGCCTGCTAAGCAAGCACAAAGAGCACCTGCCGCTGCGCCCGCACCTGCACCAGCTTCTACAGGCAATAAATGGATGGGTCCTTTAGCGGGTTTAGCAATTGGTGCAGGTCTAGCGACTATGTTTGCTAATGGTGGATTAGGCGGCATGGCTGGAGGTATGGGTTCGATTTTAATGGCGCTACTAGCAGCAGGTGTCATTATGTTTTTGATTTCAAAATTCAAAAAATCCAATCAAGCGACTTCTCAACCAGCTATGCAATATGCAGGTGGAGTTTCATCATTTAACACATCTGAATCTGTGCAAAGACCGAGCTACACAGGTTCTGGTTACTCAAGTGGTACCACTTATAACACAGGCAATATTCCACCAGATTTCCCAGTAGACAGCTTTTTACGCAATGCAAAAATGTCATTTATACGCTTACAAGCCGCTAACGACCGTAAAGATTTAAATGATATTCGCGAATACACCACACCAGAAATATTTGCCGAAATTTCAATGCAAATGCAAGAACGTGGCAATGCAGAGCAAAAAACGGATGTGATTACCATTAACGCTGAATTGTTAGAAGTCGCGAGTGAAGGGGATTATTCAATCGCTAGTGTGCGCTTCACAGGTCAATTAAGCGAAAATAATGGTATTGCAGAAAATGTAGATGAAATCTGGCATATTCAGAAAAATTTGCAAGAAGCTAATGCAGCATGGTTATTGGCAGGTATACAGCAGACTAATCTTCATTAATTCTAATATTGCAAAAAAAAGCAGTTAGAAAACTAATAATTGGGGCGTTAGCTCAGCTGGTAGAGCAGCGGACTCTTAATCCGTTTGTCGCGAGTTCGATCCTCGCACGCCCTACCAATAATACGGCTTACAGCAATGTAAGCCGTTGATGGTTTTTATTCTTTTAAAACTCAATTATTAGATATGATTTCGTCTCAGTTTCTTTACGTCATACATGTCCAGATCAGCGTTACGAATCAGATCATCGAGTAGTGCCTGTGCTGTCTGTGGCACTTCGTTATTGGACGATGGCGGATCATATATGCCAACTCCAGTACTAACCGTTACTTTTAACTTTTTATTATTAAAAATAAAATCAGCATTATTCAAATCAGCATCAATCCTTTTTATAATTAAGAGTGCGGTTTCTAGGTTTGCCTCAGGAAGTATGGCTAAAAATTCATCCCCGCCAAATCGGCCAAATATATCGATACTTCGTAATGAGTTTTTGCATAATGATACAAACTGGATGAGCACTTGGTCACCGATACTATGGCCATACTCATCGTTGATGTTTTTGAATTTATCAATATCGATCACTAACACGGCGATAGGTCTTTTAAGCCGAATACATCGTTCTACAGCCATCAAACCTTGGTCTAATATTGCATAGCGTCTCAGAGTGCCTGTGAGTGTGTCGTACTTAGCTAATTTATCAAGTGCTATCTCTTGAACATGCATCAGATCAAATAAACTTCTTATCTTTAATACACCAAGCATTAATAATAAAGAAATGATGAGAGAGTAAACTGCATCTGCAGTTGAGTAGTGTCCGTTAGTAATTAATTCATAAATTGGGTCTACCCGTCTGGCTACCATTATGGTCAAACCCAAAGAAAGTAAAAGCCATCCTGAGTAATATGCTTTTACTTTTTTTACTTGATATAGTGCTACTAAAGAAGCAACCAATTGAGCTGATATTGCTAAAAAGTAACATAACAATACTAGATTTTGTGGAGTGGCTAAAGCTTTCATAAAGCACTTAATGTTTTAAGGGTGACCCTATCCAGAAATGATAAAACTCGCGTGATACAATTAAAAAAAACTCTTTCATCTCTTCGTTTGCAAATAAATGGTGAGTTCTATTGATTGCATCACGGTAGTTTTCATCTGGGCTACTATGATCATTTCTTAGTTCTACAGTAATCACTTTAGCAACTTTTAGCCTTGTAGTGACGTCCTGTTCCGAAACACCTATTTTTCTCATAGATTCTGTATATAGAGTTAAAGGCCAATTCTCCATATCAGAAAAGAACTCCTGGTCAATACTATTCCATAAGTCTGTAAATTCAGCTTTTTGGATATTCCGTTTAAAAATATGCTCATGATGAATTTCATCCAAGTTATTCTCATATAGCCATAATGGATAAAATTCCCTAGCTAGGTTGATACAAAAAGCTATATCTTCAATTTCAACATTTAATATCAAGGCTTCTACGGCTCGACGATATGCAACTCCGTCAGTATGAATCCCGTATAGATTTTGAGTAAGTTTATTTAAAAAATACTTGCTGTCCTGAACGCATTCTCTCGTAGCGCTCTTTGTTTTAAGGCTATTGAGATAAGATTCAATTGCACAGATCAGATCAACGCCAATATGCAATTCTTCACTTATTTTTTTTGTTAGATCAATCAATTCTTCATTATTAGACAAAGATGCTTTGATTAATATATTGCTTGCATATTGTTGATTATTAGACATTTCCATTGCCTTGACTAATCCAATGTGTTTCTTGGCTATTGTCGAAAATTTTGATAGTACCCTTAGATTATGATTGGTTAGCCTCATTTTATTACTCCTTCACACTTTGTAATTTCTAATCAGCTTTTAAAGCATTTAGTTTGCATGATATGCATCAACTGCTGACTTAATTACAACTTTTTAAAACACAACATACTAATTTCAATTTAGAGCTGCTATGTGTTAATCAGCATAATGCATGCCAATATTCTATATAGTGAGAAATGTGATTAAGTAACTGATTAGTATCAATAAAGAAATTATTTTCATCATGTCTTTTTTAAATTAACGTTGTAAAACTAATATAAATGTCTAGTTATCAACGATGATATTTGTGTATGGGGGAATTTAGTATGGATGTCATCAATACTAATAAATCCAGATAAGCATGGTATGAATGTCTTAAGTGTCTCTATGACCAAACATAAAGCCTAGTCAGCAATGACTAGGCTTTATGTTTTTTTTGGTATGCTCAAGTTTGATGAATCTACCGGGGAACGGAGTTGAAGCATTGCGTATCAAAAAAATTAACCTTGCTGCAAAGTGACTTCAAATTCTTTCAGTGGCACTGGTTTACCGAAAAAGTAACCCTGACAGATGGGGCAGCCATGCTTTTGCAAGAATGCACGTTGTTCTTCTGTTTCTACTCCTTCGGCAATGACATCCATGCCTAAATTGTTACCCATGCCAATAATGGTTTGTACAATCACTGCATCATTGGCTTTTACACCAATGTTACGAATGAAAGACTGGTCAATTTTGAGTTGATCGAGTGGCAATTGTGTCAGGTAGGCTAGTGATGAATGGCCAGTGCCAAAATCATCCATGGAGAATCGCACACCGATTTCCCTGAGTGCATGCATTTTGAGGATAGCGTCGGCAATATCATCGAGCACTAGGCTTTCGGTAAGCTCTAATTTGAGTCTGTCAGGATTGATGGCACCATATCTTAATGCCTGACAGACTTGCTCTACAAAGTCAGGTTGATAGAATTGCCGGGCACTGACGTTAACGGATAGATGCAAATGCTGCGTGCGAATATTGCCGTCCCAAGCTTTGATCTGATTACAAGCTGTTTCCAATACCCATTGCCCGATGGGCAATATCAGGCCAGTTTCCTCAGCCAGTGGAATGAATTCTAAAGGTGATACTAAGCCACGTTCTGGATGTTGCCAACGAAGTAGGACTTCTGCGCCAATAATCTGCCCATTATGGTAGACCTGCGGCTGGTAATAGAGCTTAAACTGTTTTTCCTGCAGTGCAAGTCTTAAGTCTGCTTCCAGTGCCGCGCGAGCGTTAATGCGCGCCTGCGTCTGTGGGTCGAAGAAGCTTAACGTATTGCGACCCGCAGTCTTGGCCTGATACATGGCAATATCAGCCTGCCTTAAGAGGTCTTCAATGCCCTCCTGATTGTTATTAAATAAGGTAGCACCGATGCTGGGAGTACTGTGGCATTCATGCGTCGCAAGTTGATAAGGTTGATTGAGGGCAGCGATGTTGCACATGACATGACTAAGAATCAGCTCTATGCGCTACTAGGTCATCCGCATTTTGCTGAAGGTTTTGGCAAAGTCCGGGAATGGGACTACATTTTCAATTTCCGTAAAAGTGGTGGAACGGAAGTGGAGACTTGTCAGTATAAAATTATCTACACATCTAGCATGCGGGTAAGAAATACCTACTGGAAACCAGAAGTTTGCGCACATTGGCTGGCGCTGCCAGAAGCACAGGCTCAGATGGTGGTTGAGAAGACTATAGAGAAGCTTGTACCAGGATCTGAATTGATACGGATGCAGCTTAGCGCCGATGGCATGTTCGATTTCGACAAGTCAGAAATTACCAACCTAAGGCCAGGAGGCGTTGAAAAGCTGAACCGGGTATCAACTGACCTTCTCTCAGGTGGGGAGATTGTCCAGCTCAAAGTCGTGGGTCATACTGACCGCCTTGGTGATGATGCCTACAATATGAAGCTCTCACGGGCGCGTGCTGACACGATTCGTCAATATTTGGTCGCGAAGAATATCCCTGCTGAACGCATTACAACCTTTGGTGTGGGCAAGTCAGCGCCGCTGGTCGAATGCAAGCAGAACAAGCGTGATGAAACATTAATTCGTTGCTTGGCACCTAATCGCAGGTTCGAAATTGAGGCATGGACTGTTCGCAAGATGTAATGCATCAACCAGCCAAAAATTACTTTTATGATTAGTTAGTAAAAAAACTTTGCTAACTGAAAAGTAGTTAATATCGAAATTTAACAACTGGGTATTAGATCAAAGACTCATCAGGTAGGGGCTTGGTGAGGTGTACAATATCGCCCATGTCAAATCCATCAGCACCACAACCCCTGCACCAACAAGTTTTACACGATGTTTTCGGGTATTCATCTTTTCGCGGTGAACAGCAGGCGGTCGTTGAGCATGTGACCTCAGGAGGTGACGCGCTGGTGTTAATGCCTACCGGCGGCGGAAAATCATTGTGTTATCAACTGCCAGCGTTGCTGCGTGAGGGAGTTGGCATTGTAGTTTCTCCGCTCATCGCACTGATGCAAGATCAAGTAGATGCTTTAAAACAATTGGGTGTGAGGGCGGCGTTTCTTAATTCTAGCCAAGATGCAGAAGAATCCCGTGAAGTAACTGCGCAGCTAATGCGCGGGCATTTACAGATAGTGTATGTGGCACCAGAGCGATTGCTCATGACTGGATTTCTGGCACTGCTAGAACAAATTCAAGAGGGCGCAGGCATTGCACTTTTTGCCATTGATGAGGCGCACTGCGTATCGCAATGGGGACATGATTTCCGCCCCGAGTATCGCAAACTTACCGTATTGCATGAGCGCTTTCCTGATGTGCCACGGATTGCATTAACCGCTACTGCGGATGCCCCTACACGGGCTGAAATTGTAGAGCGCTTAAAGTTAGAGGAAGCACGCCAGTTTGTTTCCAGTTTTGATCGTCCGAATATCCGTTATCGTGTCACGCAAAAAGCTAACGCTCGCCAGCAGCTAGAATCATTTTTAGAGTCTGAGCACGCCAATGACGCGGGTATTATCTATTGCCTATCGCGCCGTAAAGTAGAAGAAACTGCCGAGTGGCTAAAATCTCGCGGCTGGGATGCATTGCCTTATCATGCAGGACTGGATGCCAGTATTCGCAACCAAAACCAGCGACGATTTTTACGTGAAGAGGGCGTGATTATGGTGGCCACTGTTGCGTTTGGCATGGGGATTGATAAGCCCAATGTGCGCTTTGTCGCTCATTTAGACATCCCCAAGAGTATGGAAGGTTATTACCAAGAAACTGGCCGCGCAGGGCGTGATGGCCTGCCTGCCAATGCCTGGATGACCTACGGATTAGGTGATGTAGTAAGCATGCGGCAGATGCTGGATTCAGGCGATGCGCCAGAAGAACGCAAGCAAGTTGAGCGACAAAAGCTTGATGCTTTGCTTGGTTTTTGCGAATCTACTGCTTGCCGTCACCAAACCATACTGCGTTACTTTGGCGAACAACATGCCGGTAATTGCGACCAATGCGATAACTGCTTAAGCCCAGTCGATACCTGGGATGCCACGCAACCTGCACAAATGGCACTTTCCTGTGTGTATCGCACAGGTCAAAGATTTGGTGTTGTTCACTTAATTGATGTATTGCTAGGCAAGCCTACGCCAAAAGTCAGGCAGTTTGGACATGAACAGCTCAGTACCTTTGGTATTGGCAAAGAAATTTCGCAATCACAATGGAGTAGTGTGTATCGACAATTAGTTGCTGGCGGCTATCTCGAAAGTGATATTGAAGCTTATGGTGGCTTAAAACTCACTGAATTCGCCCGTCCTGTTCTTAAAAGTGAAACTGAAGTCTGGTTGCGCCGCGATACTGAAGTCACACAACGTAAAGTGAGCAAAGTAGGGCGCGGAGCGAATGCAAAAGAAGTTTACACTGCAGTAAGCGATGACCCGCTATGGTTTATATTAAAGGACAAACGCACCGAACTCGCACGCGAACAGGGTGTGCCGCCTTATGTCATTTTTCATGATAGTACGCTACTGGAATTCCTCAACCGCCGTCCAAAAAATCTCATGGAAATGAGTAGAATCAATGGCGTTGGGCAAGCTAAGCTAGAACGTTATGGAGACGCTTTTTTGCAAGTGCTGGAAGATGCTGCTGGCTAATAGGGCTTGTATCTGGTTTTTTCAAAGTAAGCAGTAAAAAAAACAAAAAGCCTACAGAGTTTAATCTGTAGGCTTTTTTTTGGTGCGCCCAAGGAGATGAAAGTGGGCACTGGAAAGAGTGATTATTGAGTTCTGATCATAATTTAAAAACAGCACAAAGTAGACAATTCAGAATTGTCTGTCGAATAAATTAAGAATACAGAGAGCTTGCGGCAGATAGTTATTAAATTAAAAGGCAAGCTAACGATTCAATGAGGCTAAATGCAGTTCCCTTTTTTAGCTTGCCCAGGAGGACAGTGATGCCCAAAGTGGTGGCAGCCAGAGAATGCAAAGACACTCAGAAGTAAAACTAAAGTTGATATTTTTTTCATCGGATCAATTTACCACAAGTGTATAAGAATATGTTTTATTAATTTCGAAGGAAATAATTACTTATGTTTACTGAGTCGAAACCTGACACTAAAACCCAAAAAAAAGTGCCAAGACTCATCACTTTGACATTTAAATAAAAAAGGCTGAAACCTATATGGAATCAGCCTTTTCATTTTGTGGTGCGCCCGGAGCGATTCGAACGCCCGACCCCTTGGTTCGTAGCCAAGTACTCTATCCAGCTGAGCTACGGGCGCATGGGCAGTATTATACGACATACTGCTTATTTCTAAAAGTAATAATTACTATCTTTTAGTTGGCGGAGAACGAGGGATTCGAACCCTCGATACAGGGTTAAGCCCGTATGCTTCCTTAGCAGGGAAGTGCCTTCGACCACTCGGCCAGCTCTCCGTTTAATTCAATTTCGCTTTACTGGGTTTCAGTAACATATTAGTCTTCACTAATAAGGGCGCGATATTACTTGATTCGCGACCAAAAATCAATCAGAAAACAGTGACTAATGTTGATTGTTACAATTAATTTATCTATTATAAATATGCTTAAGCTTCTTCTAGTTCAAAAGCTTTATGCAATACGCGTACTGCTAATTCTAAATATTTTTCATCGATCACAACAGCAATTTTTATCTCTGACGTAGAAATCATTTGAATGTTGATACCTTCTTCGGCCAAGGTGCGGAACATTTGGCTGGCAATGCCTACATGTGAGCGCATACCAACGCCTACAACAGAGACTTTGGCGATCTTGTCGTCACCATTAATTTCGCGAGCACCAATGTGGCCTTGGACTTTATCACGCAAAATACCTAAGGCTTTATTGAGTTCATTTTTATGGACTGTGAAGGTGAAGTCTGTCGTACCATCAGCGCCCACGTTTTGAATGATCATATCTACATCGATATTTGCATCGGCAACCGGGCCTAAAATTTGATAAGCAATACCTGGTTTATCAGGCACGCCTAATACAGTGATTTTGGCCTCATCGCGATTAAACGCGATACCTGAGATAATTGGATCTTCCATTTCGCTGCCCTCTTTATTGGTCTTACCGTCTTCTTCAAATGTGATGAGTGTACCGTCTCCTTCTTCTTCAAAACTAGAAAGCACACGTAATTTAACTTTATATTTACCCGCGAATTCCACAGAGCGTATTTGTAATACTTTCGAGCCTTGGCTCGCTAGTTCAAGCATTTCTTCAAAAGTGATTGATTTTAAGCGACGCGCTTCAGGAACCACTCTAGGGTCTGTAGTATAAACACCGTCAACATCTGTATAGATTTGGCATTCATCTGCACCTAGTGCGGCTGCGAGCGCCACACCTGTTGTATCAGAGCCACCGCGACCTAAGGTTGTGATATTGCCTTTTTCATCTACGCCTTGAAACCCAGCAACAACACACACATAGCCTGCATCTAAATCAGCTTTAAGATTGTGCTGATCGATATTCAGGATGCGTGCTTTAGTATGTGCATCATCCGTTAAGATTTTAACTTGAGCGCCTGTGTAACTTTTGGCTTTAATGCCAAGTTCGATTAAAGCCAGCGCGGTCATACCGATGGTCACTTGCTCGCCTGTGGAAATGATTGCATCTAACTCACGTGGATCAGGATCTGACATGAGCTCTTTTGCCAGTGTAATCAGTCGGTTAGTTTCGCCTGACATTGCAGAAACGACCACTACGATTTGATGTCCCATCGCTTTATATCGTGCAACACGCCTAGCGACATTGCGAATCCTTTCAGGATTCGCTACAGAGGTACCGCCGTATTTTTGTACAATCAATGCCATTTTCGACTCTTTTTAAATTACGCTAATTAAATATTGATTTTTACTTCTAAAACTAACTTACTTTGTACTAGGTAACAGACTAAGCCAGTTTACTAATCACCCAGTCTTTTACGCTAGCAAGCGCTTGCGGTAACTGACTCGCATCTGTACCACCCGCCATTGCCATATCTGGTTTGCCGCCGCCTTTGCCGCCAACTTGCTGTGCAACGAAATTGACTAATTCGCCAGCTTTAATTTTTGCAACCAGATCTTGCGTCACACCTGCAGCTAAACTTACTTTGCCTTCACTCACACTGGCTAACACAATGGCAGCAGACTTCAGCTTGTCTTTCAGTTTATCCATAGTCTCGCGCAGCGTTTCAGCATTGGCACCGTCTAGCGTTGCAGCTAGTACTTTCACGCCAGAAATTTCAGTGGCTTGAGACGTTAAGTCATCACCTTGTGATGAGGCCAGTTTTGATTTTAAACGTGCCAATTCTTTTTCTAATGACTTGATATTGTCAGATAACTGCACAGCCTTGTTAGCGAGCTCATGAGTTGGCGCCTTAAGCGCGCTAGCTAGTTGAGTAATCAAAGCCTGTTGCTCGTTGATTAAATTCAGCGCGCCTTCGCCTGTAGTGGCTTCTAAACGGCGCACACCGGCAGCAACGCCAGATTCGCTAAATATTTTAAATAGGCCGATATCACCGGTGCGGCTTACATGCGTACCGCCGCACAGTTCGCGAGATGAGCCAATATCCAGCACACGGACTTCGTCGCCATATTTTTCGCCAAACAGCATCATTGCGCCTGTTTTTTGCGCAGACTCAATATCCATGACACGCGCGTCTGTAGCAGTATTGGCGAGAATTTCAGCATTGACGATTTGTTCGACGCGCGCTATTTCAGCATCTGTCATCGGTGCGTTATGCACAAAGTCAAAACGGGTCTTCTCAGTATCTACTAACGAGCCTTTTTGTTGCACATGCGCACCCAATACTTCACGCAGGGCTTTATGCATCAAATGGGTAGCAGAATGGTTACGCATGCTGTTTGCACGCGCTTGCATATTCACTTTGGCGGTAATTTGGTCGCCAACTGTTAAGCTGCCGGTTTTGAGTGTACCGTGATGGCCGAAGACAGCCGCCTGTATTTTTTGCGTATCTTCCACGGCAAAAATTCCATCGGCGCTACGCAGTTCACCAGTATCGCCGACTTGTCCGCCAGACTCCGCATAAAACGGCGTGGTATCTAACACGACTATGCCAAGATCACCCTCATTCAAGCTAGTGACAGCAACACTATCTTTATATAACGCCAGCACTTTGGCACTGGTTTCTAAAGTTTCATAGCCTTTAAAGTCCGTATTTGTCCCGCTGTAATCCAAATTGGTTGCCATCTTGAATTTACCGGCAGAACGCGCTTGTTCTTTTTGGCGGGTCATCGCTGCATCAAATGCGGCACTATCTACAGCTATGTTGCGCTCGCGGCAAATGTCTGCAGTTAAATCTAACGGAAAACCATAGGTGTCATGCAGCTTGAATGCGGTTTCACCATTAAATACATCTTTGGTATTGGCTAGCTCAGTTTCTAAAATCGCCATACCATTTTCAATGGTTTCAAAAAAGCGGTCTTCTTCGCTTTTCAATATATCGGTAATGCGTGCTTGTTCAGTTTTTAGCTCAGGATAGGCATTGCCCATTTCAAGCACTAGATCTGCAACCATTTTATGGAAAAATGCAGTTCTGCAACCCAATTTATAGCCATGGCGAATCGCACGGCGGATGATACGGCGTAATACATAGCCACGGCCTTCATTGCCCGGAATCACGCCATCAGCAATTAAAAAGCTACAGGCGCGAATATGGTCGGCTAATACTTTTAAGCTGGGGCTGTTTAAATCAGTGGTTTTGGTTTCACGTGCTGCTGCGGCTATCAAGCCTTGAAATAAATCAATCTCGTAGTTAGCATGTACGTGTTGTAGCACGGCAGATAAACGTTCTAAACCCATGCCAGTATCAACAGATGGTTTAGGCAACGGATGCATCACACCTGCTTCATCGCGGTTGAACTGCATGAACACATTGTTCCAAATTTCGATAAAACGGTCGCCATCTTCATCAGGGCTGCCCGGAGGTCCACCGAAATGGCTTTCGCCATGGTCGTAGAAAATTTCAGTACATGGACCGCATGGGCCAGTATCACCCATCATCCAGAAGTTATCAGAGGCGTAACGTGCACCTTTGTTGTCGCCAATACGAATTATGCGTTCAGCTGGCACGCCTATAGTGTTGTGCCAAATGTCGTAAGCTTCGTCATCTTCGGCATATACAGTAACAGTGAGTTTATCTTTTGGCAGTTTAAAAACTACTGTGAGTAGTTCCCATGCGTAAGCGATGGCATCCTGTTTGAAATAATCGCCAAAACTAAAATTACCCAACATTTCAAAGAACGTATGATGACGGGCAGTGTAGCCTACGTTTTCCAGATCATTATGCTTGCCGCCAGCGCGTACACATTTTTGACTGGTGGTTGCGCGCTTGTACTGGCGTTTATCAAAGCCGAGGAAAACATCTTTAAATTGGTTCATGCCTGCATTGGTGAATAGCAGGGTAGGGTCACCATGCGGTACTAGTGAGCTGGACGCAACAATTTGATGACCTTTGGAGGCGAAAAAATCGAGAAATGCTTGGCGAATTTCGTTGCTGCTGGGATTGCTACTTAATTTAATGGTCATCTTTTAATTATCACTGGCTTATTCGTTGCTTAATTTGTCACTACTGTCATTGAGTGCTTTTTTAATAATGTCAAAGCCAAACCCGCGGCTTTGTAAAAATCTTGCTTGCCTTGCCCAGTCTTCTCGGCTTTTAGGGCTTTCTTTATATTTTTTCCTACATATTTCACGTGCATGTTCAAGCTCATTCACTTTTACTGCGGCTACTGCACTGGCGATTAGTTCATCTGCAACACCTTTTTCGCGCAACTCATTAGCTACTCTAGCACTGCCAAATTTTGCTTGTCGTGCATGCACTAACTGCTCGGTAAAGCGCTCGTCTGACAGCCAGCCACGCGCTTTAAAATCATCTAAAATTGCGGCAATATCGTCGGTTTCTTCGGCAAAAGCTTTAAGTTTTTTAGCCAGTTCAACATAGGAGTACTCGCGTTTACCTAAGTAGTCTAGCGCCCGTTGCCGTAAACTTTTGGGTTGGAAGTCGATTATATCGCCTCGTTACAAATAGCGCGGACTATCAATCGTCTTCAGCGCGAACTGCAGGCAATCCTTCACTCAACGCTTTCATGTTGGCGCGAATTTTTGCATCAATTTCGTTAGCAATCGCTGGATGCGCTTTTAAATAGTCACGTGAGTTATCTTTACCTTGGCCGATTTTTTCGCCGTTATAGCTATACCAAGCACCAGCTTTTTCTACAAATTTTGCATTCACGCCAAGCTCAATGATTTCACCTTCACGTGAAATGCCTTCGCCATACAGAATATCAAATTCAGCTTGTTTGAACGGTGGCGCGACCTTGTTTTTAATCACTTTTACGCGTGTTTCAGAGCCGATGACTTCGTCACCTTTCTTAATCGCTCCAGTACGGCGAATATCCAAACGTACAGACGCGTAGAACTTAAGCGCATTACCACCAGTCGTGGTTTCTGGGCTACCAAACATCACGCCGATTTTCATACGGATCTGGTTAATGAAAATCACCATCGTGTTGGTACGTTTGATGTTACCAGTCAATTTACGCAAGGCTTGGCTCATTAAGCGTGCTTGCAAGCCCATGTGACTGTCGCCCATTTCGCCTTCAATCTCAGCACGTGGGGTTAGCGCAGCAACTGAGTCGACCACTACAATGTCAACAGAACCTGAGCGCACCAACATATCGACGATTTCGAGCGCTTGCTCGCCGGTATCTGGCTGTGAAATCAATAAATCAGGTACGTTAACGCCTAATTTAGCCGCATATTGTGGATCTAACGCATGTTCCGCATCAATAAACGCAGCAACACCGCCGGTTTTTTGCATTTGTGCAATCACAGAGAGCGTTAATGTAGTTTTGCCTGAAGATTCAGGACCGTAAATCTCAATCACACGACCACGTGGCAGGCCGCCTATACCTAACGCAATATCAAGACCTAATGAACCTGTAGAAACCGCTTGAATGTCTTCACCAATATCGCCATCGCCCATCCGCATAATAGAGCCTTTGCCGAATTGCTTTTCAATCTGTGCTAATGCCGCGGCAAGTGCTTTACTTTTGTTGTCATCCATGTGGTTTTGCCTTTGTATTTTTTAAGTTTTTATCACTTTAATAAGCATGTAATTATTTCATAAATCAAGGCTTAACGTAAGCGTAATTAACGTTTCTAATACGTGATTGACCGACTGTTTGCGAATGTCATCACGATCGCCAATAAACTGTTTTGTTTGAGTAATCACTTGCGCATTAAGCGGAGTAGTTTTACTAGTAAACGAATGCGTTTTAAATGCAAAACCAAAACAAACCATGCCGACCGGTTTATTCTCAGTGCCACCTTCCGGTCCCGCAATGCCTGTGATACTGGCACTAATATCTGCAAGACTGTTGTTGATTGCGCCTAGTGCCATGGCTTGTGCAGTTTGTTCACTTACAGCGCCAAAAATATCTAAGGTTTGCTTGGGTATCTCTAGCATATCCATTTTGGCTTGATTGCTATAGGTAATAAAAGCGCGGTCGAACCATGTAGAACTGCCAGCAATGGCAGTAATGTATTGTGACGCCATGCCGCCGGTGCAAGATTCAGCCAGTGCTAACTTTAGGCTACGTGCCTTTAAAGCGGCGCCTAAGTAGGCACTTAAACTTAGGAGAGTATCCATAAAGTTATCTTCAAACTGATAATGGCATAAATGGCAGCGAGTAAATCATCAAACATCACACCGAAACCATTTTTGAGTCTGGCATCACATTGGCGTATCGGATAAGGCTTCCAAATATCAAAGAGTCTAAATAATAGAAATGCAGCCAGCCACCATTGCCATTGCATAGGCGTGAAAGTAAGCACTAACATGATGGCGACTATTTCATCCCATACAATACCGCCGTGGTCTGCTACACCTATGGCTTTGCCCGTTGCACTGCAAAAATAAATACCGATTACAAAAAGTGCGGTAATGATGGCAAGTTGTATTGGAAAACTATAGTTGGCAATCAACCAAAACAAAGGCAAGCCAATTAACGTGCCAAATGTACCAGGTGCTTTTTTCGCGAGACCGCTACCGAAACCTAGGCCGAAGAAATAAGCTGGGTGTTGAAATAAAAGCTTTAAATTGGGTTGATTTGTATTTGAAGGGTTAATTAAAATGGTCAAAACCTGTTTCCTTGATGCTTAATACTTCATTATTAGCGCCGCGCACTATCAATGCATGATCATGCGTAATATGCCCGATATTGCTTAATTTCAAATCAAGACGCTGGCTTAATAACACAATCTCAGCGTGCCTATGAGCAGGCGCGGTAAAGCAGAGCTCATAATCGTCACCACCTGCCAGCATCATGTGTTCAGTAAGTGGGTTTGGAAGGTGATTTTTCATGATATTGGAATGCGGCAACGCTTGCAATTGAATCGACGCCCCCACTTTTGATGCCTTTAGAATATGGCCTAAATCCGCCAATAAGCCGTCTGAAATATCAATCGCGCTGTGCGCGATGTTGCGTAATGCTAAACCTAGGGTGACTCTGGGTTGCGGTGTATGTAGCGATTTTGCGCAGCCTGCAAACTCATTTCCAGTCAGCTGAAATTTATTTTGCATATGGGCCAGTGCTAAAGCAGAATCACCTAAATATCCTGACACCCAAATTTCATCACCGACCTTTGCACCACTGCGCTTTATGGCAAAGCCACGAGGCGTTTCTCCCATGATTTGTACGCTGATGGTTAATGGTCCGCGTGTGGTGTCGCCACCGATTAAGTCTATATTGAACGTTTTGGCGCAGGCAAAAAATCCGTCTGAAAACTGGCTTAACCAAGCTGCATCGTTATGCGGCAGCGCAATTGCTAATGTGGCCCATTTTGGGTTGGCGCCCATGGCAGCCATGTCGGAAACGTTGACCGCGAGCGACTTCCAGCCTAGTTTAAAGGGATCTGCATCTGCAAAAAAGTGAGTGCCTGCTACCAGCATATCGACTGATATAGCAAGCTCCAATCCTTGCGGCACAGAAATTAAGGCCGCATCGTCACCCACACTTAAATTGGTATGGTGTGTTTTGCGAGTGAAATGTTGGTGGATTAGATCAAACTCGGACATCGCTTAATCCACAGATTTTAGTGCTGATTTTGGCCTGAATGCTTTAACGATTGCTTCATTCGTTTCAAGATAAGGCATAGGCTGTTCTGGAGTCGCTAATAAGTCTAAGCAGTAGGGTACTGCGGCAAATATGCCATGCACTTTAATGAGCCCTATATCATCTTTTAGGCCTTCCAGTGTTTGTGCAATCGCTTTTGGTTGGCCAGGTAAGTTAATGATTAAACATTGTTTGCGAATCACTGCAACTTGTCTGGAAAGAATGGCGGTGGGTACAAAATTCAAACTAATTTGCCGCATCTGCTCACCGAAGCCGGGCATCACTTTGTCAGCAATATTCTCTGTCGCCTCCGGTGTTACATCACGTAGCGCAGGGCCTGTACCACCAGTCGTTAAAATTAGATGGCAGCCTTCTACATCTACCAAATCAATCAGCATCGCCTCAATATCCTCTTGCTCATCGGCTATTAGTCGTGCAATTATTTGCATAGGCGTAAGCAGCGCACTATCAAGCCAGCTTTTTAAGGTTGGAATACCCAGATCTTCATATACGCCACTACTTGCACGGTCGCTGATTGAAACTAAACCAATTTTAATGAATTCTTTTGTCATTCTTTTGTCATTAGTAGTACGCTAAACCTTAATCATACCATTACCCACATTAAAGGATTTTTTCATGGTGCCTACTCATTATTATATAAGTAAAAATTCAAACACATCTGCGGCAAAAATCCTTTCAACAACAAGTATGAATAATAAAAAAATTGTTATAGGTTTGATGCTATTGAGTTTATTGGGGTTAACAGCTTTTTTGACAGCTTCACCAGTAAATGCGGCTGAAGGCAATTTATACGCAAAAAACTATAAAGAGCAAAACACTAATCATCTGAAGTCGCAAAGCGCTAATCCGGACACGCAAATGTTCGTGAGTAACCATAAAGATGAAGACAATATCAGTATGCTGGAACAGGGCTATGACATGATGGGTTCATCAGGTTTCGATGGTACGGACGTATCTGTTGATCTGGCATTACAGCATGGTAAAGCCATTAAAGCGGATAAGGTTTTGGTTTATAGAAAATATGGCTCGGCTAAAACTAGTGCTGGTAAATTAGAGTTAATTAAAGAAGCCGCTAAAAATGGTGGGGAAATTGACGCCAAAGATTTGGCAGAAGAGCCTACACAGTACACTTATTATGCAAGTTATTGGGCAAAGCTACCGACACCTTTGTTAGGTGTGCATGTAATCAAGCTCATTAAAGCTACAGATAATAAAGATGAACGCGCAAAAAATGTTGCAGAAAAAGGCCTGAAAATTATTGCCGTTATTAATGAATCGCCGGCGGCTGCAGCTAAGATTGTTAAGGGCGATACCTTACTCAAAATTGGCGATGTTGATTTAGTTAAGCCGGATGATTTATTTGCTGCTGTAAAACGCTATGCAGGGCAAACAGTACCAGTTGAATTGGAACGCGGGGGCGCTGATGTAAAAATGTCAGTAGCGCTAAATTCATATAAGTAGATTTATAAGCCTTTAAGAAAGCCTGCTAATGCAGGCTTTTTATTTGTCAGATTAGAAATAATACTGCTGCAACAATGGTCGGCGGTAGCGCACCCAAGAACAACTGACCAGCACCTATAGAGCCATCATTAAACCCTTGTTTGAGCAATGCAGCACCTGCAGGATTAGGTGCGTTGGCAATAACAGTTAAGCCGCCACCAGCCACAGCACCCGCCATCAGCATGTATTTTGCCTCATCAGATAATCCAGCAATTTGCGAGCCAAGAAAGGTAAGGGCGGCATTATCTGTAATGGCGGTCAATGCTGTTGCGCCAAAGAAAAGCTGTAAAGGTGCAAGACTTGATACGATAGGCTGTAGCCACCATTGCTGCATACCGCCTAATACAACTAAACCGGCTAAAAAGAAGCCTACCAATAACCCTTCTTTAAGGATAAGCGGTGATTGATAGCGTTCGTAAGCTTGGGTAAAACCTAGGAAGAATAGAAATAAGCCGAAAAATATGACAGGGTGATGTGCAAAAATGACCACGCTAACCAAAAAAAGCAGGTGAATCGAACTAATCATGAAAGGGATTTTAACTTCTTTTTTGTCAGTGCTCGGTACCTTAGGCACATGTTTTCGCAACATATAGCTAACGATAGTGGCATTGATTAATACCGCAATTGCTGCCTTCCAGCCAAACGTGCTAGCCATAAACATGGAGTCCCATTGCCATGCGCTGGCAACCATCAATACAGGCGGTGCTGCATAAGAGGTTAATGTGCCGCCTATGGAGATATTGACAAAAAGTACACCCAGCGCTGCATATTTCAACCATTCTGGCATGTCTTGTTTGAATACTTGTGGCGCTAGCATTAAAGCTGCAATTGTCATTGCCGCGGGCTCTGTGATAAATGAGCCGAGTAACGGCACAGCTGCCAAGCTTAGCCAAACTTGTGCTAACACATTGTTAACTGGCATTGTTTTGGCAATATTCTGGATCAAGCTTTTTACTAAATCTAGTACGGGTCGCGAGGCCGCAACGACCATGATGACAAAAACAAACATGGGTTCCGTGTAGTGTCTAGATTCTACATAGGTGATTGCTTCAGTACTGCCAGCGACAATAGCGAGCAACGCAATGAGAATGAATGCCCAAAAGCCAAATACTACTTCGACTTCACCTAGTAAATGAAATAGCCCGGAATGGTTAGGATGGCGATTGGCCAATATGTCGAATGATTTTGCAGTGAAAGTGTGTAACAGGGCGATTGCAAAGACAATAACTGCCACAGTTTCCATGCGGTGATCCATGCAGTTAGCTACTCGTATCGAGTAATTGTCGGCGTATCGTCTGAATTTTCATCATTGCCGTCTGTAGCATCAACCTGCGTCTGGTTACCAGTAATGTCACGTAGTAGCTTGAATATTTCACGGCTACTTTTTGGAGGTTTATTCGCTGCCAACTCTTTTTGTGCATTACGAATTAAGGTGCGTAATTGCTGAATATCGGTGTTTGGATGCAGTGCAATAAACTCTGCTAACACATTGCTGTCTGCAATCATGCGGTCGCGCCAGCGTTCTAAGCCGTGGAAATAGGCATTTTCAGCGGTGTGTTTACCATCCCAGCGGGCGAGTTGTTCAAGAATAGGTGCGTTATCAATCTCACGCATCAAACGGCCTAAGTATTGACGATGGCGTCGGATTGCGCCGTTGGCGGTAATTTTCTTAGTTTCTAAAACAGCCGTTAGCACAGCATCTGGTAAATCTAATTTTAACAGTTTGTCTTTTGGCAATTCAGATAAACGCACGCCAAGTTCTTGCTGCGCATCTGCTTCAGCCTTAAGCTTTGTTTTGCTAATCGGCTCTTCAGCGTCTTGCTTAGCGCTTAAATTGGCATCGTAACTAAAATCAATGCCGGTATTTGTCTTTTTAGGTTTCATGCTGCGGTATGATAGCATTTTTTAGTAACTATTTTTAGCGCGCAGTTTTAAAGGCGCTAAGTGAGAGATAGAAAGTAATGGCAGATACAGGGTTTAGTTATTCTTTAGATGAAATCAAGCAAATGTCGGAAGACGTGCTTAAAGTTGCAAAAGCGCATGGGGCAATTGCTGCAGAGGCAGAACTAAGTTTAAGCATAGGGCAAAATGTCTCTGTGCGTTTGAACGAAGTGGAGAATATCGAATATAACCGTGATAAAGGCATGTCTGTTACGGTGTATTTTGGGCAACAAAAGGGCCACGCCAGTACTTCTGATTTAAGTGTGCAAGCACTTAAAGACACCGTTGCTGCTGCATGCAACATTGCAAAATATACTGCTAAAGATGAGTTTTGCGGTTTAGCCGACGCCAACTTAATGGCAACGAAGGTTTTGGATTTAGACTTGCACCATCCCTGGAATATTTCTGTCGATGAAGCCATAGAAATTGCACGTGAATGTGAAGCTGCGGCTTTAAATGTAGATGCGCGCATTACCAATTCAGAAGGTGCCAGCGTTTCATTAGGCTCAGGCTATTTTGCGTATAGCAATAGCCATGGATTTACTGGCGGTTATCCCAGCTCACGGCATGGCATCAGCTGTTCTGTGATCGCTGAATCTGAAGCAAGTATGCAGCGCGACTATTGGTATAGCACAGCACGCGCCGCATCAGATTTAGAGGCGGCAGCAGATATTGGTAGAAAAGCAGGTGAACGCACAGTACGCCGTTTGAATTCCCAAAAAATTAAAACCTGTCAAGTGCCAGTTCTATTTGAGGCAACATTGGCTAGTGGCCTGATTTCTTCGTTGGTCAGCGCAATTTCAGGCGGAAACCTATACCGTAAATCATCTTTTTTATTAGATAGTTTAGGTAAGCAAGTGGCAAGTCCATTACTCAATATTTATGAAGAGCCGCATCTTAAAAAAGGACTGGCTAGCAGCCCTTTTGACAGTGAAGGAGTTGCTACACATGCGCGTCAGCTGGTTAAAGATGGTGTACTGCAAGGTTACGTGCTGGGGAGTTACTCTGCAAAAAAACTAGGAATGCAGACGACAGGCAATGCAGGCGGTAATCATAATTTAATTGTGCAATCTACTATGGATGATTTTGCAGCTTTATTGAAGAAAATGGGCACAGGTCTGCTTGTTACAGAGTTATTAGGCAGTGGCATTAATATGGTCACGGGAGATTATTCACGTGGCGCGGCGGGTTTTTGGGTGGAAAATGGCGTGATTGTGCATCCGGTAGAAGAGATTACCATTGCAAGCAATATGGCTGATATGCTAAAAATGATTGTAGGGATAGGTACGGATGTTATTGTTCAAGGATCAAAACAGGTTGGTTCTATTTTGATAGAGCGTATGACAGTGGCGTGCGAATAAGTCAATTTCACTCAGAATAATGAGCTTGCTCATATATTCCACGGGACAAGACCTTTACGTTTTTTAGGCGGGCGAATAGAAATAGTTTTAAGTGAATAGATTAAAGCGCTAGCAATAAAAAAAGCCCCTGTCAGGGGCTTTTTTTATTGCAATTGTTTAATTATTTAACTGCTGTTTCAGCATCCACTTCATCAAAATCATCTTTACTAGAATCATTTGATAATGAGCCATCCTGCACCATACTTTCACGTCTTTGCAAATAGGCATCGCGGGTAAAAGCATAAGGATCTAACGATGCTTCATCAACCAAGTCGCTTGCCGTTAAAAGCTCAGTACGTTTATCAATAAGCTGCGCGGTACGTAATTGATTGTGCAATCTAACTTGACCGATATTATGGGTATATGTGATTGGGTCAGTGGTTGCTGAATCTACCGCTAAGCCTGTCGCATCGCGTAAGCTAGAAGGCCCAAGGATTGGCAGTACCAAGTATGCACCGTTACCAACGCCCCAATAACCTAATGTTTGTCCAAAATCTTCTTTACGTTTTTGAATATTATCCATACCAGCTACGTCAATAAAACCAGCTAAACCAAATGTGGTATTAATGACAAAACGTCCAGCATCTGTAAATGCATACGCAAATTTGAATTGGAGTAAATCGTTTACCACCGTAGTGATTGCCCCAAGATTGCTAAAAAAGTTATTGAAGCCTTTACGGATAAAGGTAGGCGCTACTTTTTTGTAGGCAGTAGCTACTGGTTTTATCACTGCTTTATCAGCGACATCATTAAATTTGTAAACGCCACGGTTAACGCCTTCGAGCGGATCTTTGTTATTTTGAGAAGCACACCCACTAAGCGCAAAACTTAACGTAATGGCGATAACTAAATTTGGTATTTTTATATGCATTTTATATTTCTTTTAACGTAATTACACTCGTATTGAATTATTCATGACTGCATGATTTCTGTCCACTCATATAAATTTACCTTATGAAGCATCTGAATTTAGTGTTGCAAAA
>DASQFK010000239.1:0-1620 GCA_035633175.1 Methylotenera sp.
GTTACTCGCCATGATTGATAACCCGACAGCAGCAGAGGTTCTGCGTGCCTGTGGGGCAAAACTTGAAGTGCTGCGTACCGAGCTTAGCCAATATATTGAAGAACATACGCCGACTGTCATCGGACTAGAAGATGTAGATACGCAGCCCACGCTTGGTTTCCAACGTGTGATTCAGCGTGCTATGTTGCATGTACAATCTTCCGGCAAAAAAGAAGTTACCGGTGCGAATGTGCTGGTTGCCATTTTCGGTGAAAAAGATTCTCATGCTGTCTTTTTCTTGCATCAACAAGGTGTTACACGTTTAGATGTTGTTAACTTCATTTCGCACGGCGTTTCTAAAATTGCTGAAACAGCTAAGCCTGATGGTGGAAACCAAGATCCAGAAAGCGATGTACTTCCAAATGGCGCATTGGAAAACTATGCGCTTAACTTAAACGTTCAAGTGCTAGCAGGAAAAATTGATCCGCTGATTGGACGTGGTCCAGAATTAGAGCGCGTGGTGCAAACGCTGTGCCGTCGCCGTAAAAATAACCCGTTATTGGTGGGTGAAGCGGGTGTAGGTAAAACTGCAATTGCCGAAGGTTTAGCACGCCGTATCGTTGAGAAAGAGATTCCAGATGTATTGGCTAATGCAATTGTCTATTCGCTCGATATGGGCGCGTTGCTGGCAGGTACAAAATACCGCGGTGATTTTGAACAACGTTTAAAAGCAGTGATGAAGCAATTGGCTGAAAATCCAGATGCGATTTTATTCATTGATGAGATTCACACCTTGATTGGTGCTGGTTCTGCCAGTGGTGGCACTTTGGATGCCAGCAATTTGCTCAAACCTGCATTATCAAATGGCACACTTAAATGCATAGGCGCAACTACTTACCAAGAATATCGTGGCGTGTTTGAGAAAGATCATGCACTTGCACGTCGTTTCCAAAAAATTGATGTCGCTGAACCTAGCGTAGCTGAAACCATTGAAATCCTAAAAGGTTTGAAATCACGTTTTGAAGAACACCACAGTGTGAAATATGCGGCAAGTGCGCTAACTACTGCTGCTGAACTCTCAGCAAAATACATCAACGACCGTCACTTACCAGACAAAGCAATTGATGTGATTGATGAAGCTGGTGCTGCACAACGTATATTGCCAAAATCTAAACAGAAAAAAGTCATCGGCAATAAAGAGATTGAGGATATTATCGCCAAAATTGCGCGTATTCCGCCAAAAAATATCTCTACCGACGACCGTAACGCGCTTAAAACACTGGAGCGTGATTTAAAAGCCGTTGTGTTTGGTCAAGATAAAGCCATTGAAGCGCTTGCCTCTGCTGTCAAAATGGCACGCAGCGGTTTGGGTCAAGGCAATAAACCCATTGGTAGCTTCTTGTTTAGTGGGCCTACAGGTGTAGGTAAAACTGAGGTCGCTAAACAACTCGCTTACATCATGGGCATTGAATTGATTCGCTTTGACATGAGTGAGTACATGGAGCGCCATGCGGTGTCTCGCTTAATTGGCGCGCCTCCTGGCTATGTGGGTTTTGAGCAAGGCGGCATGATGACCGAAGCCATCACCAAAAATCCTTATTGCGTCTTGTTGCTGGATGAGATTGAAAAGGCACATCCGGA
>DASQFK010000240.1:0-17432 GCA_035633175.1 Methylotenera sp.
GTCATGCCAAGTTTTTTCTGATCCTTTATCACCATGATTTTATTAAGAAATCACCTATATTTTTACCGTATACAGCTTAGTATTTAGCGCTTAAACTTTTCTTAATCTTGCACAGATAAGGTGCGAATAGGGGCTGAAGAAGGCGAAAGTGCACCAATAAAATTATAGTTAACCAGGTATTTATATTATTGAAATATGTTTATGCGCTCTGATTAGTTAATTATTTTATAAATATGCGTACACTTATATCTATATATTTAATTAGAAAATAGGGTTAAGTAATTCATGTGTCCAGTCAAAATTAAAATTCAGATTTCACATGGTAAGTTCATTGCTTTTGGCCCTGGCAAAGCACAGTTGCTTGATGCAATTAATCGTTATGGCTCAATATCGGGCGCAGCTAAAAGTATGAATATGTCATACAAGCGCGCTTGGGATCTAGTCATGGTGATGAATGCTAGTTTCAAGGAGCCGCTCGTTATTACAGCAGTGGGTGGGTCGCACGGCGGCGGTGCAGTATTGAGTCTTTTTGGTGCGGAGGTTTTGCGGCACTACTTGGAAATAGTAGAAAAATCTGAGAAATTCGTCATGTCGGAAAGCGATGGGTTTCTTTCTATGCTCGCTACCCAAAACGATTCTGATTTAATTCCATAGTGATTACACTTTTTTCATCCAGTTAACATGATGATAAATACCGCTATATTTCTGATAATATAGCGGTATTCACGCCAACGATGGTATTTAACGCAGATATTAAGCTTTACCGAAGAGGGTATTTGTCGAAATCAGCACTTTGCCAATATAACCAGGAGTCATTATGCATTTCCCTCTATCAAAACGTGCGCTGCTATCCTCAATGATTGCGGTTTTAATGCCACTTTCCGCCCATGCAGAAAATTCAGACCTTGAAGCGCGTATCCAGCAATTAGAGAAAGCGCTGCAAACGATGCAGCAACAACGTGCCGACCAAGACAAGCAAGTCGAATTGTTAACTAAGGAACTGGCTGGAATTGAAAATCAGGTCAGTCAATCAAAAATCACTAAATCAGAAGAAAAAGGGAGCAGTAAAGGTTCGCCTATCTATGGCAACTTTAAAGATGGGTTGGTGTTTGAAGATGGTACGGGCAACTGGAAATTGCAGCTAAACGGCCGCTTACAAGCAGATTACAGAACCTACCAACCAGATGAATGGAAAAATGATACTTTCAGCATTCGCCGTGCAAGATTTGGCGGTACTTTTTCTTTCTTACAAGATTTTGCAGTCCGTGTAGAAGGCGAATATGCCAACGATAATACGGGTGCAAAAGGCACGACTGCTTTAACTTACGGCTATCTTGATTTTAATCGCTGGTCAGCCGCGAAGATTCGTGTTGGCCAGTTCAAGCCGTTTTTTGGTTTAGAGCGCCCACAAAGTACCAATTTTACTGATTTTACTGAACTCTCTTTGGCAACTAATAACGGCTCTATATTTACATCAACCTATGATCGAGGCGTCATGGTGTTTGGTGACCCGTTACCATGGTTAAATTACAATGCTTATATTGTGAATGGCACGGCGCAAAACGTCGATGATGTAAGAGATAGCAAAGATATCGGCGGTAGAATTAACGCTAACTTTGCCAGCTTTACTGAAAATAAAGACTTGGTGTTGCACGTTGGCGCATCAGCAAGTGCAGGGAGTATTGGCTTTTCTACCTCAGCAGGTAATAGTATCGCGCAAAGTACAGAAGCCAGTGGCGCACAATTTTTTAGTGTTGCAAATGTTAGCTCAACAGGCTCAGGTACAGCACTTGCACCTTCAAAATTCACTTCCGATAGAGAGCGTTTGGGTGTAGAAACTGCATTAGCTTATGGTCCTGTAAAAGTACAGGCGGAATATATCAATGCGAATTTTGAAGGTAAACGAGGCCCTACTGCTACTGGCGTTGCTTTTGATAATGACATCAAAGTTTGGTATGCCGATCTGAATTGGCTAGTCACGGGTGAATCTTATGCAGACGCTTACAAAAGCGGTGTATTTGGCAGATTAAAACCTAAGAATAATTTTGATAGTAAAGATGGTTGGGGTGCTTTTGAACTGGGCTTACGCTACAGTAAATTTGATGCATCAGATTTTGACTCTATATTACTAAAATTGCCTAACGCTACTACTGCCCCTACTTTCACTAGCGAAGCCAATGCTTGGACAGCTGGTGCTAAATGGATCCTCAATCCAAATTCACGTTTGGTACTTAACTATATTCAAACTGAATATGATGATGACATCAGGATTAATGGCAAAATTGACGACACTGAAAAAGCGGTTGTGTTAAGAGCACAATACGATTTCTAATGGCTACCATCTAACAAAAAAGGAAAAAACATGATTAAAAATATTGCTACATGGGCAATTGCCTTACTCCTTGCAATTATAGGTGTTGTTGCGAATGCTGATGACAAAGTTACCGTATTTGCTGCGGCTAGTTTAACCAATGCACTTACTGACATTAGTACGCAGTATGAAAAAGAAAAGGCGACTAAAATCACCCACTCTTTTGCTTCTTCTTCCACTCTCGCCAAACAAATCGAGAATGGCGCGCCAGCAGATATTTTCATTTCGGCAGATACTAAATGGATGAATTATTTGCAGGATAAAAAGCTGATCAACACAGCATCGCGTAAAGAATTTTTAGGCAATAAGTTAGTGTTAATCGCACCTAAAGGGCGTGGTTTTAATGTTAACTTTGATAAGTCTTTTGATCTATCTAAAGCATTTGATGGCAGATTGTGCACCGGTGATATCGAATCTGTGCCTGCGGGCATCTATGCCAAAGAATCACTCACCTATTTAAAATGGTGGGATGGCATTAAAACCAGAATCGTCGGCGCGCAAGATGTACGCGGTGCGCTGGCATTTGTTGAGCGCGGTGAGTGCGGTGCAGGGATTGTCTATGAGACCGATGCTAAAGTCTCCAGTAAAGTAGAAATTATTGCAACCTTCCCTGAAGAGAGTCATAAGCCTATTGTTTATTCCATGGCATTTGTGGCGAATGCAAAAAATGTGAATAATGACTACTTTAGTTATGTTCAATCTAATGCAGCTTTGGAAGTCTTCAAAAAGTATGGATTCAGCATTCTCAAAAAGCCATAAAATCGAATTGATTTGAAATTTATTTAATAATAAAAAAAAGCGGTGAGCATTTATTTCTATTTTCACATTAAGCGCTGCAGAAATTGAAGCACTGCTACTTTCAGCCAAAGTAGCAGTTTTTTGCACGCTCGCAATTTGCATCCCCGGCATTGCAGTGGCTTGGCTTCTGGCAAAAAAATCATTCATTGGCAAATCACTATTAGATAGCATTGTGCATCTGCCATTAGTGCTCCCGCCTGTGGTGCCTGGTTTTCTTTTGCTGCTTATGTTCGGCAGCCAGGGTTTAATCGGTAAATGGTTACAAACCACTTTCGGCATTACCATTGCTTTTACCTGGATCGGCGCCGTGATTGCTTCTGCAGTCATGGCCTTTCCATTGATGGTGCGTTCCGCAAGGTTAGCGATTAGCCAAGTAGATACAGGATTGGAAGCAGCAGCGCAATCACTGGGCGCACACCCATTACGGGTATTTTTCACCGTGACTTTGCCGCTTGCCATGCCGGGCATTGTGACGGGCTTGATTCTGGCGTTTAGCCGCAGTTTGGGCGAGTTTGGTGCAACCATTACATTTGTCGGGAATATAGAAGGCGAAACGCGTACCTTGCCATTGGCGATTTATACCTATACGCAGATTCCAGGGGGTGACATCCCAGCCATGCGCTTAGTAATATTAAGTATGATGATTGCACTAGGTGCGCTGATGATCAGTGATATTTTAGAACGCAAAGCTACTCAACGCATTGGTCGCGGCATGGCGCAACATGATTGATATTGACCTTACACGCCAGCAAGGCAGCTTTAATTTAGATGCCAAGTGCCTCATAGCAGACAAGGTCACAGGTTTATTTGGCCCATCAGGTGCAGGAAAAAGCACATTATTAGGCATGATTGCCGGCTTAATCACACCCAATGCCGGACATCTGATTTTAGATGATGAATGCTTATTCGATAGCAAACGCGGTATTAATGTACCCTTGCATCGCCGCCACATCGGCATGGTATTTCAGGATAGCCGGTTGTTCCCGCATTTGAATGTAAGGGAGAATTTAAACTATGGATTTAATCTACTGCCTCAAAAGGATAGACGCTTAGGATTTACACAAATCGTTGAATTGTTAGAGATTGGTCATTTACTTGCACAGAAGCCGCATCAGCTTTCTGGTGGTGAAAAACAGCGTGTCGCACTTGGCCGTGCACTACTCATCTCGCCACGTTTATTGCTCTTGGATGAACCACTCGCATCATTAGATGTACGGTTAAAACAGCAAATCTTGCCGTTTTTAAAGCGTGTAAAAGATGAAATCAATATCCCTATGATTTATGTCAGCCATGCGATTGATGAGATTTTGTATCTAACCTCACAAATCGCCATGTTGGATGCTGGAAAAATATTAGCCGTAGGAAAATTCCAGGAAGTGATTCGCGATTCACGTGTATTAGCTTTGACACATTCACTCGGTTTAGAAAATGTACTGCATGCAGCAGTCATCGCGCATCATGCAGATGATGGCTACACCATCGTAAAGATAGGCTCACAGTCGCTTCATATCCCTTTGATCGATACACCAGTCAATCACTCGGTTTCACTTTCCATTGCCGCTTCTAATATTGCTTTATCTCAACAGCGAATTGAAGGCGTGACCATACAGAATCAATTGCTTGGTACCGTTGTTGCGGTACAGGCTGTTGAAAAAGGCATGTTGGTAACGTTAGATATTGGCGGGCTGTTAATTGCAGAGGTGAGTGCTAAAGCCGTATCCGATATGAAAATTGTGCAAGGTGCAAAATTGTATGGTTTGATTAAAACGCAAAGTATTCATTTGGTAACAAACGCAAACTAAAATTCTGCCAATAAAAGCTGTTAACTGAATTGTTAACGCTTTATTAATCATTTAAGCAAGCTGCAACTTTGCCAATAGTGCATACAAGCCACCTTGTTCACGTAGTTCCACCGGGCTGCCAGTTTCTACGATACGGCCATTTTCCATGACAATAATGCGATTGGCTTTTTGTACTGTGCTTAAGCGGTGTGCAATCATCAACGTAGTGCTGCGGCCTTGCATCGCAGCTTCGCACCTTATGTTTAACTGATAAACAGTTTGGACGCATGCAACACTGGATAGGCGCACCTACACAACACGAGAAAAAAGTAACCTCACAACAGCTGATTTTGTTATGAATATAGTGGAATAGGCAAAAAAATACCGTTGAATTCTTTTAAAATTCAACGTGTTGCCAGCTTAAGAACAATTATAGCCCTTCGGAATGGGGCGGGGGGGCTATAACACCTGCTATCAATTTTGTGTCGCAATGCAGGCGCACAGATTATTTTGAAAATTTTTTCAAAATAATCTGTGCGCTAAATTTTCAATCGGGAGCTGCTTCATCATCGCAGGCTCTTCAGACCATGGTCTTGGCAATTCCATAGATATCCTCCGCATCCAGCAATAGTTCGTTTTGTTCAAACAGACGAGCAATACATTGGCGGTGTAATTTCATCTTGAGATCGCCGATACCAAGTGCGCCATAGACAATCTTGCCGTGGCACTCCACCCCCTTGTCCGCCATGTTAACGCCCTGGACCCCAAGCATCGGCGTTGCGTTGGCATCGCACATCACCTCTAGCGTCGAGTTATCCATCCAGTCGGTCTCGCGCAGCAGCTGTACGCCGGCTGCGCCGGCGGCGTAGACGATGCGAGCACCCGCGAGTGCCTTCCCGCGTGACGCATCATCAATGGCAGCGACTGGAATGCAGTCGTAGCCGAAGCGCTCCTTGATCAGCTCGCACGAGGCTTGCGCACGCGCCAGCACGCGCGATGTAATGACAACCTCGGCGCCCTCCTTGGCGAGAACCGCCGCAGCACGCTGACCGACCGGACCGGTGCCGGCGAGGACGACTGCGCGCTTACCGGCGGCCGGGCAGTGCTTGATCAGGTAGGCAACGCTAGCAGCAGCGGTGGTGTTCGAGCCGTTGGAGTCGAGCATCACGGAAACGCGGAAGTTGGCGAAAAACTTCTTTTTTATCGCTTCGAACAGCGCCTGCCCTTCGGCAAGCTTGCTGCCGCCGACAAAAATCGCGCTGAACTGCTTTTCGCGCGAGCTGCGCGCAAACATGCAGCCATCCACCAGCATGCCGACGTTTTGCGGATTAACCCCACCGTGAGGAATGACGTGGTCAGCACCGCCGTCATAGCCAACAATTGTGTCGAAGCCATTAGCGATGGCGTCTGTGTCCAACTGGAATAGAAGTTTTTTAGTCATCATGTTTGATACATACAGTTTTCAGGTCACCAAATGTTGTGGCTTACCTGCGATGTAAGCCTCAATATTATCAATCAGCTGATCGGCAAGGATTTGCATGGCCTCGTCGCTTGCCCAATTTTATCAGGCATTCCGATGGTGGGGTATCGGAACATCATGCACTAAGTAAGTTTGAGTTAGGCTAGCTTATCAGGTTTTTTGATTGTGGAGTTATTACAAATTTCTATTAATGTTTCTTAGCTTAGCCACTTAGGCGCACAGATTATTTTGAAATATTTTTCAAAATAATCTGTGCGCTAATTTTTCAAGTTGCCGAGTATAACTATGCAAGCTGTAGTGCCGCTAAGCGTGCATACAAGCCGCCTTGTTCGCGCAATTGAGTAGGGCTACCGATTTCTACAATACGACCATTTTCCATCACAATAATGCGATTGGCTTTTTGTACTGTGCTTAAGCGGTGTGCAATCATCAACGTAGTGCGGCCTTGCATCGCGGCGTTTAAACCTTGTTGTACTAATATTTCAGATTCAGCATCTAAGGCACTGGTTGCTTCATCCAGTAAAAGTATCGGCGCATCTTTTAGTATTGCGCGCGCAATGGCAATGCGTTGACGCTGTCCACCAGATAAACGTGTGCCACGTTCGCCTAGAAAGGTTTGGTAGCCTTCGGGTAATTTATGGATAAATTCGTCTACTTGCGCAGATTTTGCGGCGTTAATCACTTCAGCATCAGTAGCTTCCGGTTTACCGTAACGAATATTTTCCAGCACATTCGCAGAAAATATCACGGCATCTTGCGGTACGACAGCGATATGACTGCGTAGATTGTGCAGGCTAAGGCTATCGATATATTGGCCATTGATGCTGATATGCCCTGAGCTTACTTCATAAAACCTGAGCAAGCATTGAAACAGCGTGGTTTTACCGGCACCGGATGGCCCAACTAGCGCAATCGTTTCCCCCGCAGCAATGGTGAGTGAAACATTATCCAGCGCTGCGATTTGAGGGCGAGAAGGATAGTGAAATACTACATTGTTAAACTCAATTGTTGCGCGTGTAGGGTGGTTAAGTATTTGTCCGTTAATCGGTTCTTTAATGGCAGCATCCGCATGCAAAAGTTCTAGTAACCGTTCGGTAGCGCCAGCTGCTCGCATCACGTCGCCCCATACTTCGGACATGGTACCCACAGCGCCAGCCACCATCACAGCGTACAAGACAAATGAAGCAAGCTCGCCGCCAGTCATGGTGCCCGCACTCACTTGGCGCGCGCCTATCCAGAGCACAAAAATAATCGTACCCAATACTGCCGTTACCATTAGCACCGTCAGCATCGCACGTACTTTTACGCGTTTTAGCGCTGTGCTAAAGCTAATGTCAGCGCTCTTGCTGAAGCGCGCAATCTCGCGATGCTCTTGCGTATAAGATTGCACCGTAGGCATGGCATTCAATATTTCTCCTGCCATGGCAGAACTGTCAGCGATGCGGTCTTGTGATTCGCGCGAAAGCTTTTTCACTGAGCGGCCAATCAGGATGATTGGCAATATCAATAACAGCATCAGCCCAAGGTTAAGTGAGAATAAGTAAAAATTGGTCACTGCCAGCATGACCATACCGCCTATAAATTGGAACAAACTTCGTAAGCCCATCGAAATAGAGCTTCCTACCACCGTTTGAATCAGCGTGGTGTCACCGGTCAGGCGAGAGAGTACTTCACCAGTTTGCGTAGTTTCAAAAAACTGTGGCGATTGTGTCATGACTCTTGCATACACCGCGCTACGTAAATCCGCGGTAGTGCGCTCGCCCACCCAGGATATTGTGTAATAGCGACTTGCAATCATCAGCGCCCAAAATGCCGCGAGTGCGAACATCAGTAAAAAGTGTCCATTCAAACTTAATTCGCCAATCAGGCCATTATGCGGCTTGGTAGAGACGGCCTTACCGATAAAGCCGAAGTCGATTAGATCGCGAAATGCCAGCGGTACTAATAGGAGTGTGGCAGAGCCTAGGCATAGCAATACAAACGCCAGCAATACCCGTGAGCGATAAGGACGCAAAAATGGCCATAAACTTGCTAATGAATAGAGTTTTTTAGTGGGTGTATTGATGAGTTCTTTAACCGGCGTATGAGTAACAGATTGCATATTAGTGAATGATTTTTATAGAATCTTGATAGTAGCATTGGCAATTGCTAATAGGGTAGGTTCATTCAGTTTGTATTCGCTACGCGTGAGCGTTGATGACTTTATCATGGGTGTAAAAAATCAATGACTTAATTGATTAAGCAATTAAGTCAGCATGGTATATCCTGATTTATACTTACATTGTATTTACATTTACTCATCAATACTTAACTCACAAAACTTAACTCACAAATAATTATGCATAAAAACATTAAAGCAATTATCTGGACGGCTGTTGTCGCACTTGGCGTTTCTGCAGTGTGTGCAATTGCACTTAATCGGGGGGAAAGCATCAGCGCGATGTGGTTCATTACAGCTGCGGCCTGTGTATACGCCATTGCCTACCGTTTTTATGCAGCATGGATTGCCGCTACAGTCTTGGTTATTGATGAAACTCGTGCAACGCCAGCAGAAAGAATGGATAACGGGCGTGATTTTGTACCTACCAATAAATGGGTGGTATTTGGTCATCATTTTGCCGCCATTGCTGGTCCCGGTCCTTTGGTTGGACCAACCTTAGCCGCTCAGTTCGGCTATTTACCCGGCACGCTGTGGATTCTAATTGGTGCAGTGCTGGGCGGCGCAGTGCAGGATATGGTGACGTTATTTTTCTCAACCCGCCGTAACGCCCGCAGTTTAGGACAAATGGCACGGGATGAAATTGGCCCGATTGGTGGCGCGGCAGCACTCATCGGCACGTTTTTAATCATGATAATTTTGATTGCCGTGCTGGGTTTAGTGGTAGTAAACGCCATGAAGCATAGTCCATGGGCCACTTCGACTGTAGCGGCAACGATTCCAATCGCCATGTTCATTGGATTTTATATGCGGAGTTTTCGCCCAGGGCGCGTCTTGGAAGCGTCAGCAATCGGCGTGATGTTGCTTTTGTTAGCGGTATTAGGTGGTGGTTGGATAGACCATCATCCAACATTACGCCTTTTGTTTGATCATGATGGTTTGCCGCTGGCTTGGGGCATAATCGCTTATGGTTTTGCCGCAGCAGTGGTGCCAGTTTGGCTGCTGCTTGCACCGCGCGATTATCTATCTACTTATATGAAGATCGGTACGATTACCTTACTTGCGGTTGCCATTGTCATTTTGCAGCCGCATGTACACATGCCTGCCCTCACACAGTTTACGGATGGCACAGGACCAATCTTTGGTGGGAAGTTATTTCCATTCGTGTTCATTACCATCGCATGTGGCGCGATTTCAGGTTTTCATGCTTTGATTGCTTCGGGCACTACGCCTAAATTGTTAGGCAATGAACGTGATATTCGTATGATAGGTTACGGTGCGATGCTGCTTGAAAGCTTTGTCGCGATTATGGCCATGATCGCCGCCACAGTATTGGAGCCCGGTATATTTTTTGCCATTAACAGCCCAGCGGGCGTGGTAGGTAAAGATGCGATTGATGCCATCGCTAAAATCAATAGCTGGGGCTTTGCCGTCACGGTGGAGCAAATGAATCAATTAGCCAAAGATATGGGCGAAAGCACCTTATTTGCGCGTACTGGCGGTGCGCCTAGCCTGGCTGTTGGAATGGCAAGTATATTCGGCAATGCATTTGGCAAAGGCATGCTAGCGCTGTGGTATCACTTTGCCATTATGTTTGAAGCGATATTTATACTCACTACCTTGGATGCCGGTACTCGCGTTGGACGTTTTATGCTGCAAGACATGCTAGGTAATATCTGGCCAAAAATGGGTCAAACTTCATGGTGGCCTTCAGTATTCTTTACTAGCGCGCTAGTGGTTGCTGGCTGGGGCTATTTTTTATATATCGGCGTGATAGATCCAAACGGCGGTGTGAATCTTTTATGGCCGTTATTTGGTATTGCGAACCAAATGCTGGCTGCAATTGCCTTATGTGTAGCAACAGGAATTTTGGTGAAATCCGGTAAATTAAAATATGCCTGGATTACTGGCCTACCATTGGTTTGGCTTGTAATCGTTACCACTACTGCAGCATGGCAAAAGATTTTTAGTGATGATATCCGTATAGGTTTTTTTGCTGCGGCCAATGACATGGCAGCAAAACTAGCTGCAGGTGTACTGCCACCAGAAAAAGCCGCGGTAGCACCGCAGCTCATTTTTAATCAAAACTTAGATGCCTACTTAACGTTATTTTTTGTTGCAGTATTATGGATAGTGATTATTGATATGTTGCGCGTGATGCTGCGATATTTAGCGGGTAAGCCATTACTGCCGCTTACAGAGAGTGCCCATGAGCCTAGCCGATTGGTAGAGGATTGGGTGAGAGACTAATGATTAATAATGTTAAAACTAGAATTAAAGCAATTTGGCACAACATCCGGCGTTTGTCCGGAGATGATGCTTATGAGCAGTATTTGAAACATTATTTCGAAGTGCATGCTGACAACGCTAATGCAGCGGAACCCTTAAGCCGCGAAGCTTTTTTTAAAGAGTGGCAGGATAAAAAATGGAAAGGTATTAATCGTTGTTGCTAGCAGGTCAAGATTCGGCTGAAATTCAACAGCCAGCAAAAGATAAACCACTCATACCCACGGACAAACGACTAAACATTTGAAGTTAAGAAGTACTGAGGTCACTCGGCATAAGGCAAATCGCCGAGTGATTCAGTTTTAGCGTTATTGTATGTAAAGGCGCCCAAATTTATTTCTAGAACTCGCCCAAAACATCCAAATACCCAATAAAATCATAGGCAAGCTCAACCATTGCCCCATACTTAATCCTGCAGAGAGCAGGCCCAAGTAATCATCAGGCTCACGGGTAAATTCAACCAAGAATCTAAAACTGCCGTAACCGATGAGAAATAAAGCTGAAATCGCGCCAGTGGCACGCGGTTTTGCGGAGTAGATCCATAGCATCAGAAATAGCACTACACCCTCAAGTGCAAACTCGTAGAGTTGTGAAGGGTGGCGCAGCAGGTTATCTACTTTAGGAAATATCATGCCAAATTCTGAATTGGTGACACGTCCCCACAACTCAGCATTGATGAAATTACCCATACGGCCAGCACCTAAGCCAATTGGAACCAAAGGCGCTACAAAATCCATGATACTCAGCCACTTAAGTTTATATTTACGTGCAAAAATCCACATTGCGACTAGTACGCCTAAAAAGCCGCCGTGAAAGCTCATGCCGCCTTGCCATACCGCTAAGATTTCAACAGGGTTTTGCAAGAAATAGCCCAGCTGATAAAAAAGTACGTAACCTAAACGACCGCCTAAAATAACGCCTAATGCACCAAAAAATAATGCATCGTCTAACATCTCATTGGTCCAGCCGTGCCATTTACGATGTTTAATCTGCCATTTTCCTAACGCTAAAAATGCTAGAAAACCAGTTAGATACATTAAGCCGTACCAGTGAATACCGAATTTTCCGAGATGAATTGCAATGGGATCAAATGAAGGATGGATAAACATAAAGGGGGATGATCAAGGTTACAAAATAAACATTTTACCCTGATATAAATTTGCAAGCATGGTATTTTGTTTGGACGTTTATGGTATCTTTGCTTTGCGCGTCTAAGTAGCTGAAAATTTAAGTGTTTAATATATTTTTAGGTGTTGAGGAGACTTTGTTGGATACCGATGTGAAGGTGGTGCCCATGCCGCTTGATTTTAAAGGTAAATCGCTTGCTGATTTATTGCCTTTATGTCGCGTATTTTTCGATGCGTCACTGGATAATGTTGCTATCCATACGGTATCTGGACGTACTGTTTACATCAACCCCACCTTACGTGCAACATTGAGCATCACTGATTCCATAGAGATTTATGAAGCTAAATTAGCTGACGAAGATTTCGCTCCTTACACATTTGCATTACAAGCAGTGCTTCAATCGGGCGAACCTCAAGAGCTTCTGTTGAGTATCCCGTTCCCAAAATCTGGTCGAATTATTTATGATTTGATTTATATGTCAGCCATCAAGAGTGACGAAAATCAATGCATAGGTGTGTTAGCGACGGGGCGTGGCCTAGACTTTTATGAGCAAATGAAAAGTCAGGAAATCAAAAGGCGCGAGCACTACTTAAGAGCGTTGCTGGACACATTTCCATTTATGGTGTGGATGAAAGATAGGGAAAGCCATTTTCTCGCATGTAATAATTCTTTTGCCAAGGTTGCTGGCGTGGCGTCGGTATATGACATGGAGGGGAAGACGGATTATGAATACTTTCCTGAACAAGCCTACGGCTATATTGAGGATGATCAAGACGTCCTTAATACAGGCATGCCAAAGACGGTGATAGAGCCAATCAAGCACAGTAATGGTGAAGTGCATTGGGCAGAAACCTACAAATCGCCGGTAACAATCAATGGTGAAGTCATTGGTACTGTTGGCTATGCACGCGACATTGGCGAACATATTAGTCTACATAAAGAAGTAGCAAGAAAAGAGCTGGAATATGCCGAGTTGATGCAGAGTCTTCCACTGTCTATCGTGCGCTACGATAGACAATGCAAAAGAACTTTTATTAATGCTTATTGTACAAATCTTGATGTCGCTTCACCTATTGTAATGTTGGGTAAAACGCCTAGTGAAGCATGGAGTCGTTATTTGGTAGGGATGACTGGCTTGGAATTTCAAGAGGCTTTGCAAAAAGTAATGGATACATGCCAAGCAAAAACATTTGAAATACAACGTCAGTCTGGTGAGTTATTATTGGTCTACCTTATCAATATTCTGCCTGAGAGAAATAATCAAGGTGAGGTGATTGGTGCGTTGACCATTGCTAGCGACATTACCGAAAATAGTCAGAATAGGCTGCGAATTGAGCATTTGGCCTATCATGACTCATTAACGGATTTGCCTAACAGAGCCTTATTTAATGACCGAGTAGCGCATGCGATTCTTCACGCTAAGCGTCATGAGGAACAGTTGGGCGTTTTATTTTTAGATCTAGATAATTTTAAGTCTATCAATGATGCATTAGGGCACTCAGTTGGCGATCAGATATTGATAGAAATCGCTCAGCGATTATCTGCTTGTATTCGTGATTACGACACCGTTGCCCGTATGGGAGGAGATGAGTTTGCACTACTGGTGACCAATATTAAACAAACGGAAGATTTAGCAAGCTTAGCCGCTCATATTATTAAAAAATTCGAATTACCAATTAAAGTAGCAGGCGTTGATTTTTTTATAACTGCGAGCGTAGGAATTGCTAGTTATTCACAAGATAGCGATAACGTGATTGATTTGCTTAAATATGCAGATTCTGCAATGTATGTGGCTAAAAAGAATGGTGGTAATAACTACCAGTTTTATGCGAACGAACTCACTGTTATTGCATCTAACCGCTTGAAAATAGAAACTTTTCTTAGATATGCACTAAATGAAAACGAGTTTGAACTATTTTATCAGCCGATTATTGCATTAACAGATAATGCAATAATCGGTGCAGAAGCGTTGATCCGTTGGCATAGCCCTGAGTTAGGATTTCTAACGTCAGATCAGTTCATTTCAATTGCGGAAGAACGAGGGCTGATTATTGAAATTGGACATTGGGTCATGCGATCAGCATTTAAGGCTGCGGTAAAGTGGAATGAGCCACTATATAAAGCGCTCGTGATTTCTATTAATATTTCTTCAAAACAGCTCATGCAATATGACTTTACGACAATAGTGCGTGATTTACTGCAGGAAACAGGTTGTGACGCTAGCTGGATTAAGTTTGAGATTACAGAAAGTTTGTTGTTGCAAGAGAGTGCAGCTGTCAAGGACACACTTTATTTCCTAAATGCGTTAGGCATTAAAATTTCCATTGATGATTTTGGAACAGGTTATTCTGCATTGGGCTATTTGAATAAGTTCTCAGTCAGTGAAATTAAAATTGATCGTTCTTTTATCAAGAATATTACGACCGATGACAATAGTGCTTTGTTGGTTAAATCTATTATAGCCATGGCAACTAGCCTAAATAAAACCTTGATTGCAGAAGGCATTGAAACAGAAGCACAAGCTAAACTTATTGGTGATTTAGGTTGTAGTGTTGCGCAAGGTTTTTTATTCAGTAAACCTGTTACAGCGGCTGATTTTGAAAAGTTAATTAACCCAGAGTCGATTCACTAGGTCGTATAGATAGTAATTGGCAACAACTTGCAAGATTTCTTTAGCTAGTTACGGCTAGCTAGTCTAAAATTACATCTTTAGATTTGCAAATTAATTATTACGGATTTTACCATGCCAGTTTATCGTTCACGAACCACTACTCACGGCCGCAATATGGCTGGTGCACGCGCATTGTGGCGCGCTACAGGTATGAAGGATGGCGATTTTGATAAGCCTATCATCGCTATTTCCAACTCTTTTACGCAGTTTGTACCAGGTCATGTGCATTTGAAGGACCTAGGTCAATTAGTTGCACGTGAAATTGAGCGCGCTGGCGGCGTGGCCAAAGAATTTAATACGATTGCCGTGGATGACGGCATTGCCATGGGCCATGGCGGTATGCTGTATAGCTTGCCTTCACGCGATTTAATTGCTGATAGTGTGGAATACATGGTCAACGCTCACTGTGCTGATGCGTTAGTCTGTATATCGAATTGCGACAAGATTACCCCGGGTATGTTAATGGCCGCATTGCGGTTAAATATCCCCGTGGTATTTGTTTCGGGTGGTCCTATGGAAGCAGGCAAAGTAAACTGGGGCGGCAATACGCATAAGCTGGATTTGGTCGATGCAATGGTGGCCGCTGCCGATAGCAAAGTGTCTGATGCTGAATCAGATGCGATTGAACGTTCCGCTTGTCCAACCTGTGGTTCTTGTTCTGGCATGTTTACTGCGAACTCAATGAACTGTTTAACTGAGGCGCTAGGGTTAAGCTTACCAGGTAATGGTTCTACATTGGCAACGCATGGCGCCCGTAAAGAATTATTCTTGAAAGCGGGTCGTTTGATTGTAGAACTGGCAAAACGTCATTATGAGCAAGATGATTACAGTGTATTACCACGTAGTATCGCCAACATGAAAGCATTTGAAAATGCGATGAGCCTGGATGTGTCGATGGGCGGCTCCACCAATACAGTGCTTCATTTGCTTGCGGCTGCACATGAGGCTGAGCTTGATTTCACCATGGGCGATATTGACCGTATTTCTCGCAAAGTGCCATGTTTAAGCAAGGTAGCGCCTGCTACTGCCAAATACCATATGGAGGATGTACACCGTGCAGGCGGTGTCATGGGTATATTGGGTGAATTAGACCGTGCAGGCGTGATTCATCGTGACACACCAACCGTGCATAGCGCTACGATGGGCGATGCTTTGGACAAATGGGACATCAAAGTCACGCAGGATGAGGATGTTAAAAAATTCTTCCGCGCAGCCCCTGGCGGTATCTCTACGACCATTGCCTTTAGTCAAAGCATGCTTTATCCAACCTTAGATGATGACCGAGCAGAAGGTTGTATCCGTGATAAAGCCCATGCTTATTCACTAGATGGTGGCTTGGCGGTGTTGTACGGCAATATCGCACTTGATGGCTGCATAGTTAAAACTGCTGGTGTGGATGACAGTATCTTGAAGTTCACAGGCCGTGCAAGGATTTTTGAATCACAAGATGCGACAGTTGAGGCGATTCTTGCTGATCAAATAGTCGCGGGTGATGTTGTGGTTATTCGATATGAAGGTCCACGCGGTGGGCCAGGCATGCAAGAAATGTTGTATCCAACTTCTTATTTAAAATCTAAAGATTTAGGTAAAGTCTGTGCCTTACTGACAGATGGTCGCTTTTCTGGCGGTACATCTGGCTTAAGTATTGGCCATGCCTCGCCAGAAGCAGCCGAAGGCGGCGCTATTGGCCTGGTGGAAGAAGGCGATACGATTGAAATTGATATTCCAAACCGTACGATTCATTTGGTGATTAGCGATGAAGAAATGGCGCATCGCCGTGCAAAAATGGACGCTAAAGGTAAAGATGCCTGGAAGCCAGTGAGTCGTGTACGTGCAGTTTCACCTGCATTACGTGCTTATGCAGCAATGAGCACCAGTGCGGCGCGCGGCGCTGTTCGTGATGTTTCTCAAATCGAAAAATAGTAAATAAATATAAAAGTAAAAATTACAAATAGTTGGCTTGGCGCTAATCAGTTTTAGCGCTAGGTCAACATCTAGAAGCAGATGTCTAGAATTTAAGCAAAGTAAAACAAAATGACACTAACTAATGTAGTAATAGAATCTGAGCTGGCTGGATCACATGCCAAAGAGGCTGAATCAAAAGAAGCAGCCTTTATTGATGATGTTCGCTTTGTAAAAGATGAAAGCGGTTTAGATTATATTGAAATTGAAAATCGTTTTGCAACAGCCAAGCTGGCGCTGCAAGGTGGACACATCATGCATTGGCAGCCAAAACATACTGCCGAGCCGGTATTGTGGATGTCCGACCATTCCCGAAATGAAGTGGGCCGTTCGATACGTGGCGGCATTCCGCTTTGCTGGCCTTGGTTTGGCGCCCACCCAACAGATAGTAGCTTATGTATGCACGGTTTTGCCCGCGTAACACCATTTACGGTTATTGATGTAGGGCAAATGACTAATGGCTATACCCGCGTGATTTTGCAGATGAAACATACTGAAAATGCAGCGCGTCAGCTTTCTTACCCATATACATTGGTGCTGACAATTGAAATTGGTGCAACATTGTCTATGAAGCTTGCGACCACCAATCGTGCTAGACAACCATTTTTTATGGGTGAAGCATTCCATACTTATTTTAATATTGGGGATATTGAAAAAATATCGCTTACAGGTCTTGAAGATACCGAATATGCCGATAAGCTATTAGACTTCTGGCGTGATACTCAAGATGGTACTGTGCGATTTGATCAAGAGTTTGACCGTGTGTATGTGGGTACACGTACCGCGGTGACCATTCA
>DASQFK010000241.1:0-2255 GCA_035633175.1 Methylotenera sp.
CTTAATGGCTTTACTCACCAAATAGGCTGCACCGCCCACTGCCGTTAAATATACAGATTGATATTTTGCAATCGTGTTAATCGTATCTTCGCCACGCTCCGCTTTACCCACCATACCGAGCAAACCTGCTTGACCTAGCATTAACTCTGTAAAATCATCCATACGCGTTGCAGTTGTTGGGCCTGCTGGGCCAACAGCCTCATCACGTACCGGGTCTACAGGCCCAACGTAATAAATGAATCTATTTGTGAAATCTACCGGCAGTTTTTCGCCTTTTGCTAACATGGTAGCGATGCGTTTATGTGCAGCATCTCGCCCTGTCAGTAATTTTCCGCTCAACAATAAGGTCTGCCCTGGCTGCCAGATCTTAATACTTTCTTTCGTAAGCGTATCTAAATTCACACGTAAAGCAGCCTCGCTTGGTGCCCAGTGTACGTCTGGCCATTCGTCTAAGTTAGGAACTTCCAATAAAGCCGCACCGCTGCCATCTAGCTCAAAATGCACATGGCGTGTAGCCGCACAATTAGGAATAATCGCTACGGGTAACGAAGCCGCATGGGTTGGATAATCTAAAATCTTCACATCCAGCACGGTTGCCAAACCGCCTAAACCTTGTGCACCAATTCCTAGATTATTCACTTTTTCAAAAATCTCTAAGCGCAACTCTTCTATTCTGCTAAGTTTTTCATTATTTTGGCCTCTTTTTTTAAGCTCATACATATCAATCGGCGCCATCAATGATTCTTTTGCCAGCAACATGGCTTTTTCTGCACTACCGCCTATGCCTATCCCCAACATGCCTGGTGGACACCAGCCTGCACCCATTTTGGGCACGGTTTCTATTATCCAATCCACGATGCTGTCATTAGGGTTGAGCATCGCAAGTTTAGCTTTATTCTCAGAGCCGCCACCTTTTGCTGCGATACTCACTTCAACAGTATCACCGGCAACTAATGAAACATGCACCACCGCAGGGGTATTATCTTTAGTATTGGCGCGCTTACCAGCAGGGTCAGTGACAATAGATGCACGCAGTTTATTTTCAGGCAGCAAATAAGCGCGGTGCACACCTTCGTTCACCATTTGTTCTATGTCTAACAGTTCTATGCCAAACCCAGCATCCCACTTAACATTCATACCTACTTTAACAAAAGCAACAACAATGCCAGTATCTTGGCAAATGGGTCGTTTGCCTTCAGCGCACATACGCGAATTGGTCAATATCTGCGCAATCGCATCTTTGGCTGCCGGTGACTGCTCTGCCTCATAGGCACGACCTAGCGCCTGAATATAATCCAGCGGGTGATAGTAAGAGATGTATTGCAAAGCATCGGCGATGCTTTGAATAAAATCTTCTTGTTTAATAGTTGCCATAATTTCCTACATCGTCATACCAGCGTATGCTGGTATCCAGTTAAATTTCAATATCGTATGAATAACTAACATTCAGTAAATTTCAACCTGACTGGATTCCAGCCTACGCTGGAATGACGGAATTTTGAATATTTACTATATAAATTACCTTGCACTCTGTGCGTAAGCAATATTGTTATTGATGTCTTTACGTAAGATTTTACCATTCTTGGTGCGTGGAAAATCACGCGTTAAATACACAGTTTTAGGCGATTTGTAAGCGGCTAAATGCTGCTTACCAAAGCTCAATAACTCATCTGCCGTCACTTCTGCATTGGGTTGCAATATGACGTAAGTTACCACCAGCAACTTGTCTTTCTCCAATTCCTCGCCCACTGCAGCACAATCGGCTACTGCAGGGTGCGATTTATACACACGCTCTATTTCATAAGGCGATACACGATAGCCAAAGCTTTTAATGATGTCATCTTTACGGCCCAGGAACCATATATAGCCATCCACATCGTATCTGGCATAGTCACCAGTGAAAAACCAGCCATCATGTTTATATTTTGCGGTTTCATCATCCAGGTTCCAGTAACGTAAAAACAAACCCGGGTCGCTGTCTGGCACACTAATCATGCCTTCTTCACCCGTTATTACGGGTAATAAAGTTTCAGGATCTAACAATTGTATATCATGGCCAGGTTGCGGGAAGCCAGCTGAACCTGCGCGAATCGGCCTAAACTTACTTTGGCTTAAGTAATATGAAAATTCGCTCATGCCTACGGCTTCATAAATATCTACGCCAAAACGCTCGCGCCATTGCTGCAACACTTCATCAGACAAATGCTCACCCGCGCTCATGCAGTGGCGCAAACTTGGCACATCTGCTTTAGTCG
>DASQFK010000242.1:0-2434 GCA_035633175.1 Methylotenera sp.
ACCTGACTTCTATGCCATGTTGCGCCATATATTCTTTGGCTTGCTTTACTGTGTATTCACCATAGTGAAAAATACTTGCGGCTAGTACCGCATCTGCACCACCATTTTTTACACCATCAACTAAATGTTGCAAGTTACCTACGCCACCAGAGGCAATAATGGGCACATCTACCGCATCTGAAATCGCACGATTTAAAGGGTTATTAAAACCAATTTTTGTGCCATCGCGATCCATACTAGTGATTAATAACTCTCCTGCGCCCAGGCTAGCCATATATTCTGCCCATTTCACCGCGTCTAATCCTGTAGCTTTGCGCCCGCCATGCGTGAACACTTCCCACTCGAAGGGTTGATTGTCTACTTTTTTTGCATCTATCGCCACCACTATACATTGAGAGCCAAAACGACTCGCCGCATCCGCCACCATTTGCGGGTTTAATACGGCTGTGGTGTTAATACTTACTTTATCGGCGCCAGCATTCAATAAACGACGTACATCTTCAACCTCACGCACCCCGCCGCCCACTGTCAACGGGATAAAAACCTGTGAAGCGACTTGCTCGATAATATGTAGTATTAAACCTCTATTATCAGAACTAGCAGTAATATCCAAAAAAGTGAGCTCATCTGCGCCCTGATCATCATAACGTTTCGCAATCTCAACAGGATCACCCGCATCACGTAATGCTAAAAAGTTAATCCCTTTAACTACGCGACCATCAGTGACATCCAAGCAAGGGATAATACGTTTAGCGAGCACTTAATTCATCCGCAAGTTTTTGCGCCGCTGTAAAATCTAGCGTACCCTCGTAAATTGCTCTGCCTGTAATCGTACCGATAATACCTTCACTAGCTACGGCACAAAGCTTGCGCACATCATCCAGGTTAGTCACACCGCCTGAAGCAATGACAGGAATGGTAAGTGCTTGTGCCAATGCGACTGTCGCCTCAATATTGACGCCGTTTAACATGCCATCCCGACCAATATCGGTATACACAATAGAGCTCACACCATAATCTTCATACTTTTTAGCTAAATCAATCACGTCATGACCTGTAAGTTTAGACCAGCCATCTACCGCGACTTTGCCGTCTTTAGCATCCAAACCTACAATAATCTGCCCAGGAAATGCATAACAAGCCTCATGTAAAAAACCTGGGTTTTTAACTGCAGCTGTGCCGACAATGACAAAATCTATGCCGTTGTCCAAGTAACGTTCAATTGTTTCAAGATCACGAATACCGCCGCCGAGCTGAATAGGAATCTCCCCTCCAACGGCACTCACGATAGATTTAATGGCCGCCTCATTCACTGGCTTGCCTGCAAATGCACCATTCAAATCTACCAGATGCAATCGTTTACCACCTCGATCCACCCAATGGCGCGCCATCGCGCCGGGATCTTCAGAGAATACTGTAGATTCCTCCATCAAACCTTGTTTTAACCTGACACAATGGCCGTCTTTGAGATCAATTGCTGGAATAATTAACATAGTAAATTTTGATTATAGATAAATGTAATAGTAATAAAATAATGTGATTAAAAATACTTAATACCAATTTACAGAATTAAGCGTATGAATCAGTCAAGCTTGCATGTTAATTAAGGCATCCAGTTTACAAAATTGCTTAACAATTGCAAACCTGCACTTGCGCTTTTTTCTGGGTGAAACTGCACTGCAAATAAATTATCTTTAGCAATCGCACTCGTAAACCGAGTAGGATATTCACTAAAGCCACTAACGATACTGGCATCTTCAGGCTGCACATAATAACTATGCACATAATAAAAACGTGAGCCATTCTCAATACCCTGCCATAAAGGATGTGATATTAATGAATCTTGATGATTAATGTATGCATTACCAGCTTGATAGACTTGATTCCAGCCCATGTGCGGTACTTTTAACTTAGCGCCGTCACTGTCTTTCATATCCGCTGCCGCAAATCGTTTTACTTGACCTTTGAGTAAGCCTAAGCCGGCTACATGCCCTTCTTCTGATTCTTCAAACAGCATTTGCAGGCCAATACAGATACCTAAGAATGGCTTGTTCACAGCTGAATACAACACCGCTTCACGTAGGCCACGCACATCCATCTCGCGAATACAATCCGGCATGGCGCCCTGGCCTGGAAACACCACACGCTCCGCAGCAGCAATCTCTTCAGGATTACTAGTGACGACTACAGTCTTTGATGGTGCTACATGCTCCAACGCTTTAGACACGGAACGCAAATTACCCATGCCATAATCTACTACCGCAATATCAATTTTTTTCATGCTGCTATATTCATAGTTGTAGCTAAATGCTTATAAATTCAATATTACAAACTGCCTTTAGTAGATGGCATGATACCTTCCATGCGCGCATCAAACTCTACCGCCATGCGCAGTGCGCGACCAAATGCCTTGAAAATTGTTTCAGCTTGATGG
>DASQFK010000243.1:0-4813 GCA_035633175.1 Methylotenera sp.
AACCTCCTCCGCAACCACCGTAAAGCCTCGGCCCGCTTCACCCGCTGACGCTGCCTGAATCGCCGCGTTCAACGCCAGAATGTTGGTTTGTTCGGTAATGTCAGAAATCAATTCCACGATCTCACTAATCTCTTGTGAGCTTTCGCCCAAACGCTTGATACGTTTAGATGTTTCCTGGATCTGTGTACGAATTTCGTTCATGCCTGAAATAGTATTCTGTACCGCTTGTGAACCTTGATTAGCAGCTACTAACGAACGCTGCGCCACCTCAGAAGCCTGTGCCGCATTACTTGATACTTGCAAAATAGAACGCGTCATATCTGAAACAGCGTCTGTTGTTTGTGTAATCTGCGCCGATTGTGTCTCCGCAGCAGACAGTAACTGATCTGAAGTTCCTTGCGCTACAGAGGTAGCAGAAGCTACCTGAGTCGTTGCATGGTTAATCTCAACTACCAAGTCCCTCAAGCTATCAATTGTATAGTTAATAGAGTCAGCAATCGCGCCGGTAATATTGTCGCGCACTTGCGCTTTAACCGTTAAGTCTCCATCCGCCAAGTCACCCATCTCATCTAGCAGTTGTAAAACCGCCTCTTGGTTATCTTGACCTTCACGTGCTAGCTGGTTTGTTAAGCTTACAGATTGCACCGTTTGTTTTTTACCAAAGAAGAACATTAAAAATATCAACACCAAACCTAGTAACAACAAACCTAACAATACTAATTTTACGAAACTGGTTTGCGACTCAATCAAGCTATTATTTTCTTTTTGAATTGCCTGGGTAAAAGCAGCACCTGTTTGCTTAGTCACCTCAAATGCTGCTGTTAAGTCTGACAATGGTGCAGAAGCTGCCACAGTCCCTAACGGTAACGCTGGAATATAACGCTTGTTAGCTACCTGAAAAAAGTTTTCACCGGCAGTAATGATTGATTCTAAAGAACCTTGTAATTTTTCATTATCCAAATTTTTACGCCAGTATTCTGAGCGCGCTTTAAAAGCTGCTTCATCTTTTGCAGCATTCGCAAGTGCTTTATCGCGTTTTTGATTATTGAAGTTGGTAGAGGCTACATAAGCCTCGTTATAGGATGCGAAAGCATCTACCGGATACATTGTAGGGGGGGAAGTATCCGACACCAAATCTTGATATTGTTTTAAGGTGTTAAAAATCGGACCATTAATTTGAACTTGATTAATTACCCAGAAACTCAAGGCAGCAAACACAATAAACGCAATAATTTGTAGGGACAGTTGTCGATATCCTGCAGCCAAACTGTCTGTGCTTGAAGCACTTGTACTCGCAGTTTTACTTTTTAGGTTATTGAAAAAACTGCCTATTTGTATTGGCCAGCTTTTTAAAGTTGCTACGTTTAATGCCATTTTGAGCCCCAATTCATCGAATTATGTTAGTGCTATTACTTTATAAAAATTGTTTTTGAGATGTATAACTAAAATTAAAAATACATGTTATTAATTTTATTCTTCATAAGTGATGTTAAATGCCGCTTATGTCAAAGTAGGTTGTATAAATTCCGTATCCCTTGCTAACGCCTCAATGTCCAGTTCAAACCATTCATTACCTTCAGCATCTTCATAAGCTAGCTTACTAAAAGAAATATCCTCTTCAGTATCTGGTTTAACTTTCATGGCATCCGTATTACGTAAACCAATCAAGCTGGATATTAACAGTGCTGCCTGCGTAGTCGTACTTGAAGTTAATAATAAAATTCGGTTATTTGCAGATTTTTGTATAGCTGGTAAGCCAATAAACTGTGCAAAATCTGTCACGTTGAATAAATTACCGCGAATATTAGCAACGCCCAAAAACCATGACTGTGTTAAAGGAACCGCTTGAACTGGCGGCACAGGAATCACTTCTGTCACATCATTTAAATTAATGAGTAGTTTTTTTGACCCTACCGTAACACCTAGACGCGAAGTAGACACAACATCGCCCTGTGTAGCTACGTTTTTGAGCTTGAGAAGAATTGCCTCTTGAAACTCGCGAAGATTTGAGGTTTTAGCCACGATTAATTAGTCATTTATTATTGTGATTACTCTAAAGTTTTAATTAGCGCTAACAAATCTGCGCCTACTACTGGCTTAGTTACACAAGCCTTGGCGCCCATTTTCATAGCCCAAATCAAATCCGTCGCTTGCGATTTACCTGTACACAAAATCACTGGGATATGTGAGGTATTTGCATCTTTGGTAAGGGTTCGTGTTACTTGAAAACCTGTTAACCCTGGCATCACTACATCCATCAGCACCATGTCTGGTGGATTTGCTGCTACTTTCGCTAGACATTCTTCACCGCTTTCAGCACCTGTTACTTGAAAACCTGCGGTTTCCAGCAACTCAGTTAAAAAGAACCGATCGGTTGCTGAATCATCTACTACCAATATTTTTTGTATCGCCATGGTTATTCCGCCTCTTGTTGATTAACTTTACCAGGTACTGCATAAGTGCGTACCGCATCTAGTAGTGTTTCTTGGGTAAATGGCTTAGTGAGGTACTGATCAGAACCGACCATACGTCCACGCGCTCGATCAAATAAACCATCTTTGCTAGAAAGCATAATAACTGGTGTGGTTTTGTAACGTGCATTTCTTTTTATTAGTGAGCAAGTTTGATAGCCATCAAGCCTTGGCATCATGATATCAACAAAAATTAAATCTGGGTGTTCATTTGATATCTTAGCTAAAGCATCAAAGCCATCTTCAGCCAAAATCACTTCACAACCCGAAGCTTTAAGAAATATTTCTGCACTGCGACGTATAGTGTTACTGTCATCAATGACCATTACTTTAACTTTAGACAATTGGCTTGCAGTCAGCTTAACTTGACCTAACTCATTTTCACTTGGCGCCTCTTGACTTGGCTCGTTTTGGTTCACCAGCAAGCTCCTTTATATTTTTTATGCATTTTGTGCCATTGACACATTTTGAAACATATTTTTATGTCTCATTTTATATACAGACCTGCAGAATTAGCAATACTATTTAATATATTATTCATAGATAAAGAAAAAAATAATATTTCTTATTTCATCACCCTTTTGGGTAGTTTATAATGATTCATTACAATTTATAACAAAATATTACAATTAGTAGCAAATTACTATAAATATAAGATAAGCTTAGATTTAAGCCAGTATACAAGGGAGTTCGTATGATAATAAGACAAGAGTCATTAACCGCTAAAATGTCACTAAAAGATTTTTCGGCATCTTCACCGCTACCTACAGCCAGTTTGGTGCTGGTATTTGGCTCTGTAAAACGATTCAGTGAATCTAAGCTTCAGGCAACCTTAAAAGCGCGCTACCCTACTGCACAAATCATTGGCTGTTCTACCTCTGGCGAAATCTCCGCAGCGGGTGTGTTTGATGATAGCTTGCAAATTACCGCTATTCTGTGGGAAAAAACTGTACAACGTGTCACGCACGCCAAAATGTCAGGTATGCAAAACTCATATGAAACCGCGGTCGGTTTAGCTAATCAATTAAAAGCCGACACCTTGAAAGCTGTTCTAGTTTACGCAGATGGTTTAAGTGTTAACGGCTCAGAATTGCTGGAAGGCTTTAAAAGCGTATTAGGTGAAATACCTGTAATGGGCGGCATGGCTGGCGATGGCTTTTCTTTTAGTAAAACCGTACAACTTTTTAACGAGACTGTTTCAGATGGTTTGGTGATAGCCGTTGGTTTATATGGTAATAGCCTAATAGCAGCTACTGGCGTTGGCAGAGGCTGGAAACCTTATGGTCCGCCACGTAAAGTAACGAAATCTGACAAAAACGTGGTATTGGAGCTTGACGACAAACCCGCATTACCCTTATACAAAATGTATATTGGTGAGCATGCTTCAAAAGGCTTGCCGGGCAGTGGTTTAAACTTCCCCTTTGCGATTATTGAAGAAGGTAGGCGTGATATTGAAAAAATTCGTACCGTGCTATCCATTGACAGCGTAAATAACAGTTTAACTTTTGCTGGTAACGTTGAGGAAGGCGGCACAGTACGTTTCTGCCAAGCTACTCACGATAGGCTTGTAGAAGGCGCTGGCGATGCTGCACACTTAGTGACAGATCATGCCAGTACAGGTCAAACTGGTTTAGCAGTATGCGTGAGTTGTGTGGGTCGTAAGGGCGTAATGGCTGCGCAAGTAGCTGATGAAGTTAAATTGGTACAACAAATTTTAGGCCCACAAACTGCTTTAACTGGCTTTTATTCTTATGGTGAATTTGCGCCGCGCCCTGATACCAACGACAGCGTGTTACATAACCAAACGATGACCATTGGTTACTTAAGTGAAAATTTGTTAGCTTAAATTACCATTTGATAATCTAGCTGAATTTTAATGATTGTTTAGTCCACGCCCGATACAAATCGGGCGTTTTGTTTTATGATATGGAAGCTGAACGATTTACTGCTGTTCGCTTAATAATGTTATTAAAAAGGAAGTAATCATGACAAATCCAGTCACCTTAAAAGGTAATCCAGTCGAAATCTCAGGCACATTGCCTACTGTAGGCAGTAAAGCGCCAGCGTTTACCCTAGTAAACAAAGCGATGCAAGATGTCACTTTGGAAGACTATGCTGGCAAACGCAAAGTACTTAATATATTCCCAAGTATAGATACGCCAACATGCGCAATGTCAGTTCGCGCCTTTAATAAACATGCCAGCAGTATAGAAAATACTGTTGTATTGAACATTTCAGCGGACTTACCTTTTGCACAAACGCGCTTTTGTGCTGCTGAAGGCATAGAAAATGTAGAGAACTTATCTACTATCCGTAATCATGACTTCTTAAAAAGTTATGGC
>DASQFK010000244.1:0-9507 GCA_035633175.1 Methylotenera sp.
AGTCTTTCAGCGGCTGGTAGAGCTATTTCCGGCAACGCCACTTCAGCTGTTGGTACAGTTACTGGCTGAATAACTGATTGCGATTGCATGTCGGCTGCTGGTTTTGGCATGTAATCCACATAAAACAACCATGCCAATAAAAAAAATAATATTAATATGCTACTTAAAATATAAATAAGCCATGGCTGATTATCCTTACCGGGCATGACTGTATTCATTGAAGTATGTACGCTTAATTTAGCAGGCGCTTTATCTGGCATTTGAGCACGGTAACTCGCTAACAGTGGCTCAGCATCAATCTCTAGCAATCGTGCATAGTTACGTATGAAACCGCGTGTAATCATCGCATCGGGCAACAGCGCAAAGTCATCCGTTTCTAAAGCAGTGATTTGTTTGATGCTGATCCGTAAGTTATTAGACACATCTTTTTGTGTCAATTTTTTAGCATTTCTTGCTTCCAGCAATACTTCACCTAGCGGGGCATGGCTGACTTTTGGTTCACCCGGTTGCGGCTCAGTTGATGCTGACAGCTTTAGTTCTGGAACTCCAGAATCATCAATTATATTTTCATCAGTCATCATTATTTTCCGTTTTGCAGCAAACGCGCTTGCTCAGAATCAGGATATTGCCTACGTAGCTGCAGTGCATAACTCGCCTCAGCATCTTTTGCACCCAACACCCGCTCAATTTGGATTGCTAACCATAACATTTCGGGTCCAGGCTGAGCTAACATCAGATTTTGTAAGGTTTTTTTAGCACCTACAGCATCATTGCGTTTAAATTGCAGAGCGGCGAGTTGATAAGCAGCAGTTGCTGATAGCGGTTCAATTTGCAAAGCTTTTTGAAAAAAAGCTTCAGCATTTACGTTATCTTTCTTACGCAGTGAGCAGATTCCGGCATTGGTATAAGCCATTGCAGGTGTTGAATATAGGGGGTTTTTAACCGCAGCTAAAAACTCTTTAATCGACTCATCAATACGATTTCTTCCACATAAAAAACTACCATAATTATTATGTGATTCTGAATTGGTTGGTTCCAGCTGTACAGATTTTTTAAAGTTCTTTTCTGCGATGTCATCTTGACCTAACGCCGCATACACTAAGCCCAAGCCATTGTAAGCTAATGCAAAATCCGGGTCGATACGTGAAGCTTCGGTAAATTCTTCCAGCGCGATTTCCAACTGCTTTTGCTGATAATAAGCAGCACCTAAATCAGTATGGGCACGGGCACGTGCTTTTAAGTTTTCTTTATCTTTTGTATTTTGCTGCTGACTTGCACAACCAGCCATTACAAAACCAAACAGACATATCAATAAAATTACCCTAAAGCTTTTGTCCGCGCTATTACTTAACATACTGGGAATTAAAGATTTTTCGCTTAAAGTGCTATTCATTCAACTGCCTCAATTGGAATTCTTTTAGAAGTACGTTTTGTCTTATCCAATACTTTACCAGCTAATTGACCGCATGCTGCATCAATGTCTTCACCACGCGTTTTACGCACTGTCACTACATAGCCAGCTTGCATCAAAATATCGCGGAACACCCGAATATGGCTAGCTTTAGAAGTGTCGTAACCGCTATTAGGGAACGGATTAAACGGAATCAGATTAAATTTACAAGAGACGTTTTTCACAACATCTAACAATTGGTGTGCATGCTCAACCGTATCATTTACACCGTCAAGCATGACGTATTCAAATGTTACAAAATCGCGCGGTGCACGTTCTAAATAACGGTTACAAGCCGCCATTAATTCTTTAAGCGGATATTTTTTATTGATAGGCACTAACACGTCACGCAACGCATCATTCGGCGCATGTAACGATACTGCCAACGCTACAGGACAATCTTCCCTTAGCTTATCCATTGCCGGCACCATACCGCTGGTAGAAAGCGTCAGGCGACGACGGCTTAAGCCATAAGCACTATCATCCAGCATGATCTGCATGGCAGTGACTACGTTATCATAATTGGCAAGTGGCTCGCCCATACCCATCATCACGACATTACTAATGATACGGTCTGAAAGCGGCAACATGTCATAACCACTCTCAGTACGCAGTGATCTATTAGCAATAGCAAGCTGCCCAATAATTTCCGCTACACTTAAATTGCGGTTAAAGCCTTGCGCACCGGTACTACAAAAAGTACAGGCTAATGCGCAACCGACCTGGCTAGAGATACACAAAGTACCGCGTTCATCTTCTGGAATAAACACGGTTTCGATACTATTCGCAGTGTCTGCGCCTATCAGCCATTTACGCGTACCGTCATTAGACACTTGTTCTAGCTGTACGGTTGGTAAAGAAATTTCAGCTTCAATAGCGAGTTTTTCACGCAAAACCTTGGCAATATCAGTCATCTGCTCAAAATCATGCACCCCGAAGTGATGCATCCAGCGCATCAACTGTTTGGCACGAAAAGGCTTCTCGCCTTTTTCAGCGAACCATTGTGCCAGTTGTGGCTGATTAAAATTGAGCAAATTGACCAAAATTGTTTTTACCTTTTAATACAGAATACTACTAATAATTTAAGTTTCTAAGCTAGACAAGGCGCGAACCAAAAATTAAGCCGCCGCATATATTTAATATGCAAGGAATAATTTTTTGTGAGCAACGCAGCATAGCGACGAAAATTAAATTATTTACCAAAAAAGTAAGCGATTTCGATTGCAGCATTTTCTGCTGAATCTGAACCATGCACAGCATTAGCATCAATGCTTTCAGCAAAATCAGCACGGATTGTGCCGGCAGCCGCTTCTTTTGGGTTTGTAGCACCCATCAAATCACGGTTTACTTGTACTGCATTTTCGCCTTCAAGCGCTTGAATCATCACTGGGCCTGAAATCATGAATTTAACTAAATCGCCGAAGAACGGGCGTGCAGCGTGTACTGCGTAAAAACCTTCAGCTTCAGCTTGAGTCAATTGTGCCATTTTCGCAGCAACAACTTTTAAACCTGCGTTTTCAAAACGTGTGTAGATTTTACCGATTACATTTTTTGCAACTGCATCAGGTTTGATGATAGAAAGTGTGCGTTGAACAGCCATAACAACTCCATTAAATTAACTTATTGAAAAGAACGATAAAATACCATTTTTGGCACTTAAAATAAACCTACATTTTATGACAAGTGATAGCATGTTCGGTAGTAATCACAATGTAGTATGGTCAAAGCTGCCGATAACGTGGCAGAATTCTATATAAATGAAAATAACTGCTAATCCATCGCAACATTCATCGCAAGCAATTATGGCTACCTGCCCTGCCTGCGGCTTGCTTTGCGACAACATCGTAATAAATTCCCAGCATCCGGTTAAAGTGATCGACTCAAAACAAAGCTGTCCTAAAAGTATTGCTTTTTTTGAGCAAGCACTTGAGACAACAACTCCAAGTTTAGCTGGCAAACCTACTGATTTAAAAACCGCCATCAAAGCAGTAGCTGATATTTTGGACAAGAGTAATCAACCGTTGTTCGCAGGTTTAGGAACAGAAGTACAAGGCATGAGAGCCTTGATGCGCCTCGCAGAAAAGACAGGTGCTACCCTAGACCACATGCATAGTGAAACCACCGTGCGTAATACTTTGGCATTACAAAATGGGGGCGGACAGACTACAACACTCACTGAGATTAAAAACCGTGCTGACGTGATTTTAGTGATTGGGACTGACATCGCAACTAGCCATCCGCGTTTTTTTGATAAATTGGTTTGGAACTCGGATAGTCTATTCGACAAGCCAAGCCCTGAAGTGATTTATTTAGATGTTGCTGAAGAAAAAACCACTGCGGGCATTTCTCCGGCGGGGAAAAGACCAACAGTAGTGAATGCTGACATAGCAAATTTACCTGAGATCATCAACGCTTTAAATGCATTAGCTAATGGTAAAAAACTACACACTGATCAAGTTGCTGGCGTTGCCGTAGCGTCACTAAATAATATTTTAGAGTCATTAAAAGCTGCACAATATGCCGTAATAGTATGGTCGGCAAGTAGCTTAAAGTTTACCCATGCTGAACTTGCTATTCAAAGCATTACCCGATTGATCGTTAAATTAAATGAAACGAATCGCGTGGCTGGCTTGCCGCTAAATACTGGCGATGGCGATACTAGCGTGAACTACACAAGCACATGGCTTAGCGGCTATCCAACCAGAAACCGTTTCAGCAATGGCAATCCTGAATATGATAATTATCAATTCTCTAGCAAACAACAACTCAAAAATTGCGACGCACTATTATGGGTCAGTACGTTCAACGCTTATCAACCTCCGCAAGCGGATATTCCTACCATCGTCATTGGGCATCCGAATATGCAATTTGATGTTGCACCAGACGTGTTTATTCCAGTCGGGATTCCAGGCTTAGATCACACTGGCACTATGTTTCGCATGGACGGTTCGGTTGTATTGCCATTGAAAAAAATACGGAATGCTGACTTGCCAAGTTTAAGCCAGGTCATTCATCAAATAGAGGCATTACTGGCATGATCACGCTACTTAAAAATGGCAAGATTTATGATCCAGCCCACGGCAAGGATGGAGTCACTCAAGATATTTATATCCGCGACGGACGTATCATTGCCAAACCGTCAAGTCATGAAAAAATCACACACACATACGATTTAACTGGCAAAGTCATCATGGCTGGCGCGATTGATATGCACAGCCATATTGGTGGCGGTAAGGTGAATATTGCCCGCATGATGTTGCCAGAATTTCAGGAAACAAAACGCTATACAGAACCTGAAGCGCACATCTGCACACCTAACTGTTCGCACAATGCCACGCCAAATACTAGCGACACTGGCTTCAGATACATCGAGATGGGCTATACCGCTGCATTTGAGCCGGCTATTTTACCTATTAATGCACGCCAAGCTCATCTTGAAATGGCCGATACGCCGATGATAGATAAAGGCGGTTATGCCATGCTGGGTAATGATGACTATTTTTTGCGCTTGTTAGCTACAAAGAAAGATCAAAAAGCGATTAACGACTACGTTGCATGGATACTGCATGCTACGCAGGCGATTGGCATCAAAGTCGTCAATCCAGGCGGTATCAGTGCATTTAAGTTTAATCAACGCAGGCTAGATTTAGACGAAAACCATAGTCATTACCAAGTGAGCCCGCGTGAGATTCTAAAAAGCTTGAGTCGCGCCGTAAATGATTTAGGCATTGCCAAGCCTTTGCATGTGCATTGCAATAATCTGGGTGCGGCAGGTAATTTTGAAACCACCTTGAATACCATGAGCGCCTCTGATGGTGTGCCGATGCACTTAACCCATATTCAGTTTCATAGTTATGGTACAGAGGGCGATAAAAAATTCTCTTCTGCTGCTGCGCAAATCTCCGAAGCCCTGAATAAAAACAAACATATCACTGCGGATGTGGGGCAGATTCTATTTGGTCAAACCGTTACCGCTTCTGGTGACAGCATGATGCAACAGCTCAATGCAAAACATGCCAACCCTAAAAAATCCGTGATTATGGATATTGAATGCGACGCCGGCTGTGGTGTCGTGCCGTTCAAATATCGCTACCAGAATTATGTAAATGCGTTGCAATGGGCAATAGGCCTAGAAATATTCCTTTCCGTGGAAGACCCGTGGCGCATCTTTTTAACCACCGACCATCCAAACGGCGCGCCATTTACCAGTTATCCTCACTTAATCCGCTTATTGATGGACAAAAGTTTCAGAAATGAAGCGTTTGCAAAATTGAATCTAGATGCACAGGCAATGAGTAATTTAACGAGTTTGAATCGTGAATACAGCTTATATGAAATCGCCGTGATGACGCGTGCAGGTGCGGCTAAATTGATAGGCTTGAACGACCGCGGGCATTTAGGGCTAGGTGCTGCAGCCGATATCACGATTTATACCGACCAACCTGACCGCGAGGCCATGTTTGCCAAACCGGATTATGTATTTAAAGATGGCGAACTCGTCGTAAAAGATGGCAAAGTGATTAAAGTGGTTTGGGGTAAAACACATACTGCAAAACCGGCTTTTGATATTGGCGTTGAAGAAGACCTAAAAGAATATTTTGATCAATACCATACGATTCAGTTAGATAACTTCAAAATATCAGACGATGAAATCGCTGAAGATGGCCGCGGCGAAGTCATCATTCATGACAGACAATCTCAAATACAACAAATTAAGGACTAACAGTGAGTAGATTATATGGAGTGCAGCACCGTAAACTTCAGGATGAATTTGGCACTAGAGGCATGGCCGATCGTGTAGAAGAGCTTGTTTGCAGAACTGAGTTTGATGATGCTGCTAAGGGTTTTATCTCTAGTGCTAACATGTTCTTTTTATCATCTATTGATCATCAAGGGCGCCCTACTACATCCTATAAAGGCGGTGACCCAGGCTTTGTCAAAGTTCTTGACGATACCACATTGATATTCCCCAGCTATGACGGTAACGGAATGTTCTTTTCTATGGGAAATATCAGCACCAATCCAAATGTGGGCTTATTGTTCATTTCCTTTGAAATCCCTAATCGACTTCGTGTGCAGGGCACTGCAACAATTTCAAAAGAGCCTGAATTGCTCGCCCATTATAAAGAAGCCGAATTCGTAGTTATATTAAAATTATCTGAATTCTGGCAAAACTGTCCACGCTATGTTCCTAAATATGAAAAAGTTCGTGATTCCCGCTATGTGCCGCGTGCACACTGCGAAACACCATTGGCGGGCTGGAAACAATTAGATTTGGTACAAGACATTCTGCCAGAATCTGATGCAAAAAAAGCACGAGAGGTTGGCATTATCCCTATCGAAGAATGGGTAGGCAAAATTGTGTCTGGCGATGAAACTGCTTAATATCCAATGTTAATTAATGGTATAAAAATTGACGATACCTTTGCCGAAGCATTTAATATGCGCGGCACTCGCGTACTCATTACCGCACAAAACTTAAAATGGGCTTACCACGCCGCTAACGCCATGACAGGCTTTGCAACTAGCGTGATTGGTTGCGGCGTAGAAGCTGGTATAGAACGTGAATTATCAATCGACGAAACGCCCGATGGAAGACCGGGTGTGAGCATTTTGATGTTTGCCATGGGCAGCAAAGTGTTAATGCAACAACTGGAAACACGTATGGGTCAATGCATACTCACCTGCCCTACTGCCGCCGCATTTGCAGGTATCGAGAGCGAAGACCAAATTAGCTTGGGTAAGCACCTGCGCTTCTTTGGTGATGGCTACCAAACATCAAAACTCATTGCAGGTCGTCGTTACTGGCGCATACCAGTGATGGATGGCGAATTCCTCACAGAAGAAACCACAGGCATGGTGCGCGCGATTGGTGGTGGCAATTTCCTAATTCTAGCCACTTCGCAAGCTGCAGCACTCCATGCAGCAGAAACAGCTGTGGAAGCCATGAAACAAGTGCCTAACGTCATCATGCCCTTCCCTGGCGGTGTAGTGCGCTCAGGCTCTAAAGTCGGAAGCAAGTATCCAAAAATGTTTGCTTCAACCAATGACGCGTTTTGCCCAACGCTGAAAGGCGTAACCAATTCTGACCTTTCGGCGGAGATTGAGAGTGTGATGGAAATCGTGATTGATGGTTTAAGCTTTGAAGACATCGCAACCTCCATGCGCGTTGGCATACAGGCCATTTGTGATTTAGGTGAGGCTAGTGGCGTTAAACGCATTTCCGCTGGAAATTATGGCGGGAAATTAGGGCCGCATCATTTTAAATTACATGAGATTATGAGTAAGGCAGCATCATGAGCAAGCTCACCTTTACTCTTAAAAAAACGCTACATCACTCAATCAATTGCGCTGCGCTTACACCTAATAATCTGGAAAATAAATCATTGGCTGAAATTGCAAGTACACCACTGCAATATGGAAAAACAAAGCTGCGTGCAGACGAAGTTTTTGAAATCACTGGCGAGGATACACAAAATATTCATTTTAAAAACACTACCAATAAACTAGATTATCTAGGTGCAAACATGGCATCTGGCACGATGGACATTGAAGGCGATGTAGGTGCATATCTTGGGTTTGCCTTAAAACAAGGTGAGATTCGTTGTCACGGTAATTCTGAAGCCTTTGCAGCTTGCAATATGGCGGGCGGCTTATTAAAAATTGATGGCAGTACAGGCGATTTTTTAGGTGGCGCCTCAGCAGGTTTACGCAAAGGCATGCGTGGCGGCACGGTCATTGTAAAAGGGAATGCAGCTGACCGTGTGGGTGACCAAATGCGTCGCGGGCTGATTTTGATAGAAGGCAGCGTTGGCGATTATTGCGGCAGTCGGATGATTGCAGGCACGATAGGAGTGCTTGGCAATGTAGGGAAATACGCTGGCTTTAACATGCAACGCGGTACATTATTATTAGCAAAAGCACCGCAATTACACGCCACAATTCAGGATTGCGGCATGCATACCATGCCCTTTCTCAGTTTAATGTTTAAGTCTTTTACACCATACAACACAAAGTTTAGCGGCATTAAAACACAGCGTGTACAACGTTTTGTCGGTGACACCGCATGCAATGGCAACGGTGAAATTTTGCTGCTGCAAACTAGCTGATTTCAACTTAATGGTCTCAAGTGATAAAATAGCGTTTTGCAATGAAATTTAACGCTATGTCTGAAAACGCTACACCCAAATTTTTAACGGCTGCATTGTATAAGTTCGTCAGTCTGCCTGACTATAAGATTCTGCAAGCCCCTATTCAAGCTGTGTGTGATAGTAACAATATCAAAGGCACTCTTTTATTGGCTGAAGAAGGCATTAACGGCACCATTGCTGGCTTGCCTGCTGATATCCACAAAGTACTTGATTACTTACGTCTTGATTCGCGATTTGCAGATTTAGTGCATAAAGAATCTTTCGCAAATGAACATCCGTTTTATCGTATGAAAGTACGTCTCAAAAAGGAAATCGTCACATTAGGCGTTGAAGGTGTCAGCCCAACCAAACAAGTCGGCACTTATGTAAAACCAGAAGACTGGAATGCGCTGATTTCTGACCCAGATGTTATTTTGATTGATACACGTAACGATTACGAAGTAGATATCGGGACTTTCAAAGGCGCGCTAGACCCCAAAACAACGACATTCCGTGAGTTTCCCGAATACGTTGCAAATAACCTAGATAAAACCAAGCATAAAAAAGTCGCAATGTTCTGCACAGGCGGTATTCGCTGCGAAAAAGCCTCGTCTTATATGATGGATCAAGGCTTTGAAGAGGTTTACCATCTACAAGGCGGTATTTTAAAATACCTTGAAACCGTGCCTGAAGAAAATAGTCTTTGGGAGGGCGAGTGCTTTGTTTTTGATCAGCGGGTAGCCGTTAAACACAACTTAGCAGTGGGCGAGTACGACCAATGTTACGCTTGCCGCCATCCGCTTTCTCCACAAGAGATGCAAAGTAAACAATATGCTGCTGGTATTTCATGCCCATATTGTTACGACAAAGTGTCGGAAGAAAAACGTGCCAGTTTGATTGAGCGTCAAAAACAGGTTGTCCTGGCTA
>DASQFK010000245.1:0-7520 GCA_035633175.1 Methylotenera sp.
AGCCCTAATCTTTCCCCTGGCCTAATGGCTAAGGCAATGTCTTTAATGAGCGCAACATTATTGTAACCAACAGACATGTCATCTAATACCAGCAGCGGGTCTGGGGCACTAATCGGCGCTCTAAATTCAAAATTAAATTGTGAATCCACGTGTGCAGCGGAAATCATTTCCATGCGCTCTAAAGCCTTGATGCGGCTTTGCGCTTGGCGTGCTTTGGTGGCTTGTACACGAAAGCGGTCAATATAACTTTGTAAATGCGAAACCTTGCGTTGCTGCTTTTCAAACATGGCTTGTTGTAATGCTAATTTCTCTGCACGTTGCCGTTCAAAATCTGAATAGCCGCCTCTATATAAGGTAAGCGTTTGCTGCTCGATATGCGCGATGTGGTTAACGATAGCATCTAAAAAGTCTCGATCATGTGAAATAAGCACAAGCGTACCGCGATAGCTTTGTAGCCAGCCTTCCAGCCAAATGACAGCATCCAAGTCTAAATGGTTGGTTGGCTCATCCAGTAGCAGCAAATCAGAACGACACATCAAGGCGCGCGCTAAATTCAAACGCACACGCCAACCGCCGGAGAATGTAGACACCGGCTGTTGCAAGCCCGCCTGACTAAAACCTAAGCCGTTCAACAATTCAGCTGCACGCGCTTTGGCGCTATATCCTTCAATATCCATCAAGCGATTATGCAACTCAGCTATCAACTCACCTTTGTGATTCGCTTCTGCATCCGCAAGTGCCGCTTCAATATTGCGTAATTCAGCGTCACCATCTAATACAAACTCAATGGCAGGCATCGCGAGTGCTGGCGTTTCCTGCGCTACATGCGCAATTACCCAAGCGGCTGGCATCTCTAAATCGCCTGATTCAAGCTGCATTTCACCTCGTAATAAAGCAAAAAGTGAAGATTTACCTGCACCGTTTGCGCCAGTAAGCCCGACTTTATGCCCAGGATGTAATTGTAAAGAAGCCGCTTGGATGAGGATTTTTAAGCCGCGTACTAAAGTAAGTTGTTTGAATTGAATCAAGAGGTAACCATCTAAAAGAAAGTGACTGTGTCAGCCAAAATTGATAATGCCCGTTATTCTAAAGCATTCATGCGATAGTCTTAACAACTCTTTACCTGCATTTAACGAAGGTGTGTTGAACAAAACATTCGTAATGATAAGTATTGCAGTAAAATAGCGAACAATTATCTATCAAAATTAAAACCGTGCCATTGAATCGAATCTGGCAAAAAAATAAAGTACATAACCCAACTATCTATGGTCAAAAAATCTTTACTTTGGGTTTATCGCATTACTGCTTGGTTGCTTGGCATCGTTATTGTTGTTGTACTTATTTCAGCAATCACCATCCAGTTTTTAGTGCTGCCTAATATCAATCAATATAAAGATAAAATCGCAGAAATCGCGAGTCACTCGGCAAACCAAAAAGTCGTTATCGGTAATATAAAAGCAGGCTGGCAAGGCGTTAATCCCCACTTTACTTTATCTAATATCGATATTTATGACGCACAAAATCGCCCTGCGCTACAGCTTAACAATACCGAAGTCGCATTATCCTGGTTAAGTATTCCACTATTTGAGCCGCGCCTTGCTGAGCTTACGATACGCGCACCTGAATTGACTATTCGCCGTGTTGCCAGTGGCGAGGTTTTTGTCGCCGGCATAAGCATGAGCGGTGAATCGAAACCTGATCTATCTAACTGGTTATTAAGGCAATCTAAAGTAGCAGTCTTAGATGCCAAAGTGATATGGCTAGATGAAATGCTTAAGGCACCTGCGCTAAAAAGTGCCACAGAATCCGATAGCTCTCCAGCTTTGACATTAGATAAACTTAATCTAAATATCTATAGTCCTCCATGGAAAAGCTTAATTAAATATCACCACATCACACTGGACACCATCCCTTCTGTGGGTACTCATCACCCGATTATGCTTACAGGTGATGTTTATGGGAATGATGTAAGTCAAGCAGATGAATGGCGTGGCGACTTAACCTTGCAAGTGAAAAATGCAAATATCGCAGCATGGAAACCCTGGTTAAGTGTTTTCCCCATGTTTGACGCTTTCACTTCAGGGCAGCCCGTTGAATTGCAGTCTGGCATAGCCAGTACTAAAACCATTATTAATTTCGCTAACCGCCAAGTTAAATCTGTAAAGAGTGAAATTGCTTTAAATCAAGTGCAAGTGCAGATCAAAGACCAAATTGAACCTATTGTATTGACTAAACTTAATGGGCAATTTAACTGGAAAAACTTGAGTGTCACGCAAGCAATTAGCTTCAATAAAATCACTACAGGCAATGCATTCACTATAAAAGATTTAACTGTGGTTACTAACAATGGCTTAAACCTGCAAAATGCGAGTGCAAGCTATTTAGATACCACAGGCAAAGATAAGCCACGCCATCAAACCCTGAACTTAGCACTCACCCATATCAATTTAGCCTCGCTTAAGCCATTTTTGGCACAACTACCGCTACCTGTAAATGTATCCCAACATATCAGCGGTTTATCCCCTACGGGGAATCTTGATGACTTTGTATTGAAATGGGAAGGTAATCCAGCATCGACTACCAGCTATCAATTGAACACAAAATTCAGCGGCTTAAGTATTAAAAGCCATGCAAAAATACCCGGTTTCAGTAACTTAACTGGCGTGATTAAGGCCGACCAAAAAACAGGTAAACTGACACTGGCTTCCCAAAACGCTAAGCTAGATTTTAAAGAAATATTACGCTGGCCGATTCCTGCTGATAAATTGGCAGGCGATATTCGCTGGGATATAGCAGATCAAAACAATATAACAAAAAAAACCACCATCAAAGTTAGCAATCTGAGTATCAGCAGCCCGCATTTATCTGGCACTGTTAATGCTAATTACACGATGGATAGTATTAAAGGCGATACTATTGATTTAATAGGAAAATTTAACCGTGTCGATGCTAAATATGCACTTTTTTATTACCCAACGATACTCGGTAAAGACACCTTGCACTGGTTAGACACATCGATACAAGGAGGTCGTATTGATGACATTCGCCTCATTGTTAAGGGCCGTTTGGCAGATTTTCCTTTTGTTGATCGCAATAATCATTTAGACAATAAACTAGGTTTATTTAGAGTAACCGCAAAATTGAGCAATAGCTTGCTTGAGTATGGCACAGGGTGGCCTAGGATTGAAGGCTTAGGCATTAATTTGCTCTTTGAAGGCAAACGTATGGAGCTTAACTCCACCGCGGGCCATATATTGGGTAACCAAATTGTTAAAAGTAAAACCACTATTGCACAACTCGATGCTGACGACCCGATACTCAACGTTGTGGGGGAACTTAAAGGACCCGTCGTTGAAGGTATTAAATTTGTGAACAACAGTCCTGTGAGGGAACTTACACAGGGCTTTACCGATGACCTGAAAACCAGTGGCTTAGGCAATTTAAGTTTGGGCTTAAAAATACCATTGAACGATATCGACAGAGCACAATACAAAGGTGCTTATCTTATTACTAATGGTGTTATGCAAAGCGATGATATCCCTGCTTTAAGCCGCATTAACGGCTTATTAGAATTTACTGAAAATAGCTTCTCCGCAAAAAATATCAAAGCCAGTGCATATGGAGCACCGCTTATATTTAATTTAGCCTCCGGTAAAGATAAGGTGATTCGCATTGCCGCAAAAGGCAAACTTACTGACGATGCACTTAAACAGATTTTTACTACGCAAAACATGAGCAAAGGTGCTAATTACATCAGTGGCAGTGCTGATTGGCTGGGTGATATTACTATTCAAAAACCGCAGGTTACCATTAGTGTTCGGTCAGATTTAATAGGGATAACATCCCACCTCCCTGCTCCATTTACCAAAGCCGCAAGCGACCGCTGGAATTTGCTGATTGATAAAAAACAAGATGACACCACAAATACAATTACGTTGAGTTTAGGAAATAAGCTAGCTGCAAAAATATCACACAGTATTGAAAATGGTAAATTATTACTGAACCGTACAACTATTCGTTTGAATGCCGAGGCGACTAATAGCGGAATTAGCAATGCTGGCGAATTAAATACAAATACCGACACTAAACTCAAAGGTATACAAGTTTTTGGTAACTTAGATTATCTTGACGGAGATGCATGGCGTAATGTGATGGCCGACTTTTCTAATGCATCAAAACCCGACACGGAAAATTTAGAGCCCTCTTTACCAATTCAAAAAATCGCGCTTAAAATCAATACGCTGGATATATTCGATAGACGCATCAACCAGCTAAAAATCTCGAATAAGTCAGATAAAGATGGTTTGCGCGCCAATATACAGAGCCGTGAAATCTCGGGTGATTTGCAATGGCTGAATCAAAATAATGGCAAACTGATAGCGCATTTAACGCATTTATCCATTCCCGATGCATCGCCCCCTCGAATGACAGCAGCAACGTCAAATACAACAGATGCAAATACTAATGTTTCAGTTAAGCTTAATCAAATCTATCCTGCACTTGATATTACAGCCGATAGTTTTGAATTCAATAAGAAAAAATTGGGTGCTTTAACATTGGTTGCATTTCCGCAAGAAGACAACTGGAACATACAAAAATTTAAATTAAGCAATCCCGAGAGCACATTAAATGCCGATGGTGTATGGAATAAATGGGTACGTAATCCTAATACCCGCTTCAATATCAATTGGGACATTCAAAATTTAGGTAAAACGCTGGCGCGTTTTGGCTACCCAGATACCATTAAAGGGGGTTCTGGCGAACTGACTGGCCAGCTTAGCTGGGCAGGTAGTCCTCATGAATTTGACACCATAGCCCTCAATGGCAATTTGCAATTTGATGTGCGCAAAGGTGAGATTTTAAAAGTACAACCTGGCGTTGGTCGATTATTGGGCTTAATCAGCTTACAAAGCTTGCCGAGACGCTTAAGTTTAGATTTCCGGGATTTATTCAGTAATGGCTTTGCTTTTGATAAAATAAGTGCAACAGTAAAAATTGACCGCGGTGTAATGCGCAGTGATAACTTTTCCATGACGGGCCCTGCTGCAGATGTCACGATTAAAGGTGAAACAAACCTGCAAAAAGAAACGCAGCAATTATTCGTTAAAGTGATGCCGCATATCAGCGATAGTATTTCGCTAGCCGCATTAGCTGGCGGACCCTTGGTGGGCGCTGTCGCCTTTTTAGCGCAAAAAATATTAAAAGACCCGTTAAATAAAATAGTCTCAACTGAATATGAAATCGGTGGCACTTGGGATAACCCGCATGAGGTTAAATCTCCCGATAGTAATCAGGAAAGCAGCGGTGGATCACCGTTAAATTAACTGCAGGTTTCAAAGATAACCAGTACAAACAAAAGCATTTACTTAGCAAAAAATATTGGATCACTTATGGCTATTACTTCCCGTTTAAAAACTACTAAATCCAAACTGATTAATCAAGATGGCAATAAAGGCATTATAAAAATTGCTGCCATCCAAATGGCTTCTGGTCCTTATGTAAATGCTAACTTGAGCGAGGCGGAGCGCCTGATTGAAATTGCAGTTAACCAAGGCGCAAAGCTGATAGTACTGCCAGAATATTTCGCCATTATGGGATTAAAAGAGAGTGATAAAGTAGCGGTTCGTGAAGAAGAGGGTAAAGGCACGATCCAAAATTTTCTTAGCAAAACTGCAAAAAAACATAAGATTTGGCTGATAGGTGGCTCTGTCCCTCTAAAGAGTAACTTCCCGAATAAAGTACGTAATAGTTGCTTGGTATATGATGATAAAGGGCATTTAGCGGCACGTTATGACAAAATTCATTTGTTCGGCCTGGATTTAGGCAACGAACATTATCATGAAGAAAATACCATTGAATCTGGTGATGCGATTAAGGTCGTCGATACACCATTTGGTAAAATTGGTTTATCTATTTGCTATGACTTGCGCTTTCCTGAGCTTTATCGGGCGATGGGACAAGTGGACATTATTGTCATTCCATCCGCATTTACTGAAACTACAGGCAAAGCGCACTGGGAAAGTTTGATACGCGCACGCGCGATTGAAAATCTGAGTTATGTCGTGGCAGCTGCACAAGGTGGCTATCACTTATCCGGAAGAGAAACACATGGTAATAGCATGATAGTAGACCCTTGGGGCGTGATTCTGGATCGCTTGCCACGCGGCTCTGGGGTTGTTATTGCAGCAATGAACCCCAAGTATCAAGCTAGCTTAAGGGATAGTTTACCTGCGCTTAAACATAGAACCATTAAGATTGAAGCTAAGTAAGACCTCAACTTAATAGCGCCAAATAACGTAAACCTAGGCAACCTAATATATAAACATTAGTCATAATTTAAATTGCAGAATTTACTTAGTAAATTGATTTAGGTTTAATGATATATTTAATTTATCAAAAATCGCCATGTAGTAAATTTAATTAGGTCATTTAACACCCTATGAAATCTCAAGAAATACCAACTAATTCAAGTCCTGCTCAAGGCTCGCACTTCGATACAGCAACAGAAACATTACTAGCGCCTGCCAGTTTAGATGTGGGGAAATTACAAAACGTGCTGGGCGATATGATGTCGCACAAAATTGATTACGCTGATTTGTATTTTCAATACAGTCGCTCTGAATCTTGGGGGCTAGAAGAAGGCCAAGTAAAATCAGGCAATTTCTCTATTGATCAAGGGGTTGGGGTACGCGCAGTAAGTGGTGAGAAAACAGCTTTTGCTTACTCGGATGACATTAACTTAAGTGCACTGCAGGAAGCTGCAAAAGCAACTAAAGCCATATCCAGCTTCGGCAGCGAACAAACTTCCACAAGCAATATCATTAAGCGCCAAGCATCACAGCTTTACCTACCACAAGATCCAATTGCCTCCCTTTCTGCTGATGCTAAAGTGAGATTGCTTGAGCGTTTAGAATCCATCGCTAGAAAAATCGATGCGCGCATTACGCAAGTCACCGCTTCGATTGCTGGAGAATATGAGGTGATTATGGTGGCACGTCATGATGGCGTGATGGCAGCCGATGTTCGCCCCTTAGTGCGCTTAGGCATTAACGTGATTGCTGAAAGTAATGGTCGCCGCGAACAAGGTTCCGCAGGCGGTGGCGGACGCTTTGATTACAGCTATTTCACAGACGAAATCTTGCATGAATATGCTCACAAAGCGGTACATCAGGCCTTAGTGAATCTAGACGCACGCCCTGCCCCTGCAGGCAGCATGACGGTAGTACTAGGCGCTGGCTGGCCTGGAATTTTATTGCATGAAGCAATTGGTCACGGTCTGGAAGGTGACTTTAATCGCAAAGGCAGTTCAGCATTTAGCAATATGATAGGTCAACAAGTAGCGGCAAAAGGTATCACCATTGTGGATGACGGTACGATTCAAGACCGCCGTGGATCACTCAGCATTGATGATGAAGGTAACCCGACCAACAGAACGGTGCTGATTGAAGATGGTATTTTACGCGGCTACATTCAAGATACGCTCAATGCACGCTTAATGAATATGCCCGTTACTGGAAACG
>DASQFK010000246.1:0-5008 GCA_035633175.1 Methylotenera sp.
TCAAGTTCACCATGTCTGCACTGCCAACAACACCTTTACAAGCTCAAATCAAACGTCGCCGTACCTTTGCCATTATTTCCCACCCGGATGCGGGTAAAACTACACTGACTGAAAAACTCCTGTGGTTCGGCGGTGCAATTCAGGTCGCAGGTGAAGTGCGTGGCCGCAAAGCTTCGCGCCATGCAACATCAGACTGGATGGAGCTAGAAAAACAACGTGGTATTTCGGTGACATCATCCGTGATGCAGTTTCCGTATCGTGAGCACATGGTGAATTTACTGGATACGCCAGGCCATGACGACTTCTCGGAAGATACCTACCGTACGTTAACTGCGGTAGATTCTGCCGTCATGGTGATTGACTCGGTAAACGGCGTAGAAGCGCAAACAATTAAATTGTTAAATGTTTGCCGCATGCGCGATACGCCGATCATCACGTTTATCAATAAACTAGACCGTGAAAGCCGCGCGCCAATTGAGTTATTAGACGAGATTGAAACTACGTTAGGCATGGAATGTGCGCCTATGACCTGGCCGATTGGTATGGGAAAGAGTTTCAGGGGGGTTTATAACCTGTATACCGATACCGTTTCATTTTTTGACCCGCGTGCGGACAAAGGTACCTCTGAAACGATTAAAGGCTTGGATAATCCACGTTTGGATGAGTTGCTCGGACAAATTGCAGATGAGCTTCGTATTGATATTGAATTGGTTCGCGGTGCATCGCATATCTTTGATACTGCACGTTATTTAAGCGGTAAACAGACACCGGTATTTTTTGGTTCAGCTATTAACAATTTCGGTGTGCAATCTTTACTGGATGCAGTAGTTGACCTATCCCCCGCTCCGCTTGCACGCAATACAGCCAGCCGTGAAATCGCGCCGGATGAAGCAAAGTTTTCAGGTTTTGTGTTCAAGATTCAAGCCAATATGGATCCAAAACACCGTGACCGTATTGCATTCTTGCGTGTATGTTCAGGCCGCTTTGAGCGTGGCATGAAGATTAAACAAGTATCCACCGGCAAGCAAATGGCAGTTAACAATGCCATTACCTTTATGGCGCAAGACCGCACAACAATGGATGAAGCTTATTCAGGCGATATTATCGGTATCCCTAACCACGGCACGATTAAAGTGGGTGATACCTTTAGTGAAGGCGAAACGCTGAAATTCACTGGTATTCCTTCATTCGCACCTGAGTTTTTCCGTCGTGCCAGACTAAAAAACCCGCTGAAAATGAAGCAGCTACAAAAAGGCTTGCAGCAACTTGCCGAAGAAGGTGCTTCGCAATTATTCCGCCCGCTTTTAAGTAACGACTTAATATTAGGCGCAGTCGGCATGCTGCAATTCGATGTGGTAGCGCATCGCCTGGAGCACGAATATGGTGTGGATATTGTGTTTGAAAACTATGATTGCTACACCGCACGCTGGTTACGCGGCAAAGATGCAGACCTGAGTGCGATTGCCGATAAATATGGCTTTAACGTAGCGTTAGATGGCGCAGAAGAATACGTATACCTTGCACCGAACCGTGTGAATTTACAAATGGCGCAGGAGCGTTATCCTGATATTGAATTTTTAGAGACGCGTGAAATCATCTAAAAAAGCTACAGCCACAAACAGCACTAGCAATCCCTGCCCTTGTGAAAGTGGCAAGGCTTACACTGCCTGTTGTGAAATCTATCATCTCGGAACTGCTGCACCTACTGCAGAGGCGCTCATGCGCTCGCGCTATACAGCTTATGTGTTAGCACTTGAAGATTACCTGTTGCAAACGTGGCATCCCGATACCCGGCCTGATGCACTTAATTTAGCCGAAGACCCGCCTATTAAATGGTTAGGCTTGCAGGTAAAGCATGCTGAAACAGTGAGCGAATCCACTGCAACGGTAGAGTTTGTAGCGCGCTATAAAATTGCCGGTAAAGCAGAGCGGCTGCATGAGTTAAGCCAATTTGTTCGTATAGAAAGTCACTGGTATTATGTAGCAGGTAGCGACACCACTAACGTTAGCTGAAAATCAGACAAACCTATTAAAAATTAAGGAAAAGAAGATGGCAAGCTATATTGAAGACGCACTCATTAACGATGAAAAAATTATCCACATGGGACATATCAGCCTGTGGTCGTTGGCGCATCTCATCATCCCTGGCGTTATCTTGCTGCCCGCATTTGGGCTAGGCATTATTTTTCTGGTGATTGCTTATATCCGCTATAAAACAACTGAACTCGCCTTTACCAATAAGCGTGTGATTGCCAAGTTTGGATTTATCAGTCGTCATACGATAGAGATCAATATGAATAAGGTTGAAAGTATTCAAGTCAACCAAAACGTCTGGGGACGTATTTTCAATTATGGTACGTTAATTCTCTCTGGTGCCGGGACACCGCAGGCACCAATTCCTGGCATATCAAATCCTATCCAATTCCGTCGAGCATTCATGGAGTCCCAAGAACAGATGGAGTAATTTTCACTCCACATTTGAGATTTAATCAAAATACAGAACTTGTTTAAATTAGTGCGTGAATTGCGATTGAAATATTAGTGTAATAATCACTAGGTAGTATGGACTATATAAATTTCTTAAAAAAAGAATATATATATGGTCTATGAAAAGTCTGCGCTTGGTTATAACGAATTTGTAAATGAAAAACGCACCCTTAACGTGAGGGAACGGCAAGTTTTATTACTAGTCAACGGTGTTAGAAACATTGACGATCTAGAAAAGTTTTTCAAAAAAGATCATTTGATTGACACGATTCAAAAGCTTGAATCTCAGGGCTTTATTCAGTTATTCAATAGCAGAAATACCACCCAAAATAAACCTACTGAAAATAAATCGTCGCTCGCGACTTTGTCTTTCTTTAACCCTGAAAATACAGCCCCGCCCATTAACGCTACAAAAATTGAGGCAGTAAAATCCATACTCATCAATGCAACAGATGATTATTTGGGGCTAATGGGAAGAAATATAAAAGATCGTATCGCCAAATGTGAAAATGAAATCGATTTAAGAAATTGCGTGTCAAGCTGGCACATGGCCATGCGCGAATCTAAATTAGGTCGTGAATCTACCGACTTTTTAATGGAGCAGATTCATCAAACGCTAGAAAATAATATGCAGGATATGGAGCTGTCTGAACACATCACCCATTAAATTATTGTGAATGGCTATTGATAAAATCTACTATTGGCTTCAATAGTTCACCATTGCCCCTCAATGGTTTTGCAAGTTTGGAAACCATGTGACTATGTCCATAGTTAGGAAACTCTACTACTTGAACTGGTCCACCTTTGGCTTTAATCTTAGCCGCTAGATTAAATGTATTACGCGGCCAAACCGTGCCATCTTTGAGGCCTACTAACAACAGCATCGGTTGATTTTTGCCTGTGACAAATTCGATTGGCTGCGACTTCCAGCGTTGATCTGCTGGACCGAATATCTTTTTTAGGCGGTCAGTTTTAACTGGCAGAAAATCGTAAGGCCCCGCTAAACCTATAGTGCCTCGAAAATCAGTAGGCTTAAGATTTTCCTTGGCCAAATACTCATAGTTTAAACTAAGCATCACTGCAATCTGCGCCCCTGCAGAATGCCCTGCCAAAAACACACGATTGGGATCGCCGTCGAACTCCTGAATATGGTCTTTAACCCATTTAGCCGCTTTAGCTGGATCGGCCATAAAGCCCGGGAAAACCACTTCTGGATAAACGCGATAGTCTGGAATTACGGCAACAAAACCGTTAGAGGCAAACGCTTCAGCCGCAAATTTATAATCATCTTTATCGCCAGAATCCCAGCTACCACCATAATAAAAAAGCACTACGGGTGGCTTTTTTTGCGCATTTTCAATTTGCTGTTTAGGTTGATACACATCTAACTTTTGCCGTGGCGAATCACCATAAGCAATGTCCGCATGGAGTGTAAAGCCATTATTAGGCACAATTACATTAAGTGTTTTAATGGGTGAGCAGGCTACGGTAACTGCCGTAGCAAAGCCAATTGCGGTGGATGAAATTAGTTTTTTTACAATGTGATGTGGTGCCATAAAAGATTATTAGCTTTTGAGTGTTGAATAATCTATTTTACGTTGTACAAAAGATTTTAGATTCAAATTTAAATAGGTAGTTTAATCTCAACGTTTAAACCGCCAGTTGCTTGATTGCTTGCTTCAATGGTCCCGCCATGTGACTCAATGATTTGCTTAGCAATGGCCAAACCAACTCCGTGACCATTTGTACTATTAGTGTTGCTGCCCCTGAAAAAAGCCTGAAATATGGTATCGAGCTCACCCACTTCAACGCCTGGGCCATGGTCCATTACATTAATGCTGACTTTGGCGTTTTCTTGTTTAGTGGTAATCACAATGAATGATTCACTCGGACTATATTTCAGCGCATTACGCACGACGTTATCAATCGCGCGATGTAATAAATCTTGCTGGGCCAGTATAGTGATTGGCATCGAAGAATTGCCAATCTGCTTATAGTCTACGGCGATGTTTTTTGCCACACCTTCAAATTGTGCATCTTCTACAATCGTCATCAACAACTCGTTCAAATCCACAGCTTCTTTTTCTAGTTTCATCACGCCTGACTCTAGCCTGGAAAGCTCAAGCAATTCACCGACTAAGCTATCCATACGTTCAGATTCACGTTCTATACGCACTAATGACGATTCTAATTTATCAGGTTGCTGCCGTGCTAATCCAACCGCCATTTGCAATCTCGCCAAGGGTGAGCGCAACTCATGTGAAACCTGATGTAACAAACGTGTTTGGCTTTGCATCAATGCACCAATGCGAGCAGCCATGACATCGAACGCGTTACCAAGATCTGCCAGCTCGTCACGGCGTTCGCCCATTTCATTACCCACCCGCACCTCTAAATTACCACTTGCCGCACTCGCAAAAGCTTGCCTTAACTGCTTGATAGGCTTAGAAAAATACCAGGCCAGTAACGCAGCAAAAACAAAACTGGCAAATACCCCTGCCAACAAAGGAATCAGCGGAAA
>DASQFK010000247.1:0-7648 GCA_035633175.1 Methylotenera sp.
TAAATTGAATCGCCACTTAGTAAAACTCATACTCAAACCATCAGTATCGTCCACGTTAAGCGATTCAGACATAAAATGCTTTTGCACTTGCTGCATTGCATCGGGCACGTTCGCCACTTTAAAGTTTATTTCACCGCTACAAGGAAACAAGTTAATACGCGCCTCAACTAATTCAGATAATGCCTGCCCTGTTTGGCTTAAAAGTTCGCAAACTAACAACCAAGGAATCATCCCACTGTCGCAATATGCAAAATCTCTAAAGTAGTGATGTGCACTCATTTCACCACCGTAAATCGCGTTTTCAGCACGCATGCGCTCTTTGATGAATGCATGGCCAGTTTTACTCATTATCGCTTGCCCGCCAGCATTGCTTACAATATCTACTGTATTCCAGGTTAAGCGCGGGTCGTGAATGATTTTTTCATTCGGATGTTTTGCTAAAAATGCCGCGGCAAGCAATCCTACAATGTAATACCCTTCAATAAACTCGCCACGCTCATCAAACAAAAAGCAGCGATCAAAGTCGCCATCCCAAGCGATGCCCATGTCTGCCTGATGTGCTATTACAGCATTCGCAGTTGCTGCTCTATTTTCTGGTAATAATGGGTTTGGGATACCATTGGGAAAATCACCATCCGCCTCGTGGTGTACTTTAATAAAAGTGACTGGCACTTGCATTTGCTTGAATAAATTCTCCAAGGCATCAATCACATGTCCAGCAGCGCCGTTGCCTGAGTTAACGACTAACTTGAGTGGACGCAATTTACGCACATCAATATAAGTCATTAAATGCGCTACGAATGCAGGTAAAACATCTTGTTTAATGAGCGAACCACGCTTGCCAGCTGCTGAAAACTGATTAGTTTCTGCAAGCTTTTGAATTTCATGTAAGCCAGTGTCACCACTGATCGGTCTTGAACCAGCTCGTACCAATTTCATGCCGTTGTAATCCATCGGGTTATGACTTGCTGTTACCTCTATGCCGCCATCTACTTTTAAATAGAATGTCGCAAAATAGACTTCTTCAGTGCCTGTCATGCCAATATCTATGACATCAACTCCTTCATCCATCAACCCATTTGCCAACGCCATTTTTAGCGCATGACTGGTGTGGCGAATATCAGCGCCTAATACAACGGATTTTGGTTTTAGATAAACAGCACAAGCACGACCGATCCTATAGGCGATGTCTTCATTAAGCTCCTCACCTAATTTTCCGCGTATGTCATAGGCTTTAAAACAAGTGAGCGTTTTATTCTGTTGCGAATGAATGTTTTGATCAATTTGAGCCATAGGTTCCACCGGTAAATTTTTTTATATCACGTAATTGTCGTTTGGTTGGTCGTCCTGCGCCACGTTCGCGCAGAGCATGCTCGCCTTCACCAGTGGCTTTAGCATTTTCACGCTTAGTGATACTTGCCTGGGTTTCTGAATATAAGAGCGCAGCTTCTGGTGCGCCTTTACGGATGACAGATAGTGCAAGTACGCTTACTTCAATTTCAAAGTCTCTATTACGAATATGGATAAGCTGCCCAAGATGCACTTCTTTTGCGGGTTTTACACGGTCACTATCTACATGTACTTTACCAGACTCAACTGCTGTAGTGGCTAAGCTGCGTGTTTTAAAAAAACGCGCCGCCCAAAGCCATTTATCCAGCCTGCATTTGGTGTCGTCTTTACTGCCATCACTTTTACGATCAATATCACTCATGATTTTTTATTAAAATGCAGTTGATTCAAACTATGAATAACAATTTAACTTATAAATTTTTAAGTAAATATTGCGGAAGATTGGCTTCTAGCGTTATTTTGAATTTACTTAGCGTAGCTTCTGCTAGACGATTTACTTCTGCCAAGGTATGCCCTGTCAGATGCAAAATACCGTCTGCAACATTATTCATGGTCGCAATCTCAAACTTTCCTGCAGCAACTGCAGCTATCACTTCATCGCTTAACATTAAATGTCGAATATTACGCGCGGGTAATAACACGCCTTGTTTTCCATTTAGCCCTATGTCTTTACATACCCTGAAGTAACCTTCAATCTTTTCGTTCAAACCACCTACTGGCAATACTTCACCATGCTGATTTAAAGCGCCCGTGACAGCGATACCCTGCTTGATTGGCAGCTTGGAAAGTGAAGACAACAAAGCAAACAATTCAGCACATGATGCGGAATCACCATCAACGCCGTTATATTCCTGTTCAAAAACTAATGAAGCCGTAAGATTCAATGGGTTAAATTGCGCAAAGTTAGCGTGTAACCAGCTTTGCAATATCATCACCCCTTTATCATGCGTAGGGCCGCTCATTGCTACTTCACGGTCAATCGTAAGAATGCCGCGATTGCCTGCATAGCAATTAGCTGTAATACGCACAGGTGAGCCGAAACTCGCATCAGCAAGGTCTATGTGTGTAAGCCCGTTAATCTGCCCTACTGCCTCACCTTGAACGGCAATCATCAATTCGTTATCGACAATCGAATCACGCATATGTGCTTCAATGTAGCTGTGACGTGCATATTTACGATTAATCGCGGCTTTTACATCTTCAAGGGCTACTAACTCAGCGTCTCGTAAATCTGCCGCAGCAGCGCTTTCCAGGATTAACTTCTCCAGCACTGCAAACTGTGTGCTGATGCGTGTCTGGTCTTCTTGTAATTTATGCATGGCTTGTAGCAAGCCTGCTACAGCCTCAGCAGAGAAGTGACGACAATTGAACTGCTGACATTTCTGTGCAATAAATGCTGCATAGGCAGCATAAATTTCGCTACTTGCTTTTACTTTTTCTGCAAATTCGATTTTGATAGGAAAGTAACTGAAAAAATCAACTTTCTCATCCATCAACTGGTAATAATCTTCACGCGTGGCAATCAGTACCAATTTCACAGAAACTGGAATAGCTGCCTGCGTGCTCACAAAACTATTACCTTGACTGCTGCTACTGCTTAAATCTTCAATTTGTAATGTACCGTTACGTAAAAAACGATGCAGTTTCTCCAGAAGCTGCGACCCACTTGATTCATCTGCGAGAATATCGCGTAAATGCAGGAGCAAAGTCCCGCCATCAGCACGCAATAGATTGCCTGCACGTAATCGCATAAAATCTGGAATGCCACTGGATTCGCCAGCACTCTCTACCCCACCGAATAAAGATTGCAAGCTAGGGTCATTGTCATACAGCACTGGCGCAGCTTGACCTGCTTGATGCTCTACCAGCACGTTAACACGATACCGGCCAAAGAAACTTTCGCTTAGCAGCGCCTCTAGACCGTTGTCACCATCGCCACCAGTATTAGGTTGCCAAGCTTCTAGATAATCTAAAACATCTTTTTGCAGTAACTGAAAGTAGTTTTTTAGCGTTTGATTAGCATCACTCTCTATTAAAAATGGCGCCATAGCGGCTTTAATAGTGCTCACTTGACCTTCTAAAAATGCCTGGATAGGCGCTGAGGAATTTTCTTTGGTTTTAGCCTCAAGCAAACTAGCCAATTCTTTGGCTAACTGACGTACAAACTGGTCTAGCGCTAGTTTTAATTGTGCACCTACGCCAGCTGGTAACTTTAAGAATAACGGTTTTCCGCTCACATCAAATTGATATAAAGCGATGATGTCTTTAACTGCGGCATGAGGCACAGCGTGATTGACCGCAGCTTCATGCATTGCACTTAACATGAGTGTGGTGCGCCCCGTGCCAGTCTCTCCTAATGCCAACAGATTAAAGCCTGGCTGTTTGATACTTAACCCAAATTCAGCGGCTTTTTTAGCCTCAAATTGAGCAACCCAAGCTTGATATTGTGCGCTTTTGTTTTCAGCAAAAATCAACTCAGACGTGTCCGCAAAGCTAAATTGCTTAGCAGAGATATTGAGGGTTAATTGCTGCGGCGTTAATATATGCAAGGTTGTGTTTTGTGACATAGATTCTTAAAGATAGGTTTTAATCAATTTTATTGCTAGATGCTGATTACTGTAATAATTAATAATATTCAGCATCAATAAGGCTTGGCCCATCGTTGGCGTGCTTCATCATCTGTGATTTTTGCTTCCACCCAACGCTCTGCAGTTTTATCGCCTTGCTGCGTCACTTCTTTTTTCCAAAATGGCGCTTCCGTTTTTAAATAATCCATTATAAATTCACATGCCTTAAATGCCTCGCCGCGATGGGCGCTAATGACGGCAACCAATACGATTTGATCAGAAGGCTGCATTGTACCCACACGGTGAATAATCAACACATCAAATATATCCCAGCGACTTTTAGCTTGGTCAGTAATCGACTGCAAGGCTTTTTCCGTCATGCCTGGATAATGTTCTAATGTTAAAAGTGAAACCGTATCACCTTCGTTGATATCTCGTACTTGTCCAATAAAACTCACAACGGCGCCAGTATCTTTACGCGCATGGCGAAGCTGTTTAATCTCTAAACCAGCATCGAAATCTTGAGTTTGTATGCGTATGGTCATAGTAATTTAAAAACTTAACCCCCAGTAACTGGCGGAAAAAAAGCAACTTCATCGCCATCTGATAACGCAGCACTATCGTCCACTAACTCATGGTTAATGGCACCGCGAACCTTTAATTTACCCAATAACATTTGTTGCCAAACATCGCTGCGTTTAGCTAAGTGAGCCTTTAACTTAAGTACCGTCAGCCCGGCATATTCATCATCTGGCAACTCTAAATCTTCAGTAGAAAACTTAAGCGTTTCTTTGAGTCTAGCAAAATAAAATATTTTAATTTTCATGGTGTTATATTAATTACTTACTTAATCTTTTTTATCACTTAATAATTCAGACTCATCCAACACATCAAGTAAATCCGTTTCGAGTAGGTCAGGTGTTTGATTAGCTAGTTCAACACGCTCGATCTTGGCAAACCCCGCCGTTATTTTCTTACTAGTGATATGTACATCATCCACATCCTTACTTGCTTGCCTAATGTGATCGGCAAGGCTTTTCATGCGCTTATCAAACAGTGAAAAATCTTTACTTAGCTTGCCTAACTCAGACTGAATAATATGTACCTGTTTACGCATTTCAACATCTTTAAGCACGGCACGCGCAGTATTCAGCACCGCCATTAGCGTAGTAGGTGATACTAACCAAACGCGCTTGACCATGGCATATTCGATGACTTCACGGTGATAAGCATGAATCTCTGCAAATACAGCCTCAGCCGGAATAAACATCACTGCGCCGTCACTCGTTATATTAGGGATAATATACTTGCTGGCAATATCATCAACATGCTTTTTAATATCTGCTTTAAATTGCTTTTTAGCAATATTTTGTTCAGCATCACTCAAACTGCTATCAAACATTCTGTGGTAATTTTCGAGTGGGAACTTACTATCTACAGCCACTGTTCCTGTTGGTTCTGGCAGAAACAGCGCGCAATCCACACGTGATCCATTTTCAAAGGTATGCTGCATACTAAAAGTATTCACAGGCATCACATTACGCACTAAGCTTTCAAGTTGGACCTCACCATAAGCCCCGCGACTGCGTTTATCACCCAACAACTCCTGCAGGCTGACCATGTTCACGGTAAGACCATCAATTTTCTTTTGCGCTTCGTCTATGGTGGCTAGGCGTTCCATCACACTAACAAACGTTTCGTTGGTTTTCTTAAAGCCTTCGTCCAAGCGTTCTGAAACCTTGCCACCGATCACTTCCAGGCGGCCATCCACCGTTTTGCTTAGATTTTCAATAGTTTGCGTGAGGATTGCGGTCGCATTACGCATGGTGGTTTGAATCAATTCCTGCTCGGCTTTGCCTTGCTCAGCGAGCGTGATATGCAACTTCTCCAGCACGGTTTCACGCGTAAGTGCCAAACTGGTATTTTGCGCTAACTGTAGCTGCTGCATAGCCTCACGTGTCGCCTGCAGTTCACTCGCTACACTCATACGCAGGCGCTCGCTAATATCACTTGATGAGGCACTCAAGCGATCCCCCAGTTTATTTAAACCGTCGTTAAGGTCGCGCAGCATCTCACGATGCTTTTCTTCTAACTGCTGCAAAATCACCAGATTTTTATCTATCTGGCCGTTACGCCACTCCTGGAATAGCAGCAGCAATAGAATAGCTAGCGCGATTACTAAAATAATAATTTGTATCATAGCCAGCAATTATACCCGATACCGTTTGTTTTAATGATGAACAACTCATGCATGCAAGACGCTTGCGAGTAATGCAGCATCACGAAATGGATAGCTACCACGCTATATTAATTAGATATTTAGTTTGGCAAACTAATGATTTCTGTCTTCGGATTACTAAAAGCCTTAAGTAATATTTTGTATGTATTTAAATCAAATTTGAAGTCAGTTTTTTGCGTTAGTATTTCCGATAAATCCTGTGTATTTTCTGTGGCACCTAAATAGCACCAGTACTCAAAAATGTGAATTTGCGTTATATTATTTTCATTATTATGCTCACGTAACCCAATTTTTCCAGCAAACGGCCATGTTTTTAGTTTCTGAGAAATAAGCGCTTGCTGTAACCGCAGATAATGTATTTCAGCAGCTTCCCCGCCACTACATACGCCTTTACATTGCTGTAATTTTCTAGCAGAACAAGCACCCGTCCCAGCCTCTAAGCCCAGCACTATAGGGCATAGCTTATGTGCTTCAGCAAGCTTACACAACGCTTCTACGGCTTGACGCTCACTCTTAAAAGTACCAAAAAATTGGTTTAATTCAACTGGATTAATCTCATCTCCATTGACCAGCGTTACTATTGGATTTGCCATGCGGTCGGTATTAAGCTTCCAGTACCATAGTTGGCGTTCAGTACGTAACTGACGGTTATAAATAGGCTGATATTCTTTTATTAAACGGGATTCTAATAACAACGCGCTAAAGTCACCCGCCGTTTCTATCCATTCCACATGTTTAACTTCTTGGCTGAAACGCAATTCTTTAGTGGAGGCATGATCGCTATTAAAATGAGACAAGACGCGCGCACGAATATTTGCACTTTTAGCAATATAAATTGGCAAATGGCTCTCGCCATAAAATAAATAAACACCATGCGTTTCAGGCATGTCTTCCAACAAATTTGCATCTAAATGTGGCGGCAATACGGGGCTACGCATGAGCTGTGTTGCGGCACTCATAATCGCTGCATCACCTAGTTCTAATTTTGCAGACGCTAGGAATGCCAAGATACTTTCAACATCTCCCATGGCGCGATGGCGCGCAATGCTCGTGATATTGTGTCGTAACATAATCGCATCTAAACCATGACTACGATGCTGTGGATATAACAAGCGAGAGAGCTTGACGGTGCAGATGACTTTTTGCCGTAATGTGTAATTTAGCCGCTTAAATTCAGATTTAATAAAACCATGGTCAAAGCGCACATTATGCGCAGCCAGTACAGAACCTTCCAGAAAACTTAAAAGCTGGTCTGCAACCTCGGCAAACTTTGGTGCATTTGCTACCATTTCATCATTAATACCTGTCAGTTGTTGAATAAAAACAGGGATAGGCTGCTCAGGATTCACCAATGTTTGCCAGCGCGCAACTTCAATACCGTTATCAAACCGTACCAGGGCTATTTCTGTGATGCGGTCTTTAAAAGGTGTTGCGCCCGTTGTTTCAAGATCTAGGTAGGTAATGGAAGGTAACAAAAAAAGTGGCTTATTTA
>DASQFK010000248.1:0-1699 GCA_035633175.1 Methylotenera sp.
ATAACTAAATTTGGTATTTTTATATGCATTTTATATTTCTTTTAACGTAATTACACTCGTATTGAATTATTCATGACTGCATGATTTCTGTCCACTCATATAAATTTACCTTATGAAGCATCTGAATTTAGTGTTGCAAAAATACAACAAAATTTATTTGGCATTCACATGGTTAATGTTATATAGCGATGTCGTTCGATGAGGCGCTCTTATATAAATTTAATGCCAATGCTCGCTGCGTGGCGAGATCGACTAGAGGTGGGGGTAATCCTTGCCGAGAACCAAGGCTAGCGCTTGTAGACGAAGCGGGGGAATTAGCCAAGGTGCATGTATTTCCTTGTCGTTGCATTGTGTTAACTCGGGTACATATTTACGAATAAATCTACCTTGTGCGTCAAAGCGCTCACTTTGGGTAATGGGATTAAAAATTCTAAACCATGGCTGCGCATCACAACCTGTACTGGCCGCCCATTGCCAGCCACCATTATTGGCACTTAGATCAAAATCAATCAGTTTTTCTGCAAAATAGCGTTCACCCCAACGCCAGTCAATTAACAAATCTTTTACTAAAAAGCTCGCTGCCACCATGCGTAAACGGTTGTGCATAAATCCTGTGGTATTGAGTTGCCGCATCGCTGCATCCACTAATGGATAGCCTGTTTTCCCATCACACCAAGCTTGAAATAGCGCTGTATCATTAGGGAATGGCAGCTCCTCATATTCTGCTTTAAAGGCTTTTCCTGTGGCGACATTTGGGTTGTGATGCAGAATTTGAAAGTAAAAGTCGCGCCAGATTAATTCATCAAGCCAGCCCTGGCTGCCAATGTTAGCAGCCTGCATCGCTTCACGTGCTAAGTGGCGGATAGAAACGGTACCGAAGCGTAGATGCACCGATAGGAAAGATACCCCTTTAATTGCAGGGAAATCGCGCACTTCTTTGTAGCGACTCATTTGTAACGACTCATACGCTGCTTGAAATCGTCAAACAGTGCTAATCCACCCTGCATGCCAGTAGGAAGGCGCATATTGGATAAATTGGTACGCTGAAAACCCATGCTTTCCAAGCTTGGCAACACGCTAGGTGTTGGCTGGGCTAGGTGTTGCGTATAGCTATCAACTGGGTAAGGTTTTACATAAAAGTCATTTACCGTTTTAAGCCACATACTCTTATATGGCGTGAAGACATTGTAGGGCTTACCCGCCATATTTAAAATTTCACTTTTTTCAAAGATGACTTGGTCTTTGAAATGGTGAAAAGCGATATCATTTTTTTAGTTCGCTATTGACATACTCATCACGTGCAATGGCATTGGACTCATAGTCATGATTGGTGAAGACTGCTTCAACCTGCAGTGAACGTGCTAATTGTGGAATTTCGTCCTGTGCTTTGCCTGTAAGACAATGAGGTCGCCGCCTTTTACCTGCAAGGCGGTTTTTAACTCATTGATGCTTTCCCAGATAAATTCAACACGGCGATCTGCCTTATCTTGCAGATGGTCGAGGATATCGGTCTCAAATATAAAAGTGCAATATACTTGTGCTGATGTTTTGAGTGCGCGATAGAGTGCGGCGTGATCATAATCACGTAAATCACGCCTGAACCAAACCAGAGATTTTGTATAAACCATGCAACCAAAGACAGCCAATCGACTATCTAGTTTAACAAAACCTCAGGATTTTATTAGTATTGATATATAAA
>DASQFK010000249.1:0-4798 GCA_035633175.1 Methylotenera sp.
GTGCTAAATTACTGGCAGGTTCGGGCAATGTGCAATCGGATATTGATTTGTTTGAGCAAAATATTCGTGAACATCGGTATAAAAATGAAGCCGCGGAGCACTACGGTTTAGCTGTAGCGTTAATACGCAAAAATGCATTAGTACCCGCCGAAAAAGAAATTACGTGGCTTAAAAAGAATGCACCGCAACATCCCATGATCGAGAATTTAAGTGCACGTTTAGCTGTGGCCAAAAATAACCCGCAACTAGCGGCTCAGCAATATGCTGCCGCATTACGATTGTTTCCTGATAATCGTGCACTGATCTACGGGTATGCAGAACATTATTTAGCCGTAAAACAAGCGGATAGCGCCGCAAAACTGACTAAAGAAAAGCAGGCTTTGTATCCCGATGATGCCTATTTGTATGAGTTAATGGCAAAAGCTTACGCGATGCAAAACAAGGCACTGCTTAGCCATCAGGCGCAAGGTGAAGCATATTACAGAAAGTATGATTTGGTGAAATCCATAGAACAGATGGAATTGGCAGTTAAAGCGAACGATGGCGATTTTTACCAGAAATCGATTGTAGAAGCGCGCTTGAATGAATTAAGACGTATGCAAGGTGATGAGAAAAAAGCGAAATTTTAAGGATACTTAGTCGTTATATTGAATAAAGTGATGGAGTAAATGATGCAACGTAGAAATTTTGTAATGAGCCTCATCAGTTTGTTAGTGCTTGCGCCTCTTAATGCTTTAGCTGCGGTTTGGAATAAAGCGGCTTTTGAAACTGTTAAGTTAAATGATGCGACCAAAAACTTGGATATTGCTAACGAATTGACTAGCCAGGATATTTTAATTAATGCTCCAGACCACGCAGAAAATGGCGCGATTGTGCAGGTAGAAATCAAAAGCAATATTACCAATACTGAGTCAATCGCCATATTGGTAGAAAAAAATCCAACGCCTTTAATTGCTACTTTTAAGTTTAGTAATGGCGCTGAACCTTTTGTAGTGACGCGCATTAAGATGGCAGACACGTCAGATATTAAAGTGGTGGTAAAAGCGGATGGCCAATACTTTACGAATGCGCGTAATGTGGTAGTTTTAGAAAATGGCTGTGGCTAAATGCCGCGCGATTTGGATTTTGAATTTTAATTCCCAGTTTTAAATAAAAATTTAAAATCACAGTTTTAAATTTAAGTAGGGAAGTTTAATGGACAGCAACATGAAAATGCGTGCGCAGTTAAAAGGCGACTACGTTGAGGTGAAAGTGCTCATGAGTCATCCTATGGAAACTGGTCGTAAAAAAGATGATAATGATCAGTTGATTCCCGCGCATTTTGTGCAGTTAGTGACCGCTACATTGAATGGGAAGCCAGTACTGGAAGCGCAGTGGGGTACGGGTATTTCTAAAAATCCTTACCTTACTTTTAGGTTAAAAGGCGCAAAAGTAGGAGATACGTTAGCAGTTACTTGGCACGATAATTTAGGTGCAACAGCAACGCAAGATATTGCAGTTACCCTAGGTTAATTCGTTTTCCATGTCGAGCTTATAGCTATCCATTCGCAATACTTAGTGCCACCGCCTCAGCCACTTTAATACCATCTACGCCAGCAGATAAAATACCACCCGCATAGCCAGCGCCTTCACCAGTAGGGTATAAGCCTTTTGTGTTGATGCTTTGGAAGTCATCATCGTTACGTTTGATGCGTATAGGCGACGAGGTGCGAGTTTCAACACCTGTCAGTATGCCATCCGCCATATCAAAGCCTTTAATCTGCTTGGCGAATTGCGGAATCGCTTCGCGAATCGCCGTGATTGCGAAGTCGGGCAGTGCGGTATCTAAGTTTGTGAGATGCACGCCTGGCGTATAAGAAGGCGTTACTTCACCAAATTTTGTAGAAGGTTGATTCGACAGAAAGTCGCCTATCAGCTGTCCTGGCGCTTTGTAATTGCTACCGCCTAGCAAATACGCTTGGCTCTCCCATTTCCGTTGTAATTCCATTCCTGCCAGTGGATGCTCTGGAAAATCGACTTCCGGTGTGATGCCCACCACAATACCTGCGTTTGCATTGCGTTCGTTACGTGAATATTGGCTCATGCCATTAGTCACCACTCGCCCTTCTTCAGACGCTGCTGCAACTACCGTTCCGCCGGGACACATACAAAAACTATATACGCTACGGCCATTACTTGCATGGTGTACCAATTTATAATCAGCCGCGCCTAGAATTGGGTGCTGTGCATTTGGGCCATGGCGCGCATGGTCGATGAGTGATTGTGGATGCTCGATTCTAAAACCGATACTAAATGGTTTGGCTTCTACAAATACGCCGCGTTTGTAAATCATCTCAAAGGTATCGCGCGCGCTATGTCCCACAGCTAAAACCACATGATTGGTCTCAATGCGCTCGCCACTCGCCAGCACCAAAGCTTGCACTTCATTTTGACCTTGACCGTTAGTTGCAATTTCAATGTCATCCACTTTGCTTTGAAAGCGAATTTCTCCGCCCAGTGCAGTGATAGTGTTGCGCATTTCTTCAACCATGCCGACTAATCTAAACGTACCGATATGCGGATGGCTGACGTATAAAATTTCTTCAGGTGCGCCAGCTTTTACAAATTCTTGTAACACTTTGCGACCGTAATGTTTCGGGTCTTTGATTTGGCTGTAAAGCTTGCCGTCAGAAAACGTACCTGCGCCGCCTTCGCCAAACTGCACGTTCGATTCCGGGTTAAGCTTAGATTTTCGCCATAAATCCCATGTGTCTTTGGTGCGCTCACGCACCGCTTTTCCACGTTCTAATACCAGTGGTTTAAAGCCGGATTGCGCTAAGATTAATGCGGCAAATAATCCTGCTGGGCCTAAGCCGACAACGACAGGTCTATGTTTAATGGTTGCTGGTGCATTGGCAACAAACTTGTACGAGGCGTCTGGTGCAATTTTTACATGCGGGTCTTTTTTTAATCTAGCCAATACTTTGGCTTCACCCTTAACTGTGACATCCAAAGAATAAACCAACAAAATCGCATTGGCTTTACGCGCGTCTACACCGCGTTTAAAAATAGTGAATTCAACTAAGTCGGCGGCATTGATTGCTAACTTCTTAATCAGGGCCGCATTGATTTTACTCACTACCTCATCTGGATTAAGTTCAAGCGGGAGTTTGATTTCGGTAACACGTAACATAAGATTCTGATAACTTTATAAATTGAGCGGAAATTGCAGTAATTGCCGCAACATAGGTACAGTAACGGGTTTTTTGGTAGTAAGTGACCACTCATCAAGCGCATCCAGGGTAGACATCAAGGTCGATAAATCCCGTTTTAAATAACGCAGACAGTAATCTACCACTTCACTTGGCAAGCGCATGCCGCGTTCAGCGGCATGATTATTCAAAGCCAAGGCTTTTTCTGCATCATTGAGCGGTTGCAGCTGATATACCAAGCCCCAAGCCAAGCGGGTAGCTAAATCATCCCGCAAGCCCATTTGATTGGGTGCATGTAAGCCGGCAGTAATCAATAGACCGCCAGATTCTTTAAGCTGGTTATAAGAGTTAAATAAATCAATTTGTGCTTCTGCGTTTAATAAATGCACGTCATCTGCAATATGCGCGTTTAATGTTTTACATGCTTGCAGTAGATGGCTTTTGCCACTACCCGCTTCGCCCCACAGGTAAATAAAACTTGATTGCGCAGTATCAGAAAAAACAGCTTCCAGACTGGCAAGTGCCTCTGCATTGCGGCCAATTACAAAATTGTGCAGCGTAGGCGGCGCCGTCGGTTTGATATCAAGTAGAAGTTGTTTCATGCGTTTAAGTAGAGAATACAGCTATTTTAGATAAGTATCGCTATTGAGATAATTGTCTTTGGTGTGGCGCAAAGCGACCGCGAGTGCAGCACTTACAGGCAGTGCGAGTAACACACCTGCAAAACCGAATAATTGTCCGCCGGCAAGCAATGCAAAAATCACGACTACCGGGTGTAAACCGATACGATTGCCCACTAGTTGCGGAGTAAGTATATAGCTTTCTACTAATTGACCTAAACCAAATACAACGGCAACCGGCACCACTTGGCTTATGCTGGTAAATTGCAATGCTGCGACAATTAATGCCAATACGACGCCAAAAGCAAAACCTAAGTAGGGTACAAATCCGAGTAAGCCTGCAATTAAGCCTATCGGTAGTGCCATATCTAGCCCGGCTAACCATAAGCCCGCGGCATAAAAAATACTCATGGCGAGCATAACGCTGAGTTGACCACGCAAGAATGCCGCCAGCACATCATCTACTTCTTTTGCCATATTAACGGTTTTATCATGCCATTCCAGCGGAATTAATTCACCGATTTTTACGACTAATCTATCCCAGTCACGTAGTAAATAAAATAATACGACTGGCAGTAGCAAAATATTAGCAATAATACCGATTAACGCCATGCCGTGATTTCCGGCCACGATAAGTACATTGCCCAAAATGTCTCCGGCTGTTTTCCAGTTTTTGGTAATAATTTGCTGGATCTGTGCGCTATCAATGGCAAAACTAATCCCAAACTTTGCTTGTAGCCAGGGTTCTACCGTATTGCGAATATTGTTAAGTACAGTAGGTAACCGTTCCGCGATCAAAAATGATTCTTTTTGCAGTAGCGGAACTAGAATTAAAAACAGTAAAGCAATGCCGCCCAAAATAGCTGTCATCACCAGAACAGTTGCAAATGTGCGGCCGATAGCAAACTTTCCTTTGCCCACACCACTCAATTTATCAACTAGCGGATCGCAAATGTAGGCCAAAATAGCAGCGACTAAAAAAGGCGT